>JBFWXZ010000017.1:0-28594 GCA_050186955.1 Flavobacteriaceae bacterium
TTCTCCCTGCCGTGCCATTTCTCGTAGAGCGCGTTCCAGGCGGCGAGGTCGACCGCGTTGTCGCTGCCCTCCGACGAAGCGGTGTTGTATTCCACGCCGTCGCCGCCGGCGCGCGGATCGGAGGCCGAGAACAGATAGGGCGCGCCCCAGAAGCGCAGCCCCAGCTCGGCCGCGGCGTCGAACATCTCCGGCAGCCCGTTGCGGAACGGCTCCATCACCGAGGCCGCGCCGCCGAGCAGCAGCTGCACGATCCCCATCCGGGCGACGGCCAGCCGCTCCCCGGGCGTCAGCACGTCGAGGCCGGTCTTCGAGAGCGGCAGCAGCACCGTGTAGACGATGCTCTGGTTCACCCGCTTGCCGGCGCCGTCCTCGGCGTGGCTGCGGGCGATGGCCTCGCTGTAGCAGTGGTTGTGCAGGTTCATCAGCCCCGGCAGCACGAAGCGGCCGGGCCGGTCGATCACGATGTCGGCGCCGGCGGGCCGGCTCTCGGAGATCGCCGCGATGCGGTCGCCCTCGATGATCACCCAGCGGTCGCGCAGCACCTGCGGCTCCCCGCCGCTGCCGTCGAGGACGCAGGACCCGAACACCGCCGTGGTCTTGCCGGCCGTGTCGGGAAGGGCGGGGATTTGCGGGGATGGCATCTTGTCGCCTTTCTAGATCGCCGCCTTGCGGCTTTCCTCGATGTAGATCTCGCGCAGCCGGGCGGTTCCCGGGCCGGGGACGCCCTTGCCGATCGCCACGCCGTCAATGGCGACGATCGGCTGCACGAGGCTCGTCGACGAGGTTCCGAAGGCCTCCTCGGCGGCCTGCGCCTCGGCGACGCTGAAGGGCCGCTCCTCCACCTCGATGCCGGCCTCGGCGGCGTAGCGCAGCAGCGCCGCGCGGGTGATGCCCGGCAGGATCGCGGCCGACAGCGGCCGGGTGACGATGCGTCCGCCGAGCAGGATATGGGTGTTGCTGGAGCTGCCTTCGGTCACCGTCCCGTCCTCGGTCATCCAGACGTCGTCGAAGCCCTCCGCATGCGCCTGCGACTTGGCCGCCGACGAGTAGAGCAGCTGCACCGTCTTGATGTCGCGGCGATGCCAGCGGAGGTCGGGCACGGTCTTGACGCGGATGCCGTCGCGGGCGGCCGGGGTGTCGATCAGCGCCTTGTTGAAGGCGTAGAGAAACAGCGTCGGCCCCACCTTCGCCGGATCGGGCCACAGGAAGTCGCGGCTGGCGGGCGCGCCGCGCGTCACCTGCAGGTAGACGCCGCCCTCGCCGACGCCGTTCGTCGCGACCAGCTCGCGGTGGATCTCCAGCAGCCGCTCCGGCTTGCAGTCGAGGCGCAGCTCCATCTCCGACATCGACCGCCCGAGCCGGGCCATGTGATCGTCGTAGTCGACCAGCCTGCCGCCCATCACCGACGTCACCTCGTAGACGCCGTCGGCCATCAGGAAGCCGCGGTCGAACGGCGACACCCGCGCCTCGTCCGTGGGCAGGAACTTTCCGTCGATATGGACGATCACGCCGATTTTCCTTCCTGGGAGCCGAGCCTGCCGAGCGCCAGCCGGCCGGCCGCCGCCACCGGATCGATCACCGCGATGCCGAGTTCGTCCTCGAGGCGCGCCGCCTGCCGCGCCATGCCGGCGCAGCCGAGCACCACCGCGCCGGCGCCGCGCTCGCGCAGGCCGTAGGCGAGGTCGCGTAGCTGCGCATAGAGCTGTTCGCTGCCGGAATCCTCCGCCGAGGCGTCCCGCAGCGGCGCCTCGCCGACCAGCTTGTCGATGAGGCCGAGCGCATCGATCCGCTTCATGTGTCTCGGGATCGCGCGTTCCGACAGCGCGATGACGCCGAAGCGTTCCGCCCGTGCGCAGGCCTCCAGCACAGCCGCCTCCTGCGCGCCGGTCACCGGCTGGCCGACGCGCCGGCGCGCCAGGTCGAGGCCGGGATCGGAGAAGCAGGCGGTGATGAAGCCCGCCGCGTCCGGCCGCGCCTCGGCGATCTCGACGAAGGCCAGCCCGGCGGCGGCGACGTCCTCGTCGGTGCGGATGGTCTCCGGCCCGTCGGCGCGGCGGATCACCTCGAACATGTCGCCGAGCGGGGCGAGGGCCTCGGCGATGCTCCGGGTGACAGGCACCGAGGAGTTCGGATTGACGACGAGGATGGGCATCAGCGCAGCTCCGTGCCGAAATTCCGCGACGGGTCGAATTCCGGCGCGGTGAAGCCGCGCCGGCCGCGCATGTCGACCGGCGCGCGGCCGAAGAAGCGGCCGGTGCCTTCGCGCGACTTCAGCTCGCCATGGGCGACGATGGTCCTGCCGCGGTTCATCACGATCTCCGGGACGCCTTGCAGCTCCATGCCCTCGAAGGGCGTGTAGTCCATGTTGTCGTGCTGGTCGGCGAGGGTGACCTTGCGCACCGTCGCCGGGTTCCAGATCGCGATGTCGGCGTCCATGCCCGGCGCGATCCGGCCCTTGGTCGTGCAGCCGAAGGTCTTCGCCGCGTTGGTCGAGCCGAGCGCGACGAACCGCTCCAGCGTGATGCGGCCCTTCACCACCCCTTCGGAGAACAGCCACGGCAGGCGCGCGGCGATCCCCGGCATGCCGTTGGCGAGCTTCGGGAAGGGGGCGTCCTTTCCATGGAGGAACTTGCCCGTCTCGTCCGCGCGGTAGGGCGCGTGATCGGAGCTGACGCTTTCGAAGGTGCCCATCGCCACGTGGTGCCAGAGCGCCTCTTGGGTGTCGCGGCCGCGCAAGGGGGGCGAGCAGATGTATTTCGCGCCCTCCATTCCCGGCCGGTCGAGGTCGTCCCGGGTCAGCGCCAGATATTGCGGGCAGGTCTCCGCGAACAGAGTCGCGCCGTTGAACTTCTCCCGGCGCACGATCTCGGCGCCGCCGGCGGTCGAGACATGGACGATGAAGAGCGGCGCGTCGACCAGCTTGGCGAGCTGGATGGCGCGGTTGATCGCCTCCTCCTCGGCGAGCTGCGGACGCGAGATGGCGTGGTATTTCGGCGCCGTCAGCCCCTTGCCCGCCAGCCGGCGGTTCATCCACTTCACCATGTCGTTGTTCTCGGCGTGGACCATGGTGATGGCGCCGTGCTCGCGCGCCAGCGTCAGGATGTCGAGCATCCCGCCGTCGCCCAGATTCATCAGGTCGTAGGTCATGAAGACCTTGAAGCTGGTGATGCCCCTGGCGAAGGCGCGCGGAAGCTCCTCGGTCAGCACCGCCTCGGTGGGGTCGGTGATGATCAGGTGCCAGGAATAGTCGAGGACCGAGGAGGTGGCGCGCTGCGCATAGGTGGCGACGACGTCGTCCACCGACTGGCCGCGGTGCTGCGCTGCGAAGGGGATGATGGTCGAGTTGCCGCCGAAGGCCGCCGAGACCGAGCCCGAGAGATAGTCGTCGGCGCTCATGATGCCCGACGAGCTTTCCTGCGCGATATGGGCGTGCGCCTCGATGCCGCCGGGCATGACGATGCGGCCGCCCGCGTCGATGCGCTCGTCGCCGCCGGGGAGCCGTTCGGCGACGGCGACGATCCGCCCGTCGCGGATGCCGATGTCGCCCTTCGCCGTCCCGTCCGCCGTGGCGATGGTGCCCGAATGAATGACCGTGTCGAATTCCATGCGCGCGATCTACCCTGTCAGCCTTCCGCCGCCGGCAGGCGGGGTCGCGTCTCGCTCACGATGGGCTTGGCGGTCCGCGAGGGTCCCGCGTCGGATCGGATCACAGCAGTCCACTCCTGCATTTAGAAATAAAATTATCGCCCTCAGGAATAACCCTAGATTATCCCCCATTCCTCCCACTGCTCGGGGCTGTGGAGGGCTTCGCGCATGAATTCCTGGAACTGCATGGCGACGTGGGAGGTCGGGAACAGGGTCGAGGTGACGCTGTGCAGGTTGACGCTGAGCACCGGTTCGATCCGGCGCACCGCGATGTCGTCGCGCCGCCGCCCCATCAGCGCGAAGCTGTCGACGAGCGCCGCGCCGCAGCCCGCCGCCGCCATCTCGAGCGCCGTCGAGGTGTGGCGGACCTCGCAGAAGAATCGCCTCTCCACGCCGTGGCGGGAGAATACCGCGTCGATCATCTGGCCGAGCGGCGTGCCGGCGCCGTAGGAGATGTGGCGGACATTGTTCAGGTTGACGACCTTCACGGTGGTCGAGCGCGCCAGCTCGTGGTCGGGCGGCAGCACGCAGACCATCTCGCCGGCTGCCATAGGCCTGACGCTGAGCGCGGGATGCCGCGGCGAGGTGATCGAGAAGCCGAGATCGGCGCTGCCGCTGATCAGCCGCTGGATGATCTCGTCGACGCTGCCGACCTCCAGCGACAGGCTGACCTCGGGCCGGCTGCTGGTGAATTCGGAGATCAGCCGCGGCAGCAGCGCGTAGCCGGTCGACGGCGTCGCGATGACGTTGAGCCGTCCGACCGTGCCGCCTCGCAACTGCTGGATGATGCGGTCGACGCGCTTGTGCTGCGAGAACAGATGCTGCGCCTCCTGCGCGATGTGCAGCGCCTCGGGTGTCGGGGCGAGGCGGCCCTTCTCGCGCTTGAACAGCGGGAAGCCGGCGAGGTCCTCGATATGGCGGATCATGTTGGAGACGGCGGGCTGGCTGACCGACAGCGCCTCGGCGGCGGCCGACGTGGTGCCCAGTTCTATGACCGAGCAGAGGACCTCGAGCTGTCTCAGGCGGATCATCGCATAACTTGCCATTATTCGAGGGGGTCGTTTTCTTATTTTCAAATGATGCATCGTGGCTCTAGCGTCCGGCAAGCGGAATCCCCCGTATTCCGGCGGGTTCCGGCGTGATTGGCAGGGGAAGGGGCTGATTTCTTGCAGGCGGTGATCTGGAGGGACGATTCCGGGCCGCTCGCGGCGCCTGAGGTGCGAGAGCTGCCCGTGCCCCGGCCGGGGCCCGACGAGGTGCGCGTCCGCGTCGAGGCGGCGGCGCTGAACTATTCCGACCTGCTGCTGTTTCGCGGCCGCTACCGGCTCGCTCTGCCGGTCGCCGGCATCGAGGCGGCCGGCATCGTCGACGAGGTCGGGCCGGGCGTCGCCGGCTGGCGGGTCGGCGACCGTGTCTGCGCTCTCTGCGACGGCGGCGCGCAGGCTGAATGGCTCCGCGCCCGCGCCGACCATCTCCTGCCGTGGCCGGACGGGCTGGATGCTGCGCAGGCCGCCAGCCTGCCCGAGGCGATGGCGACCATATGGTCCAACCTGGTGGATCTCGGCGGCATCGCCGCCGGCCAAACGCTGCTGGTCCACGGCGCGTCCGGCGGCATGGGCAGCTTCGCCGTCGAGACGGGCCATGCGATGGGGCTGACCGTCATCGCCTGCGCCGGCGCCGGCAAGGCGGCCTTCGTGCGCGGCCTCGGCGCCGATCACGTGATCGACGGCCGCGACCCCGCATTCGCCGAGACCGTCCTGCGCCTGACCGGCGGGCGCGGCGCCGACGTCATCCTGGACGTCATGGGCGGCTCCCATCTCGCGGCCAATGTCGAGGTGGCCGCCATGGACGGGCGCATCGTCGTCATCGGCCTCATGGGCGGGGCGGAGGCGTCCGCGCCGCTCGGCCGCATGATGCACAAGCGGCTGACCCTGTTCACCACCTCGCTGCGCGACCGCCCTGTCGCCGCCAAGGCGCGCATCGTCGCCGGCGCGCGCGCCGATCTCATGCCGCTGGTCGAGGCCGGCCGGCTGGCGCCGCGGATCGCGCGGGCCTTCCCGCTGTCGCGGATCGGCGAGGCGCACGCCCTGATGGAAGGCCGCACGCATCTGGGAAAGATCGTCCTGACGATGCCGGGGCAGGGGCGGGAGGCGGCCGGCGACTGAGGCCCCGAGCCCCGTTCGGCCGGGAAATTGCGGTGGGCAGCCGTCGCATAACCTCTAGTTATTCGTACCGTCGCGATTTTTATTTCAGGATGATGGGCCGACCCTCTAGCGTTCACAAAATCGCAGTCCCCGGGAGGCGGATATATGGACGGCAAGGTTGTCTTCGCGGTGGCCCAGATGGGGCCGGTCCATCTCAGCGATTCCAAGGCCGCGGTCGTCCGCCGGCTGACCGAGATGCTGCGCGAGGCCCATGGCCGCGGCGCCCGCTGGGTGACCTTTCCCGAGCTCGCGCTGACGACCTTCTTCCCCCGCTACGTCTATGACGATCCGGCCGATTACGACCGCTTCTACGAGGAGACCCTGCCGTCGCCGGTGACGCAGCCGCTCTTCGACGCCGCCCGCGAGTTCGGCATCGGCTTCTATCTCGGCTTCGCCGAGAAGCTGACGCAGGGCGGCGCCGTCCGGCGCTTCAACACCTCGGTCCTCGTCTCGCCGACCGGCGAGATCATCGGCCGCTACCGCAAGATCCACCTGCCGGGGACCAAGGATCCGATCGGCGACCCCGAGTTCGAGCATCTGGAGAAGCGCTATTTCGAGGTCGGCGACCTCGGCTTCCCGGTCTTCCGCTCTGAGGTCGGGCGGATCGGCATGTGCATCTGCAACGACCGCCGCTGGCCCGAGACGTTCCGCGTCATGGCGCTGCGCGGCGCCGAGATCTTCATGCTCGGCTACAATACCCCGACCCGCAACATCCACCACAACGAGCCCGTGCACCTGCGCGAGCATCACCACCGGCTGAGCCTGGAGGCCGCCGCCTACCAGAACGGCGCCTGGGTGATGGCGGCGGGCAAGTGCGGCGTCGAGGACGGCTTCGCCATGATCGGCGGATCGTCGATCGTCGCTCCGACGGGCGAGACGGTTACCCGCGCGGTGACCGAGGAGGACGAGGTGATCTCGTACAATTGCGACCTGGAGCTCGGAGCCTATATCCGCCGCTCGGTCTTCAACTTCGCCAAGCACCGCCGCATCGAGCACTACGGCCCGATCACCTCGCAGACCGGCGTCGAGCTCGACGATGCCGAGGCCATGCCCGCCCTGATGTCGAGGGGAGCCTGAATGGCCGCAAACACACCTTCAGGCGGTGCGGGGGAAGACGGCAGGACCCTGCTCGAGCTCGTCGATCTGACGAAGACCTATCAGAGCGCCGTCGCCGTCGAGCGCACCTCGCTGACGGTGCGCAACGGCGAGTTCATGACCTTTCTCGGGCCGAGCGGGTCGGGCAAGACGACGACGCTGATGATGATCGCCGGCTTCACGCCGCCGTCGTCGGGCGACATCCTGCTCGACGGCAAGTCGATCGTCTCATCGCCGCCCGAGCGCCGCAATATCGGGGTCGTCTTCCAGAACTACGCGCTGTTCCCCCACATGACGGTCTCGGAGAACGTCGCCTTTCCGCTGCGCATGCGCTCGTGGAAGCGCGCCGACATCGTCGAGAGCGTCGCCCGCTCCCTCGATCTGGTGAAGCTCTCCGGGCTCGGCGACCGGCTGCCGCGGCAGCTCTCCGGCGGCCAGCAGCAGCGCGTCGCGCTCGCCCGCGCCATGGTCTTCAGCCCGCGCCTGCTGCTCATGGACGAGCCGCTCGGCGCGCTCGACAAGAAACTGCGCGAGCACATGCAGTTCGAGCTCAAGCGCATCCACCGCGAGCTCGGGACGACGATCATCTACGTCACCCACGACCAGCAGGAAGCGCTGACGATGTCGGACCGCATCGCGCTGATGAACGAGGGCAGGATCGAGCAGCTCGGAACCGCGCAGGAGATCTACAACGCGCCGGCGAGCCACTTCGCGGCCGACTTCATCGGCGAGTCCAACCTGCTCCGCGGGCAACTGATGTCGCGCGACAGCTTCCGCGACGAGAACGGCACCGACATTCCGGTCGCCGGCGTCGCCTCGACGGTGGCCGTGGGCTCGCCCTGCTCAGTGCTGCTGCGCCCCGAGGATCTCAAGATCGGTCCCGACAGGCCCGCTGCCGCCAACGCGCTGCGCGCGCGGGTCGGCGAGCACCTCTATGTCGGCGATCACATCAAATACACCGTCTCCACCGAGGCGGGCACGACCCTGAACGTGAAGCATCCCACGCCGAAGGATAAGAACCTGGCCGGCGAAGGCGACCTGGTCTGGGTGTGGTGGGAGGCGGGATCGGCGCGATTGGTTCCCTGATCCCTGCCGAAGGAAGAGGCGATCCAGAAAGTCCAACGAAGGAGACTATCATGAGCGATATCCGGAAGACATTGAATAGGCGTCAGTTTCTGCAAAGCACGACGGCTGCTGGCGGTGTCGTGCTCATGTCCCCGTTCGTCCACACCAGGCCCGCCAAGGCCGACGCCGGGCAACTGGTCGTCGTCGGTTGGGGCGGCTCGTGGGCGCAGGCGATGCGCGAGCACATCTTCAACGGCTTCGAGCGCGAGACCGGCATCAAGATCCTCGAGGACACGCCGCCCAACAACGCCAAGATCAAGGCGATGGTGGAAAGCGGGAACGTGACCTGGGACCTGCTCGAGACGGACCTGCCGGCGATCCTGTCGCTCGTCCAGGAGAACCTGCTCGAGAAGCTCGACTACAGCAAGATCGACAAGGCCAAGCTCGACAACTTCCCCGCCGAGATGAAGCAGCCCTATTCGATCGGCCACAAGATCTACTCGTTCAACATCGTCTACAACACCAACGTCTTCCCGACCGGGAAGCACCCGAAGACCTGGGCGGAGGTCTGGGACGCGGCGAAGTTCCCCGGCAAGCGGACGTTCAACTACAAGGGCGGCGTCAGCCCGCAGGTGGAAATCGCGCTGGTCGCCGACGGCGCTCCGATCGACAGCCTCTATCCCGTCGACGAGGCGCGCGCCTGGGCGAGCTTCGACCGCCTGCGCCCGAACGTCTCCAAGTGGTACGGCTCGCACTCCGAGGCGATCCAGCTCATCACCACCGGCGAGGCGGACATCGGCTGCACCATCGGTCCGCGCGGCATCGCCGCCAAGAACGAGGGCGCTCCCGTGGCGGTGGAATACAACGAGGGCAAGCTGGCCTCCGACAACTGGTGCATCGTCAAGGACACGCCGAACTTCGAGGCCGCGATGTCGTTCATCAACTACGCGGTCGACGCCAAGCGGCTGGCCGAGATGTCGAAGGCGGTGCCTTACGGTCCGGGCAATCTGGGGGCGTTCGAGTTCCTCAGCGCCGAGGAGGCCGCGGCGCTCAACACCTCGCCGGAGAACATCAAGAACCAGTTCTGGAACAACGTCGAATGGTGGGCGACGCCGCGCCAGTCCGACGGCAAGTCGCCGCGCGAATATCTCGCGGAAGACTACACGAGCTGGATGCTGAAGGGCTGAGCGATCCGGGCGGCGCTCCTTCTCTCCGGGGAAGGGGCGCCGCCCGCACCCGTTGCGCAAATTGCCGCCGCGTCGCGAACGCGGAACGTGTCAGGGAACCCTCGATGACGAAATACTGGAAGTCTCGTGAAGGGGTTTTGGTATTGCCGGCCCTGGCATTCTTCTGCCTGACCTTTCTCTATCCCGTCTTCACGCTCGTCTATTACAGCTTCTTCGATCCCGGCTTCACCCTCCGGCACTATGCCGAGCTGTCGGGCGACCCGACCTATGCGATCGCGCTCGGCAACACGCTCAGGATCAGCTTCTGGGTGACCTTCCTCGCCTTCGTCCTCGGCTACCCCTACGCCTATCTGATGGCGACCGAGGGCCGGCGCACGAGGGTCCTGCTGATGGCGCTGGTGCTGGTTCCCTTCTGGACCAGCATCCTCGTGCGGACATTCGCCTGGATCGTGATCCTCGGGCGCAACGGCCTGATCAACCAGGCGCTGATGGGCCTCGGCCTTCGCGCCGAGCCGCTGCAGATGATCCACAACATGTTCGGCGTGCAGGTCGGCATGCTGCACGTCCTGCTGCCCTTCATGGTGTTCCCGCTCTACGGCGTGATGTCGCGCATCGACATGGGGCTGGTGCTCGCCGCGAGAAGCCTCGGGGCGTCGCCGCTGACGGCGTTCCGCAAGATATTCTTCCCCCTCAGCCTGCCCGGCGTCAGCGCCGGCTGCGTGCTCGTCTTCCTGCTGTCGGTCGGCTTCTACATCACGCCGGCGCTGCTCGGCGGCCCCGGCCAGATCACCATCGCGACGCTCATCGAGACGATGATCAGCGAGCTGCTGAACTGGGGTCTCGGCGCCACGCTGTCGGTGCTCCTGCTGGTCGTCGTCAGCGTCATCTTCGTCGCCTTCAGCTGGGTCATGGGGCTGGAGCGGCTGACCGGGGGAGGATCGAGGACATGAGCGCCCCGACGCCCCCCGGATCGTCCCGCCTGCTGCTCAAGACGGTCGCCTACGGCACCGGCTTCTTCCTCTTCGCGCCGCTGGTGATCATCGCCATCGCCTCGTTCAACGCCTCGCCCTACATGGCGTTTCCGCCGGAGAAGCTGTCGCTGCGCTGGTACGTCAGCTTCTTCACCTCGCGGCAGTGGTACCAGCCGGCGCTGTTCAGCCTGCAGATCGCCGCCGTGGTCTCGGTGCTGGCGACGGAGCTCGGAACGCTCGCCTCCATCGGCCTCGTGCGCGGCCGCTTCCCCGGCCGCCGGGCGCTCGAGCTGTTCTTCATGTCGCCGATGATCGTGCCCATCATCGTGCTGGCGGTGGGCTTCTATTTCATGTTCTCGCCGATGCGCCTGATCGGCAATCCGGTCAGCCTCTATGTCGGCCACACGATCCTCGCCATCCCGCTCGTCATCGTCGTCGTGTCGTCGTCGCTGCGCACCACCGATCCGTCGATGGAGCTGGCCGCGCGCAGCCTCGGCGCCAGCATGATGAAGACGCTGTGGTTCGTGACCCTGCCGACCATCCGCCCGGCGATCATCTCGGGCATGGCCTTCGCCTTCCTCATCTCCTTCGACGAGGTGGTGATCGCCGTCTTCCTGGGCGGACCCGCCGCGACGACGCTCCCCAAGCGGATGTGGGACAGCATCAAATACGAGATCGACCCGACCATCCTCGCCGTCTCGACGATCCTCGTGGTCGCCACGGTCCTGCTGATGGTCGGCGCGGAACTTCTGAGGGCGCGGCTGGAAAAGCGGATGCGCTAGCGGCTGCACACAAATGTTGAAAGAGGAAAAGGCAAATGACGTTCTCCATCGCAGGCACTTGCAGCGATACCGGTGAAATCGGCTACGCGGTCGCCACCTCGAGCGTCTGCGTGGGCGCGCGGGTCGGCATGGCCGGGCCCGGTCTCTGCGTCGTCTTCTCCCAGGCGCGCACCGACCCGCGCCTGCATCAGGTCGGGTTCGACGCCTTCCGCAGGACGCACGACGCGAAAGCCGCGCTGAACGCCATGCGCGACGCCGCCATCCAGCCCGAATGGCGGCAGCTCGGCGTCTTCGCCATGGACGGAAGCTCCAGCCACCACACCGGCTCCGGCTGCCTCGACCATGCGGGCGGCATTCAGGGACACGGCTGCCTGGCGCTCGGCAACGCCATCGCCAGCGCCGCCGTCCTCGAGGCGATGGTTTCCGGTTTCGAGAATACGAAGGGGCCGCTCGCCGCCCGCCTCATCGCCGGCCTCAAGGGTGGCGAGCAGGCGGGCGGGGAGATCAACCCGCTCCAGTCCGCCTGCCTGAGGGTCTATGGCGAGTACGACTTCCCCGTCGCCGATATCCGCATCGACAAGCACGAGGACTCGATCGGCGAGCTCTCCGCGCTGTGGGACGACTGGTCGGTGAAGGCCGACGACTACATCCTGCGGGCGCTCGACCCCGGCTCGGCCAAGCCCTCCGACGAGATCGAGCGGCTCAGCGCCGGGTAGGGCGGGCTCCCCCCGCCGGCCCTGAGGCTTTCCGCCCGGCCGCCGCTGCCGGGATTTCTTGCATGCTCTGGAACAGAATCGCGGCTTCGTGCTACTCGTGCACGGGCCGTCGATTGCATGCAATAGACCGGCGGCGCGGCCCGGGAAAGCGTCGGGAGAGCTGAAAATGAGCGCGAATACGAACGGCAGCCAGGGAAGGGCCGACGCGATCTGCGACGCCTTGCGGCGCGCCGTTCTCGAACAGGCCCTGAAGCCCGGCACCAAGCTTCCCGAGGACGCGCTCGGCGAGCGCTTCGGCGTCAGCCGCACCATCGCCCGCCACGCCCTAGGCCAGCTCGCGGCGGAAGGCCTCGTCGATCTCCAGCGCAATCGCGGCGCCACCGTCGCCAAGCCGAGCTGGGAGGACGCGCGCGATCTCTTCGACGTGCGCACCGCGCTTGAGCAGGTCGTCATGTCGCGGCTGTCGGGCCGGCTGACGCCGCAGCAGGTCAAGGCGCTGCGCGAGCACGTGCAGAAGGAGGAGGGGGCGGCCGGCGAGAGCGACCCGGTGGCGATCCGGCTGGCCACCGAGTTCCACCTGCTGCTGGCCGAGATGACCGACAGCCCGGTGCTGATGCGCTATGTGCGCGAGCTGTGCCTGCGCTGCGGGCTGACGCTGGCGCTGCACGGGCGCCCGCACTCGTCGGACTGCGCGATCAGCGAGCATCTGGAGATCATCGAGGCGCTGCGCGCCGGCGACGAGGAGACGGCCATGCGGTGCATGTGCGGGCATCTGGAATCGGTCGCCACCCGCGCTCTCATCGAGCCGTCGGTGCAGGCAATGCCGGACCTGATGCAGATCCTCGAGCCCTATGCGCGGCGGATCGGGAGGGGCGCTTCCTGATCGCTCGGGCGCGCCCGCTCCCTGTCATGCGGGTCGGCGTATCTCAGACGTCGAGGTCGTGCCTCTGGAGGAGGCGCTCGGCGCTGTCGTTCCACACGTCCATCTTGACGATCTTGCCGTCGCGGACGACGAAGCGGTCGACATAGCGGTTGCCCTCGAAGGCGTCGCCGTTCGGCCATTCGCCGTAGAGCGAGCCGACGCTGTAGACGATGGTCTCCGCGTCGCCGGGAACCACGTCGAAGCGGTCCATCTTCTTCTTCACCCACTTGTAGCGGCGGGCGTTGAGCGCCGAGCTCTGGCTCGGATGGGTGTAGCGGCGGCCGCCGGTGAAGGTGATGTCGACGTCCGGCGCCATATAGGTCATGGCGGTATCCGGGTCGGGGACCATAGAGGCCTCGAGGAAGAGTCTCACGGTTTCCCGGTCCTGTTCCAGGCGCGATTGCGGCTCCCGGTCCACTGCTGCTTTGGCGGTCGTCTGGCTCATGTCCACTCCCCGTTATGAATCGGAATTATGCCGGTTGGCGCTGGTGTCGAAGGCCGGTCAGCGGCGCTGTTCCCGGCGCCTATCCACAACGCGTCGGCGAGGCACGAACATACTAGACAGCTTTCTGATTGCATGCAATCATTGCATCCAAAGTAGAGTTCGCCCCAGCGGACCGAGGGGAAGGGGTGGAAGTGCGGCGGCTTTTCGGCGGGGCATTCGCGCCGGGCCAGGGGGCCGCCGGGTACAAACCGGGTGCAAACGGAGGAGATACAGATGACTACACCGTTCAAACAGCTCACGCGCCGCAAGGCGCTGGCGGTCGGCCTCGGCGCCGGCATGCTGGCGCTGTCGTCCTTTGGCACGGCGCTCGCCGCCGATCCGATCAAGATCGGCCTCGTCGCCGCGCTTTCGGGTCAGTCGGCGAAGTCGGGCGAGGCGATCACGCGCGGGCTGACCATCGCCATCGACGAAATCAACGAGAAGGGCGGCGTGCTCGGCCGGCCGCTCGAGCTCGTCTCCCGCGACGATGAAAGCAATCCCAGCAAGGGCCTGCTCGCCGCCCGCGAGCTCGTCCAGCGCCAGGGCGTCGCCGCCCTCATCGGCGGCCTCGACACGCCGGTGGCGCTCGCCATCGTGCCCTTCGTGAACCAGGCCAAGGTGCCCTTCATCGACCCGTGGGCGGCCGGCACGCCGATCACCCGCAACGGCGCCGAGGAGAACTACGCCTTCCGCGTTTCCGCCGTCGACGCCTATGTCGGCGAGGCGCTGGTCAACTACGCGATGAAGACCTACGACAGCAAGAAGCCGGGGATGATCCTCATCAACAATCCCTGGGGCGAGTCGAACGAGCACGCGCTCAACGACGCGCTCGCCGCCCACGGCATGAAGGCCGCAGGCGTCGAGAAGTTCGAGACCAACGACGTCGACGTCGTGCCGCAGCTCACCCGCCTCAAGGAAGCCGGCGCCGACACGCTGTTCATGGTCGCCAACGTCGCGCCGTCCTCGCAGGTCGTGAAGTCGCTCGACCGCATGGGCTGGGAAGTCCCGATCGTCTCGCACTGGGGTCCGGCCGGCGGCCGCTTCACCGAGCTGGCGGGCCCGAGCGGCGCCCGGGTGCACTTCATCCAGACGTTCCTCTTCACCGACGACATGAGCGGCAAGCCCGCCGAACTCATGGGCAAGCTCAAGGCGAAGTATCCCGAGATCAAGACCATCGCCGACGTCACGCCGGCGACCGGTATCGCCAATGCCTACGACGCCATGCATCTGCTGGCGGTCGCCATCGAGAAGGCCGGCTCCACCGAGGGCCCGGCGATCCGCGAGGCGCTCTACGGCATCGACGAGTATGACGGGCTCATCAAGGTCTACAAGAAGCCGTTCTCGAAGGAGAACCAGGACGCTCTTGGACCCGATGACTACACCTTCGCCCACTTCGTCGACGGCAAGATCATCCCGCTCGACAAGAAGTAGGATCGAACGGAACGGCGGCCCCTGCGCGCTTCGCGGGGGCCGCCACCGCTCGTTCGTCTCGCTGTCCACGATCTGCGTGCCCCAATTCGGGAGGGTAACGGTATGCTACTCACCTCAGCGGTGATTTCGGGAATCGGCCTCGGTTCCATGTACGGGCTCATAGCGCTCGGTTTCCACGTCACCTATGCGGTGTCCAACACCGTGAACTTTTCCCAGGGCAGCGCCGTCATGCTTGGCGCCGTTCTCGGCTACACCTTCATGATCACCTACGGGCTGCCCTTCTGGGTCGCCGTCCCGCTGGCGCTCGCCGGCTGCGCCGTGCTCGGCCTCGTGGTCGAGCGCACGCTGGTGCGGCCCTTCGTCGCCCGCGGCTCCGATTCCTGGCTGATGGCCACCGTCGCCGGCGGCATCCTGCTGGACAACATCGTGCTCTTTACCTTCGGCAAGGAGCCGCGCAGCCTGCCGTCGCCGCTCGCTACCAACCCGGTCGAGATCATGGGCGCCGGCATCTATCCGCTGCAGCTGGTGATCCCCGTCGTCGGCATCGCCATCGCCGTCGTGCTGCAGCTCGTCTTCCGCCGCACCGACCTCGGCAAGGTGCTGCTCGCCGTCGTCCAGAACCGCGACGCCGCCCGCCTCATGGGTATCGACGCGCGCACCGTGATAGCCACTTCCTTCGCCATCGCCACCGTGCTCGCCGGCATCGCCGGGCTGCTGATCGCGCCGCTCTATTCGGTGCATTCGGAGATGGGCATGCTGTTCGGCCTCAAGGCCTTCGCGGTAGCCATCCTCGGCGGCATCACCTCGGCGCCCGGCGTCGTCATCGCCGGCCTTCTCTACGGCATCGTGGAGGCGCTGGTGACCGCCTATCTCGGCTCCACCTACACCCAGATCGTCGTGTTTTCGGTGATCATCCTCGCCCTGACGCTGATGCCGAACGGGCTTCTCGGCCGCGCCGCGGTCAACAAGGTTTGAGGATCCTCGCCATGAGCTCCAACTCCCGGCAATCGCAGCTTGCGCTGACCCTGGCCATCTTCGCGCTGACCGCGGTCTGTGCGTTCGCGGCCTTCAGCTTCGGCGGCTACTTCGCCTTCGTCGCAGCGCTCATCGCACTGACCACCGTGGTCGGCGTCGGCCTCAACTTCCTGGTCGGCCTGACCGGCCAGATATCGCTCGGCCATGTCGGCTTCTACGCCATCGGCGCCTACACCGTCGCCATCCTCACCATTCACGGCGTCGACTACTGGATCGCCTTCGTCATCGCCGGCTTGCTGACCGGCGTCGTCGGCGTGCTGCTGGCGCTTCCCGCCCTGCGCGTCACCGGCCCCTATCTCGCCATGGTGACCATCGCCTTCGGCTTCATCGTCGAGCACGGCACCATCGAGGCGCGCGACCTCACCGGCGGCCAGAACGGCCTGATGGGCTTCGAGGGCCCGCATATCGGCGCCATGATGCTCGACGACAAGCAGATCGCCGTCTTCTCGATCATCCTCGCCGGCGCCGCGATGCTGCTGTTCCAGGCCATCCTGCGCAGCGGCTGGGGCCGGGCGATGCTGGCGGTCCGCGACAGCGAGATCGCCGCGCGCTCCACCGCGCTCTCGCCGATCCTCGTCAAGACCTCGGCCTTCGCGCTCTCGGCCGCCCTGACCGGGCTCGCCGGCGCCGTGCTGGCGCCGCTGATGATGTTCATCGCGCCGAGCTCGTTCATGTTCTCGCAGTCCATCCTGTTCCTCTTCGCCGTCATGGTTGGCGGCGTCGGTTGGACGCTCGGGCCCCTCTTCGGAGCACTGGTGACGGTGCTTCTGCCCGAGCTTCTGGCCGACCTTGCCGAATACCGGCTGCTGTTCTTCAGCATCACCCTGATCCTCGTGCTCTGGCTCGCTCCCTCCGGCGTCGTCGGCGCATTGTCGCGGCTGGTGGGGCGCGGCAAGAGCGAGGACGTCTTCCCGGCGGCCGCCGAGAAGGAGATCGCCGAGTTCATCACCCGGCCGAGCGACGGCAACGTCCTCAAGGTCGACGGCATCGGCATCTCGTTCGGCGGCATCCACGCCGCCCAGGGCGTCAGCTTCGAGGCCCCGCCGCACCGCATCACCAGCGTCATCGGCCCCAACGGCGCCGGCAAGACGACCGTGCTCAACATGATCGGCGCGTTCTACCGGCCGACCAGGGGCTCGATCCGCCTCGGCGACAGCGAACTCGCCGGCCTCAAGCCGACCGCGGTGTCGCGCATCGGCGTCGCCCGCACCTACCAGACCACCAAGCTGTTCGAGACGCTGAGCGTCCTCGACAACATCATGATCGCCCTCAAGCGCGGTAGCCTCGGCAATCCGCTGGCGACGCTCGGCGACGAGGACGAACGGCGCGTCGCCTCCGGCCTGCTCTACTTCGTCGGCTATCGCGGCTCGGTCAACGCCATCGCCGGCGACCTCCCGCATGTCGACCGCCGGCTGGTGGAGATCGCCAGGGCGCTGGCGCTCAAGCCCCGCGTGCTGCTGCTCGACGAGCCGGCCGCCGGCCTCTCGGAAGCCGAGAAGGTCGAGCTGTCGGGCCTCATCCGCGGTATCGCCGACCACGGCATCGCCGTCGTCCTCGTCGAGCACGACATGGGCATGGTCATGGGCATCTCCGACCACATCGTGGTGCTCGATGCCGGTCGTCCCATCGCCGCCGGCACGCCCGACGAGGTGCGCGCCAACGAGGCGGTCATCGAGGCCTATCTCGGCTCCGGCGAGATGGAGGGCCGGCCGCGTGCCGCCTCCTCGACCGCCCCCTGGACCGCGTCCGGCGAGCCGGTGCTGGCCGTCGACAAGCTGGTCGCCGGCTACGGCGCGGCGCCGGTGCTCAAGGATATCGACCTGAATGTCCGCAAGGGCGAGATGATCGGCATCCTCGGCGCCAACGGCGCCGGCAAGTCGACCACCATGCGCGCCGTCGTCGGCCTGCTGCGGCCGGTCGAGGGCAGGGTGACGCTGGAGGGCGCCGACATCCAGAAGCAGGAGGCGCACCAGATCGCCCGCAAGGGCATCGCGCTGGTCCCGGAAGGCCGCCAGGTCTTCCCCGAGCTGTCGGTCTACGACAACATCCGCATCGGCGCGCGCCGCCGCGGCGGGGGCGACTACTCGGCCGAGATCGCCGCGCTGCTGGAGCGCTTCCCCCGCCTCAAGGACCGGATCAACCAGCGCGCCGGCCTGCTGTCGGGCGGCGAGCAGCAGATGGTCGCGGTCGCCCGCGGCCTGATGGCGAAGCCCGAGGTCCTGCTTCTCGACGAGCCGTCCCTCGGCCTCGCCCCGGCGATGATCGAGGAGCTGTTCGCGGTCCTCGCCGACCTGCGCGACGAGGGCACCACCATCGTCATCGTCGACCAGATGGCGCGGATGACGCTCGGCGTCGCCGACCGCGCCTATGTGCTCGACCAGGGCCGCGTCGTGCAGTCCGGGACGGCCGAGGAAATCGCCGCCGATTCCTCCCTCGAGGAAGCCTATCTCGGCGGCGGCGATGAAGGAGCACGCGTCCAGATGGCCGTGAACGGGCAATGAGCGGGCTCAGCCGGATATTCCGGCGCGCCCGTCTCGTCGGCGCCGAGGACCGTCTCGTGGACATAGCCGTCGCCGACGGCCGCATCGCCGAGGTGGCGTCCTCCATCGCCTCGGAGGCGCCCTCGGAAGATCTCGGCGGGCGCCTCGTCCTGCCGGGATTCGTCGAGACCCACGTGCATCTCGACAAGTCCTGCCTGCTCGACCGCTGCGGCCACGCCCCGGTGGTCCAGCAGGCCATCGCGGCGGTGTCCGCCGCCAAGCGCGGCTTCACCGTCGAGGACGTCTACGCCCGCGGCAGCATCACCCTGGAGAAATCCATCCTCCAGGGCACCACGCGCATGCGCACCCATGTCGAGGTCGACCCGCGCGCCGGGCTGCGCAGCTTCGAGGCGGTCCGCAAGCTCAAGGCCGACTACGCCTGGGCCATCGACCTGCAGATCTGCGTCTTCCCGCAGGAGGGCCTGCTCAACGATCCGGGCACCGAGGAACTGCTGATCGAGTCGCTGGAGGCCGGCGCCGACCTGATCGGCGGCTGCCCCTACACCGACACCGATCCCAAGGGCCACATCGCCCGCATCTTCGAGATCGCGAAGCGCTTCGACGTCGATATCGACTTCCACCTCGACATGCATCTCGATCCCGCGCGCGGCGACCTCGCCGAGGTGTGCCGGCAGGCGCGCGAGCACGGCTATGGCGGCCGGGTCGCCGTCGGCCACGTCAACACGCTGTCGGCCATGGACGAGCCGGCGCTGACGGCGGCGTCGAAGATGATGGCCGATTCCGGCGTCGCGCTGACGGTGCTGCCGGCGACCGATTTGTTCCTCGTCGGCCGCGACCGCGACCACCTGCATCCGCGCGCCGTCGCCCCGGCGCACCGCGCCTGGCGTCGCGGCGTCACCTGCTCGGTTTCCACCAACAACGTCCTCAACCCGTTCACGCCCTTCGGCGACTGCTCGCTGATCCGCATGGCGAATCTCTACGCCAATGTCGCGCAGCTCGGCTCGCTGGAGGATCTGCGGCTGTGCTTCGACCTCGTCACCTCGCAGCCGGCGCGGTTGATGAACCTGTCGGATTACGGCATCGCCGCTGGCCGGCCGGCGGACCTCGTCGTCGTCGACGCGCAGAGCGCCGCGATGGCGATCGCTGAGCTGGCGCCGCCGCTTTTCGCGCTCAAGAACGGTCGGCGGACCTTCTCGCGCGCCCCCGCCGTGCTGCACGCGCCGTCCGCCAAGGACGCCGCTCTGGTGATGACCGGCACCTGACCTGTTCGCGCTCGGGGTATTTCGCCCGGCGTCTCGAAGGATGGGCCGTGCACGCTGCCCCGTCGCAACTGGATTCCGGCCTTCGCCGGAATGACGGGTAGTATCGAGGCTTGAGTCCCAACCGTCATTGCCGGGCCTGATCCGGCAATCCAATCCACAAGCGCCCCGGCAAACTCATCGCCGCGTATGCGGAGGGGTCAGCGGAATGGATCACCGGGTCAAGCCCGGTGATGACGCCGCGTATGGGGCTGGGGCATCAGTCCCAACCGGAAGGCTAGGAATCCAGAACGGAAGCAGCCGCGAACTCCGGGATGCGGTTTGCCTCGCTCCGCGCCCCAAACGTCATTGCCGGGCTCGACCCGGCAATCCATTCCACAAGCGCCCCCGGCAAACCCGTCGCTTCGTGCGCGGATGGGGCAGCGGAATGGATCACCGGGTCAAGCCCGGTGATGACGCCGCGTATGTGGCAAGGCACAAGTCTCAACCGGAAGGCTAGGAATCCGGTTGCAGCGGCCATGACAGGCCGCCTCCCATCCTTCGAGGCTCGGCTTCGCCTCGCACCTCAGGATGAGGCGGGATTTTGCCGCAACCGACAGTCCTCATCCTGAGGAGCGCTGAAAGCGCATCTCGAAGGATGGGCCGTGCACGCCGCCCCGTCGCAACTGGATTCCGGCCTTCGCCGGAATGACGACTGGGGCTGATGCTTCGATACTACCCGTCATTCCGGCGAAGGCCGGAATCCAGTGCGAAAGTAGCCGCGAACTCCGAGATGTGGTTTTCCCTCGCTCCGCGCCCCAAACGTCATTGCCGGACTTGATCCGGCAATCCATTCCACAAACGTCCCGGCAAAACCGTCGCTTCGTGCGCGGAGGGGGCAGCGGAATGGATCACCGCGCCCGCGCCCGGTGATGACGCGGAGTAGAGGGCGGGGCACGCCGGCCGCTCAGTCCGCCCTCAGGAAACACATGATCAGTTCGAGCGAGTGCGCGCGGCGCTCCTCCAGCCAGGCGGCCTGGCTGAGGTCCTTGCTGAACAGCACCGACAGCGTGAAGCGGTTGGAGATGTGCAGCTGGCTCTGGGCGACGATCGACACGTAGAGCTGGATCGGATCGACGTTCTTGCGGAACACGCCGTCGTCCGCGCCGCGCTCCAGCAGGTTCCGGATATTGTCGACCAGCGGCAGGGTCATCGCCTGGATGCTCGGCAGGCGCTTGAGATATTTTCCCCGCAGGATGTTCTCGTTGCTGATGAGCGCGATGAAGTCGCTTCGCTTGGCGAAGAAGTCGAAGGTGAACAGCACCAGCCGCTCCATGCCGTCGACCGGGTCGGAATCGGCGAGGTTGAGCTGCCTTTCGAGGTTTCGGATCTCGCCATAGACGGATTCGAGCACCGCCAGGTAGAGACCTTCCTTGTTGCCGAAATAGTGGTAGATCATCCGCGTGTTGCTGCGGCTCTTGCGGGTGATCCGTTCGATTCGCGCCCCGTTGAAGCCGTGCTGGCAGAACTCGTGCCGCGCCGCCTCGAGGATCGAGCGCCGCGTGCGTTCGGGGTCGCGCGGCCTGGGGCGTTCCGTTTCGCTCCCGGCGATCTGGCTGTTGTCGCTCACCCGCTCCGTCTCCTTCGCTCGCCCCCCGAGGCCGATGGAGCATCGGCCTCTTGACAACGGCCATGCAAGTAAGAAATCTTTTACAAAACTAGTCAACCTCCCGGAATGAGTTGATGCTCCATACAAAACGAAGCTACGCCGGCATGGTCACGGCGCCCCATCATCTTGCCGCGCAGGCGGGCCTCGACGTGATCCGCGACGGCGGCAACGCCGTCGAGGCGATGATCGCCGCCGCCTCCACCATCGCCGTCGTCTATCCGCACATGAACGGGCTCGGCGGCGACGGCTTCTGGCTCATCGGCCGTCACGGCGGCGGGGTCGACGGCGTCCAGGGCTGCGGCCGCTCCGCCGCGCTCGCCTCGCGCGACTGGTACCGGGGGCAGGGATACGAGGCGATACCCTCGCGCGGGCCTCTCTCGGCGCTGACCGTCGCCGGCGCGGTGTCGGGCTGGCAGGCCGCCTACGAGCTGAGCCGCGACCGCTACGGCGGCAGGCTGCCGGTCTCCCGGCTGCTCGAGGACGCGACGCGCCACGCCCGCGACGGAGTCGCGGTGACGCGCACGCTCCACGAGAACGCCGGCGTCAAGCTGGCCGAGCTGGTCGACGTGCCGGGCTTCGCCGAGGTCTATCTGTCCGGCGGCAAGCCGCTGCCGATCGGCTCGCGGCTGCGCCAGGAGCGCGTGGCGGCGGTGCTGGGGCGGCTGGCCGAGGCCGGCTTCGCCGATTTCTACAAGGGCGATCTCGCCCGCTCGATGGCTGCGGACCTGGAGGCGGCCGGCAGCCCCATCCGCCTCGAGGATCTCGAGAACCACCGCGGCGAGGTCGTGAAGCCGCTTTCGGTCGGCGTCGCCGGCCACCGCGTCTTCAACATGCCGCCGCCCACCCAGGGCCTCGCCTCGCTGCTCGTCCTCGCGCTCTATGCGCGCATGCAGGCCGAAGCGAGCGAGGATTTCGACTACGTCCACCGGCTCGTCGAGGCCACCAAGGCGGCGTTCCGCGTCCGCGACCGGCATGTCGGCGATCCCGCCCATATGAGCGTCGACGCCCAGGAATTCCTGACGCCGGAGAGCATCGACCGCCTATTCGCGGACATCTCGCTCGACACCGCCGCGCCGTGGCCGCATCCGGGCAAGCCGGGCGACACCGTCTGGCTCGGCGCCATCGACAGCACCGGCCTCAGCGTCAGCTACATCCAGAGCATCTACTGGGAGTTCGGCTCCGGCCTCGTGCTGCCGCGGACCGGCGTGACCTGGCAGAACCGCGGCACCAGCTTCAGCCTCGCCGACGAGCATCCCAACCGCCTCGATCCGCGCCGGCTTCCCTTCCACACCATCCAGCCGGCGATGGCCGAGCTCGATGATGGCGGCACCATCGTCTACGGCACGATGGGCGGCGAGGGGCAGCCGCAGACCCAGGCCATGGTGTTCTCGCGCCACGTCCTGCACGGCATGCCGCTGCAGTCGGCCGTCACCGCGCCGCGCTGGCTGCTCGGCCGCACCTGGGGCGCCGCGACGACCAATCTGAAGGTCGAGGACCGGCTCGGCGAGGACGTCATCGCGCGCCTTCGCGCCGCCGGCCACGACGTCGAGGTCGTCGGCTCCTATGTCGAGATGATGGGCCATGCCGGCGCCATTAGGTTCCATCCCGACGGCCTTCTCGAAGGCGCCAGCGACCCGCGAAGCGACGGCGCCGTCGCCGCCCGCTGATCCGGGCCGGGCGGACATCCCTTATCGCCCCTCGCCGGGCGGAATTTCTGCAACCGAAGAAAGAAAAACCAGGAGGAATACCCGATGAACATGAGACACACATTCGCCGCCATCGGCGTCTGCGCGCTGTTCGGCATGACGCCGGCCGCCGCCGAGACGGTCCTGAAGTTCCATCACGACCTGCCCGAGGACAGCGCCCAGCACGTCGCGGCCGAGAAGTTCCGCGACCTCGTCGCCGAGCGCACCAAGGGCGAGATCGTCGTCAAGATCTTCCCCAACAACTCGCTCGCCGACGACGTCCAGGCGACCCAGCAGATGCAGTTCGGCGCCATCGAGGGCGGCATCATCCCGACCGCCAAGCTCTCCAACTTCCAGCCGACGATGCAGCTTCCCGACCTGCCGTTCCTGTTCCCGACGCCGCAGATCGCCCACAAGTTCCTCGACGGCGCGGTCGGCGACGAGCTGCTCGCCAGCCTCGACGGCGTCGGCCTCAAGGGCGTGACCTTCTGGGAGAGCGGCTTCAAGCAGTTCACCTGCAACAACGCCATCGAGTCGCCGGCCAGCTTCTCCGGCCGCAAGGTCCGCGTGATGGAGAGCCCGATCATCATCGCCCAGTTCGAGGCGATGGGCGCGACGCCGGTGCCGATCGCCTTCTCGGAGACCTACACCGCCCTCCAGCAGGGCGTCGTCGACTGCCAGGAGAACCCGCTCGTCTCCATCGTGAAGATGAAGTTCCACGAGGTGCAGTCCAACGTGGTGCACTCCAACCACGCCTATCTCGGCTACGCGCTGATCTTCTCCAAGCGCTGGTTCTCCGGCCTCAGCGAGGAGAACCAGAAGATCCTCGTCGACGCCGCCCGCGAGGTGACGCCGTTCCAGCGTGAGGAAAGCGCCAGGCGCGAGGCCGGCTATATCGACACCATCAAGGCCAGCAAGGCGTCGTTCTCGGAGCTTCCCGCCGAGAGCCGCCCCGCCTTCGAGGCGGCGACCCGCCCGGTGCACGACAAGTTCCGCCAGGCCATCGGCGCCGAACTGCTCGACCGCGCCTATGGCGAGATCGAGCGGCTGCGCGCCGAGGCCCAGTAAGCGGCAGCGAACCCGCGCCGGCCGCCCGACCCGCTCGGGCGGCCGGATCCGCGAGATTGCGAATCCGGACGGAGTTTCCATGTTCAAGCAGTTAGACACGCTGCTGAGCCGCGCCGAGGAAGTGTTCATCGCGCTGATGCTCGGCTCGGCGTCGCTCATCCTGTTCTGCAACGTCGTGGCCCGCTACGTGTTCAACACCGGCGTGGTCTGGGCCGAGGAAGTCGTGCGCTACCAGATCATCTGGCTCGTCTTCATCGGCGCCAGCGTCGCCGCCCGCAAGCAGATCCATATCGGCGTCGAGGCGCTTCTCCACGTGCTGCCGGCGCCGTTCGAGCGCGCGGTGCACATCGTCGTCGGCATCGGCTGCATCCTGTTCTGCGTGGTGCTCGCCTATTACGGGATCGACCTCGTCCACCAGACCCGCATGTTCGGCCAGAAGACGCCGGCCATGCAGGCCCCGACCTGGATCATCCAGCTCGCCATTCCCGTCGGCGCCGGCCTGATGGCGCTTCGCTTCGCGCAGAATCTCTGGGCGCAGATCGTCGGCGTCCAGGCGCGCGCCGAAACCGAGATGCTGAGCTAGGGGGCACCATGACCGCGTTCTTCACATCCGCCCTCGGCATCCTCCTCGCCAGCTCGACGCCGGTGTTCATCGCGCTGGCCGGCGCGGTGATGCTCGCCATCTGGCTCGACGGGATGATGCCGATGGCCATCGTCGTCGAGCGGATGTTCTCCGGCATCGACAGCTTCGCGCTGATGGCCATCCCCTTCTTCATCCTCACCGGCAACCTGATGGGTGTCGGCGGCCTGTCGCGGCGCATCGTCCGCTTCGCCGACCTGCTGGTCGGCCGCCTCACCGGCGGTCTCGGCATCACCACCGTCAGCTCCTGCATGTTCTTCGGCGCGATCTCCGGCTCCAGTCCGGCGACCGTGGTCGCCGTTGGCGGCATCCTCTATCCGGCGCTGCTGGAGGGCGGTTACAAGCGCAACTTCTCCATCGGGCTCATCGTCGCCTCCGGCTCGCTCGGCATCATCATCCCGCCGAGCGTCGTGATGATCGTCTACGCGGCGGTCACCGGCGTCTCGGTCGGCGCCCTGTTCATGGCCGGGGTCGGCGCCGGGCTCGTCTATGCCGCGGCCTTCATCCTCTATGCGATCTGGCACGCCAGGCGCCACGACATCCCCCGCAGCGCGCCGCCCAGCTGGGCCGAGCTGATGGCCGGGCTGCGCGAGGCGTCATGGGGCCTGGGCGTGCCGGTGCTGATCCTCGGCGGCATCTATGGCGGCATCTTCACGCCGACCGAGGCCGCCGCGGTCTCGGTGGTCTACTCGGCCTTCGTCTCGGCCGTGATCTACCGCGAGAAAACCATCGGCGAGCTGGTCGCGGCCGTCGTCGGCTCGGCCGCCACCACGGCGCAGGTGATGATCATCCTGTCGGCCGCCGGCGTGCTCGCCTGGTATCTCACCTCGCAGGGACTGGCGGTGGCGATGACCAACGCCATCCTGTCGCTCAGCTCGGAGCCGCTGCACATCTTCCTGCTGATCAACGTGGCGGTGCTGATCTGCGGCATGTTCCTCGACGCCGCCTCGATCATGGTCATTCTCGGACCGCTGCTCTTCAAGGTCGGCAGCGCCGTCGGCATCGACCCCGTGCATCTCGGCGTGGTGCTCACCGTCAACGGCGCCATCGGCATGTTCACGCCGCCCTTCGGCCTGAACCTGTTCGTCGCCAGCAGCCTCGGCGACGTCACCTACGAGCAGGCCGTGAAGGGCATAGCTCCCTTCATCGTGCTGGCCATAGCGGCGCTGCTGGTCGTCACCTACGTGCCCGAGATCAGCATGTTCCTTCCCCGTTTGCTCTACCCCGGTATCTAACCTCCTGGACCGGCGGAGAGTCACCTTGCCGCGGGCGGTTTCGCCCGCGGCATTTTTTTTCCTGTGGGTTTCCGGGACGTTGGTCGATTGACAAAGTAAAATTTCACTTACTATAGTTTCGGCCATCGGATATCGAACGAGAGGAACCTGTCATGGCGGGGAAGGATGATGGCGGAAGCGCTCCCGCGGCGCGGCTGCTCAACGAAAAGGTCACGGTGGTGAATGTCGGGCTGGAAGGCTTTCTGGCCGATCTCCACGCCAACGATGTCGAGGTGATCCATGTCGAATGGTCGCCGCCCGCCGGCGGCGACCCGAAGATGGCGGCGATCCTCGCCAAGCTCGGAGTGTAACCGCGCCATGGAAGCGATCGAGAAAGCCAATGAAGAGGCCATGGCGCGCATCCTCGCGGCCGACCCCGTCTTCGTCGACGTGGTGACCGCCGGCGACGCCATCCCCGAGCTCAACGACAGGGTCGTCCTGCACGCCGGACCGCCGATCACCTGGGACCGCATGTGCGGTCCGATGCAGGGCGCGGTCGCCGGCATCATCGTCTTCGAGGGTTGGGCGGACGACCTCGAGGCGGCCGTGAAGCTCGCCGAATCCGGCGGCGTCACCTTCTACCCGAACCACCATTTCGGCGCCGTCGGTCCGATGACCGGCATGACGACCAAGTCGCAGCCGCTGATGGTCGTCGAGAACCGCGCCTTCGGCAATCGCGCCTACTGCGCGGTCAATGAGGGCCTCGGCAAGGTCATGCGCTTCGGCGGCAACGACGAGGAGGTCCTCGGCCGTCTCCGCTGGCTGCGCGATTCCTTCGGCCCGGCGCTCGGCGCCGCGATCCGCGAGCGCGGCGGCCTCGGCCTCAAGGCGATCATCGCCCGCGGCCTCGGCATGGGCGACGAGATGCACCAGCGCAACGTCGCCTGCTCGGGCATCTTCC
Source organism: Flavobacteriaceae bacterium (assembly GCA_050186955.1). Classification (GTDB taxonomy): domain Bacteria; phylum Pseudomonadota; class Alphaproteobacteria; order Rhizobiales; family Tepidamorphaceae; genus JACKJP01. The sequence goes on from JBFWXZ010000017.1 coordinate 26,514, forward strand.
TGCGCGAGATCGCGCCGAGCTTCGTGCGCACCTGCGACGACAGGGCCCAGCTCGAGCGCTGCCTCGCCTTCATCGCCGCCAACGACCAGTTCTTCCTCAACCTCGCCATGGCCATGGGCAAGGCGATGATGGACCCGGTGCGCGGCATCCCCAATTCGACCGTCGTCACCGCCATGTGCCGCAACGGAACCGATTTCGGCGTCCGCGTCTCCGGCACCGGCGAGCGCTGGTTCACCGCGCCGGTGGAGATGCCGGAAGGCCTGTATTTCCCCGGCTATTCGGCGGCCGACGCCAATCCCGACATGGGCGATTCGGCGATCGTCGAGACCATCGGCCTCGGTGGCTTCGCGATGGCGGCCTCGCCGGCCGTCGCCGGCTTCGTCGGCGCCGGCGCGCCGTCCTCGGCGGCGAACTTCACCCGCCAGATGAGCGAGATCGCGCTCGGCGAGAACCCGGAATGGACGATCCCCGCCGCCGACTATCTCGGCGTCCCGACGGCGATCGACGTCCGCCTGGTGGTCGAGACCGGCCTCGCGCCGACGATCAATACGGGAATTGCGCACCGCCAGCCCGGCATCGGGCAGGTCGGCGCGGGCGTGGTCAAGGCGCCGATGGCCTGCTTCGAGCAGGCGGTTCTGGCGATCGCAGAGGAGCTTGGAGTCGAATGACGATCATCACGGAAATCCGCAAGGGATTCTATCTGGACTCGGTCGCGCTGATGCGGCTGTCCCGCGAGATCGCGGGCATGGACGGCGTCATCGAGGCGGCGCTGATGATGGGCTCGCCCTCGAACCTCGCGATCATGCGCGAGGCCGGTCTGCTGGAAGGCGAGACCGATGCGCGTCCCAACGATCTGGTGGTGGCGCTCAAGGCGCGTGACGACGAGGCCGCGCAGGCCGCCCGCACCGCCGCCATCGCCGGCCTCGACAAGCCGCGCGGCGGCGCCGGCGAGGGCGCCGAGGAATGGCGTCCGCGCAGCATCGCGGCGGCCGTCAAGGCGCTGCCCGCGTCCAATCTGGCGCTCGTCTCGGTGCCCGGCGACTTCGCCGCCGCCGAGGCCCGCAAGGCGCTCAGGCGCGGCCTCAGCGTGCTGATGTTCAGCGACAATGTCGGGCTCGAGGACGAGCTGTCCCTCAAGCAGGAGGCGCGCGAGCTCGGCCTGCTGATGATGGGCCCCGACTGCGGCACGGCGATCATCAACGGCACCCCGCTCGCCTTCGCCAACCGGCTGCGCCGGGGCGGCGTCGGCATCATCGGCGCCTCCGGCACCGGCATCCAGGAAGTCTCCTGCCTCGTCTCCGAGGCCGGCGGCGGCATCAGCCACGCCATCGGCGTCGGCGGCCGTGACCTGAAGCGCGACATCGGCGGCATCACGACGCTGATGGCCATGGACCTGCTGGACGCCGACGAGGCGACCAGGTCGGTCGTGCTGATCTCCAAGCCGCCGCACCCCGACGTCGCGCGCGTCGTCGCGGCCCGCATCGCCAAGAGCCCCAAGCCCTACGCGGTCTGCTTCATCGGCGCCGACGCCATGGAGCTTCCCGCCAATGCGCGGCAGGCGGCGTCGCTGCGCGAGGTCGCTGAGCTCGCCCTCGAGGACGCCGGCGTCGGCGCCCGGATCGGCGAGGGCTTCGATGCCGCCTCGGTGGCGGCGGAAGCGCGCGGACGCGCCGGCGGCAGCCGGATCGCCGGCCTCTTCTCCGGCGGCACCCTTGCCGCCGAGGCCCAGCTCGTCCTGCGCGCCGCCGGCCGCCAGATCGTTTCCAACGCGCCGGTTCCCGGCGTCGGCGAGCCGGGGCAGGGCGATGATGGCTACGACCGCATCCTCGATCTCGGCGACGACGAGTACACCCGTGGCCGTCCGCATCCGATGATCGATCCCGGCGTGCGCGACCAGATGCTGGCCGAGGCGCTGAAGGACAAGGACGTCGCGGTGATCCTCGTCGACCTGGTCATCGGCTTCGGCGCCCCTGCCGACCCCGCCGGCCACCTGGCCGAGATGATCGCCGAGGCCGGCGACGACCGCCCGCCGGTGGTCGCCTCCGTCACCGGAACCGAGGACGACCCGCAGAACCGCTCGC
>JBFWXZ010000018.1:0-28445 GCA_050186955.1 Flavobacteriaceae bacterium
GCCCGCACACTCGCCTTCGTCGAGGTCAAGCGGCGGGCGAACGCCGCCGACGCGCTCGCCTCGGTCACCCACCGGCAGCGCGCCCGCATCCTGCGCGCCGCCGAATGGTGGCTTGCGCGCAACCCCTCCTATGGCGGATACACGCTGCGTTTCGACGTCGTCGCCGCCGGCGGCTGGAGGCCGGTCCACCTGGCCAACGCCTTCGAGGCCTGAAAGACCGGCTTTTCGGAAAAATCACGAGTTTGCAGGAAGGGCTGATGCCATGCTGAAGGTCGCGGTGCAGATGGACCCCATCGAGCGGATCTCGATCCGCGGCGATTCGACCTTCGCGCTGATGCTGGAGGCGCAGGCGCGCGGCCACGAGCTGCACTACTACCTTCCCGACAGCCTCGCGCTGGAGCGTGACCGCGTCACCGCCTGGGCGCATCGCGTCGCGGTGCGCGACGAGATCGGCGACCATTTCACGCTGGCGGAGGGCAGGCGCATCGATCTCGCCGACGTCGACGTGGTGCTGCTGCGCCAGGACCCGCCCTTCGACATGCACTACATCTCGACCACCCTGCTGCTCGAGCGCATCCATCCGCGCACGCTCGTCGTCAACGACCCGGCCAATGTCCGCAACATGCCGGAGAAGATGTTCGTCACCGAGTTTCCGGACCTGATGCCGCCGACGCTCATCACCCGCGATCCGGACGCGATCCGCGATTTCCGCAAGAGCCATGGCGACATCATCGTCAAGCCGCTCTACGGCAATGGCGGCGCGGCGGTGTTCCGCATCGCCGAGGGTGACACCAATCTCGCCTCGTTGCTGGAGCTGTTCCACAGCACCTTCCGCGAGCCCTATGTGGTGCAGCGCTACCTTCCCGAGGTGCGCAAGGGCGACAAGCGCATCATCCTCGTCGACGGCGAGGCGGTCGGCGCCATCAACCGCGTTCCCGCCGCCGACGAGACGCGCTCCAACATGCATGTCGGCGGCCGCGCCGAGGCGACGGAGATGACCGCGCGCGAGGAGAAGATCTGCCGCCGCATCGGACCGGTGCTCAAGGAACGCGGCATGATCTTCGTCGGCATCGACGTGATCGGAGACTATCTGACCGAGATCAACGTCACCTCGCCGACCGGCATCCGCGAGGTCAAGCGCTTCGGTGGCGCCGATATAGCGGCGCTGATTTGGGAGGCGATCGAGGCGCGCCGCGCTTGATCTTGACTGTTCTATTTTTGTTCTTGTGACCTGACTGCTTCGCCGCTACACTTCCCGACGTTTTCGCTTGGGACGTCCGCGGGGAGGGGGCGACATGGTTGCGCGGGTGACGACCGTCGCGTTCGAGGGCATCGAGGCCCGCCGCGTCGACGTCCAGGTACAGGTTTCCCCCGGCCTGCCGGCGCTGACCATGGTCGGCCTGCCGGACAAGGCGGTGGCCGAGAGCCGCGAGCGGGTGCGCGCCGCGCTGACCGCCATCGGTCTGGCGCTGCCGCCCAAGCGCATCACCATCAATCTCGCTCCTGCCGACCTCCCCAAGGAGGGCAGCCATTACGACCTGCCGGTCGCTCTCGGCCTGATGGCGGCGATCGGCGCCATACCGGCGTCGAGCCTCGCCGGCTTCGCGGTGCTCGGCGAGCTGGCGCTCGATGGCTCGATCACGCCGGTCGCCGGCGTTCTGCCCGCCGCCATCGCCGCCAACGCCATGGACCTCGGCCTCGTCTGCCCGCGCGAATGCGGCGGCGAGGCGGCATGGGCCGACCCCGATCTCGACATCGTCGCCGCCGGCGACCTCGTGGGCCTCGCCAACCATCTGCGCGGCACCACCCTGCTGCCGCGCCCGCGTCCGGAAATCGCCGCGCGCGGCGCCGACGGGCCCGACCTCGTCGACATCCGCGGCCAGGAAACCGCCAAGCGGGTGCTCGAGATCGCCGCCGCCGGCGCCCACAACCTGCTTTTCGTGGGTCCGCCCGGCGCCGGCAAGACCATGCTCGCCGAGCGCATGCCCGGGCTGCTGCCGCCGATGTCGCCGGCGGAGCTTCTCGAGGTCGCGATGATCCGCAGCGTCGGCGGCGCCATGGCCGACGGCCGCCTGTCGGCCCGCCGCCCCTTCCGCAATCCGCATCATTCCGCCTCCATGGCGGCGATGGTCGGCGGCGGCCTGCGGGTCAGACCAGGCGAGGTGTCGCTCGCCCATCGCGGCGTGCTCTTCCTCGACGAGCTCCCGGAGTTCCAACCGCAGGTCCTCGATTCGCTGCGCCAGCCACTGGAAACCGGCGAGACGGTCATCGCCCGCGCCAATCACCGCGTGCGCTATCCGGCCCGCTTCCAGCTCGTCGCGGCGATGAATCCCTGCCGCTGCGGGATGAGCGGCGAGCCCGGCCACACCTGCCGGCGCGGCGATCGCTGCGCCGCCGACTACCAGGCGCGGCTTTCCGGCCCGCTGCTCGACCGCATCGACCTGCATCTCGATATCCCGGCGCTCGCCGCCGCCGACATGATGGCGCCGCCCGCCGGCGAGAAGAGCGCCGATGTCGCGGCCCGCGTCGCCGCCGCCCGCGCCGCGCAGTCGAGGCGCTACGCCGGGCTCGGGCTCGACGCCCATGTCGCCAACGCGACCTGCCCGGTTTCCGTGCTCGAGGAGGTTGCCATGCCGGAGGGCGACGGCCGCGCCCTGCTCGGCCAGGCCGCCGAGGTGATGAAGCTGTCGGCGCGCGCCTTCCACCGGGTGCTCCGCGTCGCCCGCACCCTCGCCGACATGGAAGGCGAGGATCGCGTCCGGCGCATCCATGTCGCCGAGGCGCTGTCCTACCGCGCCCATGCCGACCGCAGCCGGATGGCCGCCTGAAGGCCGGCGAATTCGCCTCGAGCGAGCGTTCCGGAGACGAATCGAAACCGTTTGGTAGGGGCTTTGCGCTATTGCGTGGCCTATGAACGCAATGCGCGACATGGTGCGGCGCCGGATCGGCGAACCGCTGGCCCGCCGCCTTGGCGGCGAGACGGCGAGATCCCTTTATCCGGGGCTCGCCGCGCTCTGCGTCGCTATCGTCGGCATTGCCGGCCTCGACTATCTGCCGGCCGGCGCCCTCGACGGTGCCATATGGCTTTTCGCGGCGACGCTCGCCGGCGTCGTGCTGATGCTCGTCTCCGCCAGGCCGCTGCGCCCGGTCGAGCGCCCGAAGCTGTTCTCCGAGCAGGCCGAGAACGAGCGCCTGCGCGACCGCATCTGGCAGCTGGAGGAATCGCTGCATCACTATCGCGGCCTCGCCGAGGCCTCCGCCGAACACCGCGTGCGCGCCGACATCGCCACCGGCGCGCTCGACGCGATCGGGCCGACCGCCCGGCTGTTCCGCGACACAGGCGACAGGGAAGCCTTCCTCGAGGCGGCCGATTCCGCGCGCGCCGCCGGCCGCCTGCGCTTCGATCTTCGCCACCGCGACGGCGGCGCGGCATGCTGGATCGCCTGGGAGGTCGCCGACCGTCGCCGGCTCGGCGGCATGTGCGACTATCACGGCCGCGACGTCACCGCGCGCAAGACCATCGAGGCCGATCTGGAGGCCGAGCGCCGGCGCGCCGAGGAGGCCAACGCCGCCAAGTCGCGCTTCCTCGCCAGCATGAGCCACGAGATCAGGACGCCGATGAGCGGCGTCATCGGCATGGCCGACCTGCTGATGGACAGCGGGCTGACGCCGGAGCAGCGCACCTATGCCAATGCGATACGCTCGTCGGGCACGGCGCTGCTCGAGCTGATCGACGACATCCTCGACTTCTCCCGCATCGAGGCCGGCCGCATCGAGCTCGACCCGCAGCCCTTCGATCTCGGCGGCCTCGTCGAGGAACTGGTCGAGCTGCTGGCGCCGCGCGCCCACGGCAAGGGCCTGTCGATCGCCAGCCATGTCGACGCCGCCCTGCCGCCGGTCCTCGTCGGCGATGCGGGCCGCATCCGCCAGATCCTTCTCAACCTCGCCGGCAACGCGGTGAAGTTCACCGAGACCGGCGGGGTCGTCATCGAGGCGCGCCGCGCCGGCGCCGGCGTCGAGATCGCCGTGCGCGACAGCGGGCCGGGCATTCCCGCCGATGCCGTCGAGCGCATCTTCGAGGATTTCGAGCAGGTCGACGGCAGCGCCGCGCGCCGCCACGGCGGCTCGGGCCTCGGGCTGGCCATCTCCCGCCGCCTCGCCGACGCCATGGGCGGAACGATCGCCTGCCGCAGCGCCCCCGGCGAGGGCAGCGCCTTCACCTTCTCCGTCCCGCTCGCCATTGCCGAGGCGCCCGGCGGCGAATCGCCGGGGCTCGCCGCCTCGCGCCCGCTCGCCGGCCACACGGTCGCCATCGCCGGCATGGAGCCGCTGGAGACGGCGGCGCTGGCCGCCACCCTGCGCGACCTCGGGGCGAGCGTGCCGAAGGCGCGCCGCCGCCCGCGCGACGGCGTCACGACGATCGCCTCGCCGGAGGCCTTCGAGACGACGGACGGCGTCCGCCTCGTCGCGCTGACCTCCGCCGAGCGCGGCATGATCGACAGGTTCCGGCAGGAAGGCGCCGCCGGTTACCTGATCCGCCCGATCCGCCGCGCCGCCCTCATCGCGCGGCTCGGCGCCGCGAGGCTCGCCGGGGATAGCGGCGCGGAGCGGCGCAAGCGCGCCCGTTCCCGCAAGCCTGCAAGGGAGAGCCTGCGTATCCTGATCGCCGAGGACAGCCCGGTGAACGCCATCCTGGCGCGCACCCTGGTCGAGCGGCTGGGCCACGAGCCGGTGATGGCCGTCAACGGCCGCGAGGCGTTGCTGGCCCTCAAGGCCGGCCCCGCCGCCGACCTCGTGCTGATGGACATGCGGATGCCGGAAATGGACGGCATCGATGCGGTGAAGGCGATGCGCCGGACCAAGTCGCTGCGCGCGATCCCGGTGGTCGCGCTGACCGCCAACGCCTCGCATGAGGACCGCGCCGCCTGCATCGCCGCGGGCATGGACGGATACCTGACGAAACCGGTATCGCGCGACGATCTCGAGCGGGCGCTGGAAAGGCTGGTCGCGCGCAAGCGCTCCGCCTGAACTGCCGATCCTACTGGAGAATTGCCGGAATTCTTGTCACAATAGCGTCCGAAACGCGTGCTCTTGTCGTATCGTGGATCGGCGATTCGGCGTCGGGACGCGTGCCGGGCGGATGGTAGACGCGGCCATCGCGGCTCCGGCCCCCTTCCGGTTCCGAAGGAGGACATTCCGAGATGAGGCAACTGGCGACGCCGTCCCGCTCTCCCGTCAGGTGGTTGATGGATTCCGTGCGTCCGCGCCGGATGGGCGCGCAGTCGGAGAGCTTCGGCCGCATGGGCCAGCTCGAGGTGCTGCTGGCCGCCAGCCGCTCGGAGATCCGGCGCGCCCAGAATCTGCGCTATCGCGTCTTCTATCAGGAGCTCGAGGCGAAGGCCGGGCCCAAGGGCTCGCTGCTGCGCCGCGACATCGACGGTTTCGACCTGCTCTGCGACCACCTGCTGGTGGTCGATCATGACCGCATGCGCCGCACCGCGACGGGCATGAAGCCCGAGGTGGTCGGCACCTACCGGCTGCTCCGCCAGGAGACGGCGGAGGCCAATGGCGGCTTCTTCAGCTCCACCGAATACGCCATCGACCCGCTGCTGCGCCGCCATCCCGAGAAGCGCTTTCTCGAGCTCGGGCGCTCCTGCGTGCTCAAGGAATATCGCAACAAGCGCACCGTCGAGCTGCTCTGGCAGGGCCTGTGGGCCTATATCTGCCGCCACCGCGTCGACGCGCTGATCGGCTGCGCCAGCTTCGAGGGAACGGACCCGACGCGCCATGCGCTGCCGCTCGCCTATCTGCGCCATTTCTGCCAGGCGGCGCCGGAATGGCAGGTCGCGGCGCTGCCCGGCCGCGGCATCCCCACCGACGGGATCGACCCGGAGGCGATCGACCCCAAGGCCGCCTTCCGCGCCCTGCCGCCGCTGATCAAGGGCTATCTGCGCACCGGCGCGAAATTCTCGCCCGAGGCCGTCATCGACTGGCACCTCTGCACCACCGACATGTTCGTCGTCATGCCGATCGAGGAGCTCGACGCCCGCTACGTCGACTATTTCAGCCCCTCGGAAGCCGCCTGAGGGTTTCCTCTCAGGCGCCGATGCCGCAGGCGGCGAGCGCCGCCATGTTGACGAGCTCGGTGTCGGTCGCCCCCAGCGGCACGATCTGGACCGGCTTGTCGAGGCCGACCAGCATCGGCCCAATGACGGTCGAGCCGCCGAGTTCCTGCAGCATCTTTGTCGAGATCGACGCCGAGTGGAACGCCGGCATGACCAGCACGTTTGCCGGCCCAGTCAGGCGGCAGAACGGATAGGCCGCCATCAGGTCGCGGTTGAGCGCGACATCGGCCGCCATCTCGCCGTCATACTCGAAATCGACGCGCCGCCCGTCGAGCAGCCGCACCGCCTCGCGCACCCGGTCCGAGCGCTCGCCGCGCGGATAGCCGAAGGTCGAGTAGGCGAGCATGGCAACGCGCGGCTCGTGACCGAGCCGGCGGGCGACGTCGGCGGCCTCCTCGGCGATGTCGGCCAGTTCCTCCGCCGTCGGCATGTCGTGCACCGCGGTGTCGGCGATGAACACCGTGCGGCCGCGGCAGATCGCCATCGACACCCCGACGACGCGATGGCCGGGGCGCGAATCGATGACCCGCCGCACGTCGTCCAGCACCACCGCGTAGTTGCGGGTGACGCCGGTCACCATGGCGTCGGCGTCGCCGGTCGCCACCATGCAGGCGGCGAAGTAGTTGCGGTCGGTGTTGACGAGGCGCAGGCAGTCGCGCAGCAGGTATCCCTTCCGCTGCACCCGCTGGTAGAGATAGTCGGCGTAGACGGCGTTGCGCGAGGCGAGCCGCGCGTTGGCGATTTCGATGTCGTCGCGCGGCTCCAGCCCCATCTCGGCGATGGTTTCGCGGATCGCCTCGTCGCGGCCGATCAGCACCGGCGTGCCGAGCCCGTTATTGGCGAAGGTGTAGGCGGCGCGGATGACCTGCTCCTCCTCGCCCTCGGCGAAGGCGACGCGCTTGGGGCTGCGGCGGACCTTCTCGAAGATGCGCTGGAAGGTGCCGGCGATCGGGTTCTGCCGCGCCGTGAGCTGGTTCTTGTAGGCCTCCAGGTCGACGATCGGCCGCTGCGCGACGCCGCTCTCCATCGCCGCCTTGGCGACGGCGGCCGGCACGTGGCTGATCAGTCGCGGGTCGAACGGCACCGGGATGATGTATTCGGGGCCGTAGCGCGGCCGCGAGCCCGCATAGGCGGCGGCCACCTGGTCGGGCACGTCGGCGCGGGCGAGTTCGGCGAGCGCCTGCGCCGCGGCGATCTTCATCTCGTCGTTGATGGTGGTCGCCCGCACGTCGAGCGCGCCGCGGAAGATGTAGGGGAAGCCGAGCACGTTGTTGATCTGGTTGGGATAGTCCGAGCGCCCGGTGGTGATGATCGCGTCGTCGCGGATCGCCCGCACCTCCTCGGGCGTGATCTCGGGATCCGGATTGGCCATGGCGAAGATGATCGGGTTGGGAGCCATGCTGGCGATCATATCCGCCGTCAGCGCGCCCTTGACCGAGAGGCCGAAGACCACGTCGGCGCCCTTCATCGCTTCGGCCAGCGTACGCATCTTGGTGTCGACCGCATGCGCCGATTTCCACTGGTTGAGATCCTCGCGGCCGGTATGGATGACGCCCTTGGTGTCGCAGAGGACGACGTTGTCGTGCCTGAAGCCCATGGCCTTGAGCAGCTCCACGCAGGCGATCGCCGCGGCGCCGGCGCCGTTGCAGACGAGCTTCGTCGTCGCCACGTCGCGCCCGGTGAGGTCGAGCGCGTTGATCAGGCCGGCCAGCGCGATGATCGCCGTGCCGTGCTGGTCGTCGTGGAACACCGGGATGTCGAGAAGCTCGCGCAGCCGCTGCTCGATGACGAAGCAGTCCGGCGCCTTGATGTCCTCCAGATTGATGCCGCCGAAGGTCTGGCCGAGGAAGCGCACCGCGTTGACGAACTCGTCGGTGTCCTCGGTGTTGACCTCGAGGTCGATGGAATCGACGTCGGCGAAGCGCTTGAAGAGGACCGCCTTGCCCTCCATCACCGGTTTCGAGGCCAGCGCGCCGAGATTGCCGAGGCCGAGGATCGCGGTGCCGTTGGAGATGACGGCGACGAGGTTGCCGCGGGCCGTCAGGTCGTAGGCCCGCGACGGGTCCTCGGCGATGGCGCGCACTGGCACCGCCACGCCCGGCGAATAGGCGAGACTCAGGTCGCGCTGCGTCGCCATCGGCTTGGTCGGCGCTATCTCGAGCTTGCCGGGCTTTCCCTGCGCGTGGAACTGCAGCGCTTCCTGGTCGGTGAAGGTCGGGCGGTTGCCGCCGGCGGGCTTACGCGACATCAATGAACTCCCGTTATGTTTCCCCTGCGGGCGCGCCCGCTTGTTTTCCTTCACGATAAGGCGCGCTTCCGTGGCGCTCAAGCGATCTCCGTCCACATCTGGGATCACGTGGCGGATTGCCCGCGCGCGCCATTTTGGCCGATGATGGTGGACATGCCGCGCTGCGTGCCGATGCGCCCGGCGCACCGCTTGAGAACCCGCTTGAAGAGCGCCGGAACCGCCACGTCCCAATGAATGCGCCCGTGAAGAATGCCTCGGAGAGCAATGCGCCGCCGAAGGACGCCGCCGATCAGGGCGTGACGCCGATGATGCGTCAATATCTGGAGATCAAGTCGGCCAATCCCGACTGCCTGCTGTTCTACCGGATGGGCGACTTCTACGAGTTGTTCTTCGACGACGCCGAGGTCGCGAGCCGGGCGCTCGGCATCACGCTGACGAAGCGCGGCAAGCATCTCGGTGACGACATCCCGATGTGCGGCGTGCCCGTCCATGCCGCCGACGACTATCTCAACAAACTGATCCGCCTCGGCCACCGCGTCGCCGTCTGCGAGCAGACCGAGGATCCGGCGGAAGCGAAGAAGCGCGGTTCGAAATCCGTCGTCAGCCGCGATGTCGTGCGCATCGTCACCCCTGGCACGATCACCGAGGAATCGCTGCTCGACGCGCGCCGCAACAATTATCTCCTGTCGCTGGCGCGCACCGGCGCCGAGGGAGCGGCCGTCGCCTGGATCGACATCTCGACCGGCGTCTTCACCGTGCGCGACTGCGCGCCGGCCTCGCTCGCCGCCGAGATCGCCCGCATCGAGCCGAGCGAGATCATCTTCGCCGATACGATCGCCGGCGACGCCGGCTTCGCCTTTCTCGCCGACGAGACCCGCGCGGCGCTCACCCCGCTCGCCCCGTCGCATTTCGACAGCGTTTCGGGAGAAAGGCGACTACTCGATTATTTCGGTGTCGAAACGCTGGACGGCTTCGGCAGGTTCTCGCGCGCCGCCATCGCTGCCGCGGCGGGTCTGATCGCCTATGTCGACACCACCCAGCGCGGCGCCCGCCTGCCGGTGAGGCCGCCCCGGCAGGACGCGGCGGCCGGCTATATGGAGATCGACGCGGCGACGCGGGCCAATCTGGAGCTGACCCGCTCGACCGGCGGCGACGCGGCGGGGTCGCTGCTTTCCGCCATCGACCGCACCGTGACCGGCCCCGGCGGCCGCGAGCTGGCGGCGCGTCTGACCGCGCCGCTGACCGACCCGCAGGCAATCAATGCGCGCCTCGACGCCGTCGATCACCTTGCCGCCGACTGGCAGTGCGCCGAGGCTTTGCGCCGCATCCTCAAGGCGACGCCCGATATCGAGCGCGCCCTGACCCGCCTCGCCGCCGGTCGCGGCGGCCCGCGCGATCTCGCCGCCATCCGCGATGCGGTGGATGCCTGCGCGAGGCTTCGCGAGGTTGCGGGCGATGGGGGCGCCTTCGATCCGCCGGCGGAGATCGCCGCCATGCTGCTGGCCGTCGGGGCGGCGCCCGCCGGGCTTGCCGAACGTATCGGTGCGGCGCTCGCCGACGAGCTGCCGCTGATCGCCCGCGACGGCGGTTTCGTCGCCGAAGGCTTCCATGACGGTCTCGACGAGACCCGTCGCCTGCGCGACGACGCCCGGCGGGTGATCGCCGGCTACCAGGCGGAATATCAGGCCGAGACGGGCATGAAGGCGCTGAAGATCCGCCACAACAACATGCTCGGCTACTATATCGAGGTGAACGCACAGCAGGGCGCGGAGCTGCTCACCGCTGCCTTCGCCGGTCGCTACATCCATCGCCAGACCATGGCGAACGCGATGCGTTTCACCACCCCCGAGCTCGCCGACTGCGTGTCGCGGATCGCGTCCGCAGCCGACCGCGCGCTGACCATCGAGCTGTCGATCTTCGAGGAGCTGCGCGCCGACGTGGTCGAGGCGGCGGCGGTGCTGCAGGCAACGGCTGCGGCCCTCGCCGCCCTCGATTGCACGCTGGGACTGGCGGCGCTGTCGCGCGAATGCGGTTATGTCCGCCCGCGCGTCGACGCCTCGCGCGCCTTCGAGGTCGAGGCCGGCCGTCACCCCGTCGTCGAGCAGGCGCTGGCGCGCGCCGGCGAGCCCTTCGTCGCCAATGGCTGCCTGCTGTCGCCGCCCGACGGCGCGGATGCCGGCCGCATTGTCGTGCTGACTGGGCCCAACATGGCCGGCAAGTCGACATGGCTCAGGCAGAACGCGCTGATCGCCATCCTCGCGCAGATGGGAAGCCACGTGCCGGCGGGGTCGGCGCATGTCGGCGTCGTCGACCGCCTGTTCAGCCGCGTCGGCGCCGCCGATGATCTGGCGCGCGGACGCTCGACCTTCATGGTCGAGATGATCGAGACGGCGTCGATTCTCAACCAGGCGGGCGGCAACGCCTTCGTCATCCTCGACGAAATCGGCCGCGGCACCGCGACCTTCGACGGACTGTCCATCGCCTGGGCGGCGATCGAGCACCTGCACGAGGTCAATTGCTGCCGGTCGCTGTTCGCCACCCACTATCACGAGCTCACCGCGCTCGCTTCCTCGCTGCCGCGCCTCGTCAACCAGACGGTCAGGGTCAGCGAATGGGAGAACGACGTCGTCTTCCTGCATGAGGTGGTGGACGGCGCCGCCGACCGCTCCTACGGCATCCAGGTCGCCCGCCTCGCCGGGCTGCCCGCCGCCGCCGTCGAGCGCGCGCGGGAAATCCTGGCGATGCTGGAGGCCGGCGACCGCTCGCCCGACATGGACGCGATCCTCGGCGACCTGCCGCTGTTCTCCAGCCGCCCGGCGCGCGAGACGCCGCGGGCGGCGGCCTCTCCCGCCCTCGACCTCCTCGGCGAGACGGTTCCCGACATGCTGACGCCGCGCGACGCGCTCGATCTCGTCTACCGGCTCAAATCCATGCTCGTGGAGGACGGCCATTGAGCCTCGTCGCCCGCCGTGTGGCGGAACTGATCGAGCCGGAAACTTTCGATGCGATGCTCGACCGCATCCACGACGAACACGACGGCGACGGAACGGCCGCGCGCCTCGCCATGCTCGAGGCGCTCAAGTCCCTCATCGCCGAAAGCCGCGAGCGGATCGACGCCTGGCTCGTCGACGACGGCCGCGGCCTGCAATGCGCCGAGACCCTCAGCGGCCTTCAGAACGAGCTGATCTGCGGCCTCCACCGCTATGCGACGCGCCGCCTCTATGCGGCGGTCAATCCCTCGCAGTCGGAGCGCATGTCGGTGGTGGCGGTCGGCGGCTACGGACGCGGAACCCTGGCGCCCGGCTCCGACATCGACCTGCTCTTCCTGCTTCCCTACAAGCAGACGCCGTGGGGCGAGAGTGTCGTCGAGTTCCTGCTCTACATGCTGTGGGATCTCGGCTTCAAGGTCGGCCACGCGACCCGCACGGTGCGCGACTGCATCCGCGCTTCGCTCGAGGACATGACGATCCGCACCGCGCTGCTCGACGCGCGGCCGCTATGCGGCGACGCGGAGCTGTATGACGAGTTCAAAACCGCCTTCGCCCGCGACGTGGTGCGCGGCAGCAGCGGCGAGTTCATCGACGCCAAGCTCGCCGAGCGCGATTCCCGGCATCGCCGGGGCGGCGAATCCCGCTACCTCGTCGAGCCCAACGTCAAGGAGGGCAAGGGCGGCCAGCGGGACCTCCAGACCCTGTTCTGGATCGCCAAGTATCACTACGGCATCGAATCCTGGCAGGGCTTGTTCAACGCCGGCGTCATCTCGCGCGACGAGCTGAAGCTGTTCCGGCGCTGCGAGGACTTCCTGTGGTCGGTGCGCTGCCACCTGCATTTCCTGACCGGCCGCGCCGAGGAGCGCCTTTCCTTCGACCTGCAGGCGCAGATGGCCGCCCGCCTCGGCTACACGCCGCATCCCGGCCAGCGCGAGGTTGAGCGCTTCATGAAGCACTACTTCTTGATCGCCAAGGATGTCGGCGATCTCACGCGCATTCTCTGCGCCGGGCTGGAGAACCAGCACGCCAAGAAGCCGCCGATGCTGTCGCGCTTCTTCAACCGGCTCGGCCGCCGCGGCACCAGGGCGGTGGCCGGCAACCCAGATTTCCTCAACGACGCCGACAGGCTGAGCATCGCCGACGATCAGGTCTTCGAGCGCGATCCCGTCAACCTGATCCGCCTGTTTCACCTCGCCGACCAGTCCAACCTCGTCTTCCATCCCGACGCGCTGAAGCTGGCGAGCCGCTCGCTCAAGCTCATCGACCGCAAGATGCGCGAGGACCCCGAGGCCAACCGGCTATTCCTGGAGATCCTTACTTCCAAGCGCGATCCCGAGGTCGTGCTGCGGCGGATGAACGAATGCGGCGTGCTCGGTAAATTCATCCCCGATTTCGGCCGCATCGTCGCGCTGGTGCAGTTCAACATGTACCACCACTTCACGGTCGACGAGCACCTGATCCGCTCCGTCGGCGTGCTCGCCGACATCGAGGCCGGCCGCCACGCCAAGGAGCACCCGCTTTCCCACGAGATCATCCAGACGATCGACAACCGCGCGGCGCTCTATGTCGCGATGCTGCTGCACGACATCGCCAAGGGAAGGCCCGAGGACCACTCCATCGCCGGCGCCCGCATCGCCAGAAGGCTCTGCCCGCGCCTCGGCCTGTCGCGCGCCGAGACCGAGACGGTCGCCTGGCTGGTCGAGAACCACCTCGTGATGAGCATGATCGCGCAGTCGCGCGATCTCGGCGATCCGCGCACCGTTGCCGATTTCGCCGCGCTGGTGCAGAGCCCGGAGCGCCTCAAGCTGCTGCTCCTGCTCACCGTCGCCGACATCCGCGCCGTCGGCCCCGGCGTCTGGAACGGCTGGAAGGGCCAGCTCCTGCGCACCCTTTACTACGAGACGGAGCCGGTGCTGAGCGGCGGCCACAGCCAGCTCCTGCGGCCCGACCGCATCGCCGAGGCGCAGGCCGAGACACGCGGCGCCCTCGACGACTGGGGCGACCGCGAGTTCGCCGCCTATCGCAAGCGTCACTATCCCGCCTACTGGCTGAAGACGGAGCCGGCCCGCCGGCTGCGCCATGCGCGCTTCCTCAGGGAGGCGCGCGAGGGCAAGCGAAGCCTCGCGACCGACATCCAGACCGACGCCTTCAAGGGGATCACCGAGCTCACCGTGCTCGCTCCCGATCATCCGCGCCTGCTCTCCATCATCGCCGGCGCCTGCGCCGCCGCCGGCGCCAACATCATGGACGCGCAGATCTTCACCACCACCGACGGCTACGCCCTCGACACCGTCTTCATCGGCCGCGAGTTCGAGCAGGCCGACGACGAGCGCCGCCGCGCCAAGCGCATCGCCGAGACGGTGGAGAAGGCGCTGCTCGGCGAGACCTGGCTGTCGGAGGCGGTCGGCGAGCGCCGGACGCCGCGCAAGATCAAGGCCTTCTCGATCGAGCCCGAGGTCTTCGTCAACAACTCGCTGTCCGACCGCTTCACCGTCATCGAGGTCAGCGGGCTCGACCGTCCCGGGCTGCTCTACGACCTCACCATGACGATCTCGCGCCTCAACCTGAATATCGGCTCGGCGCATATCGCCACCTTCGGCGAGCGCGCCGTCGACGTCTTCTACGTCACCGACCTGACCGGCCAAAAGATCACCAATGCCAGCCGCCAGGCTTCCATCCGCCGCCATCTCGCGGCGAATTTCGACCAGGGGTGATAGTTCGGCTGATCGTGAAGCGGGCTGCGCTCGTGTAGAAGGGGAGCGGCGCGGCGATTCGCCGCGCGAAGCCGCCACAACCGGGGTTCCGGCCATGTCCCTGCTGCGCAACTTCGCGACCGTCGGCGGCGCCACGGCATCGAGCCGGCTGCTCGGCTTCGTGCGCGACATGCTGATCGCCGCCGCGCTCGGCACCGGTCCCGTGGCCGACGCCTTCGTCGTCGCCTTCCGCTTCCCCAATCTCTTCCGCCGGCTGTTCGCCGAGGGCGCGTTCAACTCCGCCTTCGTGCCGCTCTTCGCCCGCTCGCTGGAGGGCGAGGGCCGGCCGGCCGCCGCCCGCTTCGCCGGCGAGGCGGCCTCGGCGCTGCTTGCGCTGCTGATCGTGCTGACCGCGATCTGCGAGCTGGCCATGCCGCTGCTCATGCACGTGCTGGCGCCGGGCTTCTCCGACGACCCGGCGAAGTTCGACCTCGCCGTGCTGCTGACCCGCATCGCCTTTCCCTATCTGACGCTGGTGTCGATGCTGGCGCTGGTCTCCGGCGTCCTCAACGGGCTCGGCCGCTTCGCCGCCGCGGCGCTGGCGCCGACCCTGCTCAACGTGGTGATGATCGCCGCGCTGGCGCTCGTCATGGCGAAGGGCTGGGCCAATACCGACACGGCCGGCATCGCGCTCGCCGCCGCCACCGTGGTCGGCGGCGCGGCGCAGCTCGCTATGGTGCTGTGGGCGCTGAAGCGCGCCGGCTTCGGCTTCTCGATATCCCTGCCGAAGCTGACCGCCGGCGTCCGCCGGCTGGCGCGCCTCGCGGTGCCCGGCCTCGTCGCCGGTGGCGTCACCCAGATCAACATCGTCGTCGGCACCATGATCGCCTCGATGAGCGCCGGGGCGGTCTCCTTCCTCTACTACGCCGACCGGCTCTACCAGCTGCCGCTCGGCATCGTCGGCGTCGCCATCGGCGTCGTCCTGCTGCCCGACATCTCGCGGCGGCTGCGCGCCGGCGACACCGCGGCGGCGCTCCACACCCAGAACCGGGCGGTCGAGTTCGCGCTCATCCTGACGCTGCCGGCGGCGGTCGCGCTCGTCGTCATTCCCAGTGTCATCGTCTCGGCGCTTTTCGAGCGCGGCGCCTTCGACGCCGCCGACACCGAGGCGACCGCCGCCGCGGTGATCGCCTTCGCTCTGGGTCTGCCTGCTTTCGTGCTCAACAAGGTCTTTTCGCCCGCCTTCTTCGCCCGCGAGGATACGGCGACGCCGATGCGCTACGCGGTCGTCGGCGTCGTCGCCAACATCGTCATCTCGCTCGCTTTGTTCCCCTTCCTCGCCCATGTCGGCATCGCGCTGGCGACCACCGTCTCCGGCTGGCTCAATACCGGCCTGCTCTATCGCGACCTCGTCCGCCGCCGCGCCTTCGTCGGCGACGACCGGCTGCGCCGCCGCATCGCGATGAGCGCGCTCGCCAGCGCGCTGATGGCGCTGGCGCTCATCGGCGTACAATGGGCGCTCGCCGGCGCGCTGGGAAAGTTCGCGCTGCTCGCGGTTCTCGTGGCGATCGGCATCGCCGTCTGGGTCGCCGCCGCCTGGGCGCTCGGCGTCACCACGCCGGCCGAGCTGAAGGGCATGATCCGCCGCCGCGGCTGAGCGCCGCCCTCTCGCGCAGCTTGCATGGCGCAACCCGTTCGGCGATAAACCGCGCCGCATCAATTCGCCCGGCCGTCCGTGCCGGGAATTCGGAGTGGAACCAATGGCTTTCGCGGAGCGCGTCTTTTCGGGCGTCCAGCCGACCGGCAATCTGCATCTGGGTAACTATCTCGGCGCGATCCAGCGCTTCGTGGCGCTGCAGGACCAGTACGACTGCCTCTATTGCGTCGTCGACATGCACGCCATCACGGTCTGGCAGGACCCCGCGGATCTGCGCCACAACACCCGCGAAGTGACGGCCGCCTTCCTCGCCGCCGGCATCGACCACCGGAAGCACATCGTCTTCAACCAGAGCCAGGTCGCCGGCCACGCCGAGCTCGCCTGGGTCTTCAATTGCGTCGCCCGCATGGGCTGGCTGAACCGCATGACGCAGTTCAAGGAGAAGGCCGGCAAGAATCGCGAGAACGCCTCCGTCGGGCTCTTCGCCTACCCGAACCTGATGTCGGCCGACATCCTGCTCTACCGGGCGACCCACGTTCCGGTCGGCGAGGATCAGAAGCAGCATCTCGAGCTCGCCCGCGACACGGCGGCGAAGTTCAACAACGACTTCGCCGAATCGATCGCCGCCAACGGCCACGAGGAGGGTTTCTTCCCGCTGCCCGAGCCGCTGATCACCGGTCCGGCGACCCGCGTCATGAGCCTGCGGGACGGCAAGGCGAAGATGTCGAAATCCGATCCTTCCGACATGTCGCGAATCAACCTGACCGACAATGCCGACGCCATCGCCCAGAAGATCCGCAAGGCGCGCACCGATCCCGAGCCGCTTCCCGGCGAGGCCAAGGGGCTCGAGGCGCGGCCCGAGGCGGCCAATCTGGTCGGCATCTACGCGGCGCTCGCCGGCATTTCCCAGGACGCGGTGCTGAAGCAGTTCGGCGGCAGCCAGTTCTCCGCCTTCAAGAACGCGCTGACCGAGATGTCGGTGGAGAAGCTCGCCCCCATCGCCGCGGAAATCCGCCGTTTCGCCGCCGACCCGGCCGAGATCGACCGCATCCTCGGCGACGGCGCCGACCGCGCCTCGGCGCTCGCCGAGAAGACGATGGCCGCCGTCAAGGACATCGTCGGGTTCATCCGCCACTGACGCGTGCGCCGCCCGGCCTATTGCCGGGTGGCGCCCGCGAGTGGCAGCATGCGTTGCGATGCCGACCAAGCGAAAGAAATCCGACAAGCAGCATCCCCGGAAGTTCCTCGTCGTCATCGACGGAACGCCGGAATGCGAGCGCGCCGTCCTCTACGCCTCGAAGCGGGCGCGCAACACCGGCGGCAAGCTGGTGATGCTCTACGTCATCCAGCCGGGCGACTTCCAGCACTGGCTGGGCGTTGAGGACATCATGCGCGCCGAGGCGACCGACGAGGGCCAGAAGGTGCTGGCGGAGTTCTCCGAGAAGGCCGTCGCCTGCGCCGGCATCGAGCCGGAGACGATCATCCGCGAGGGCCAGCGCGCCGACGAGATACTCGGCGCCATCGAGGACGATCCGATGATCTCGATCCTCGTTCTCGCCGCCGGCACCGACAATGAGGGGCCGGGCCCGCTGGTGACGACGCTGGCCGGACGCGCCTCGGGAACCTTCCCGGTTCCCATCACCGTGGTGCCCGGCAATCTCGCCGACGAGGACATCGAGGCCGTCACCTGATTGTTTTTGTGTCCACGGCCCCTATCTGTTAGAACGTTTCTAAATCGACCCGGCCGAACGGGCCATTGAACGAGGCGCGACATGTTCATCCAGACCGAAGCCACCCCCAATCCGGCGACGCTGAAGTTCCTTCCCGGGCGCGCGGTGCTCGACGCCGGCACGATGGATTTCCGCGATGCCGATTCGGCCGCCGCCTCGCCGCTGGCCCGCCGCCTGTTCGAGGTCGACGGGGTCGAGGGCGTGTTCTTCGGCGCCGATTTCATCGCCATCACCAAGGGCGAGGGCGAGTGGCAGCACATCAAGCCGGCGATCCTCGGCGCGATCATGGAGCATTTCATGACCGGCGCGCCCATCGTCGAGACCGGCGAGGGCGAGGAGCAGGCCGACGAGTTCTTCGCCGAGGGCGACGAGGCGACCGTCTCCACCATCAAGGAGCTGATCGAGACGCGGGTGCGTCCCGCCGTCGCCCATGACGGCGGCGACATCACCTTCCGGGGTTTTCGCGACGGCGTCGTCTATCTGCACATGCGCGGCGCCTGCGCCGGCTGCCCGAGCTCGACCGCGACGCTGAAGAACGGCATCGAGAACCTGCTGCGTCATTTCGTCCCCGACGTGCAGGAAGTCCGTCCGATCTGATCCACCGGGCGCGCTTGACACGCCCCGCATAGCCCGCCTTATCGCGCGGGACATGCCGATACTCGCCATCGACACCGCGCTCGACGCCTGCTCCGCCGCATTGCTTGCGGGGGGAGAGGTGCTGGCCGAGCGCATCGAGCCGATGGCGACCGGCCACGCCGAGGCCTTCTTCGGAATTCTCGACGAGGTCTTCCGCGACGCCGGGGTGAAGCGCGCCGACGTCGCCGCCATCGGCGTCACCGTGGGCCCGGGAAGCTTCACCGGCATCCGCGTCGGGCTGGCGGCGGCGCGCGGCCTCGCGCTCGCGCTATCGGTGCCGGCGCACGGCGTCACCACCTTCCAGCCCTTCGCCGAGCCGCACCGCGCCGGCCACCCCGATTTCGCGGTGCTGATCGACGCCCGCCGCGGCGCCTTCTACCGCCAGCGCTTCCTCAACGGCGTCCCCGGCGCGGCGGAGATCGTGCCCGTCGCCGCTCCCCTCGAAGGCCTCGATCCCGATACCGCGCTCGCCGGTCCCGCCGCCTCTGCCGTGGCGCTGGAGGGCCATGCCGTGCTCGCGGGGGCGCCGCATCTTCCCGTCGCCGCCGTGGCGCGACTCGTCGTCGCAGGTCGCGGCCTGCTGCCGTCGTCACCGCTCTATCTGCGCGAGGCCGACGCCAAGCCGCAGGGCGCGGCGGTCCTGGCCCGCCGATGAGCGCCATCGCGGTCCGGCGGACCACGACCGCCGATGCGGGCGTTATCGCCGCGCTGCACGCCGCCTGCTTCAGCACGCCCTGGGATGCGGCGTCGGTCCTCGCGACGCTGTCGGGTGGCGGCGCCGAGGGTTTCCTGGCAACCGGGGGCGGTGCCGCCGTCGGCTTCGCCATCGCCCGTTTCGCCGCCGGCGAGGCGGAGATTCTCTCGATCGGCGTCGAGCCCGCCGCCCGCCGCCACGGCATCGCGACGCAATTGCTGGCCGCCGTCGTCGCCCGCGCCGGCGAACTTGGCGTCAGCGCTCTCTTCATCGAGGTCGCCGAGGCCGATTCGGGGGCGGTGTCGTTCTATCGCGAGGCGGGATTCGAGCCGTGCGGCCGCCGGCGCGGCTATTATCCCGACCGCGCGCCGGGGCATTCAGACGCGCTGGTGATGAAGCGTGACGTCGCCACATCCGGCGCGTCCGCCGAACTGGACCCGCCCGGTCGAAAGTTGCTCTAATAAACTCTATAAGGGCGCGCAGACGACACAGGATCGCCATGGCCGAACCCGCCAACCCCATCGAGGAGCAGTGCATCGCCCAGGGCCTGCGCATGACCGGCCAGCGGCGGGTCATCGCGCGCGTGCTCGCCGAATCCGACGACCATCCCGATGTCGAGGAGCTTCACCGCCGCGCCAACGCCATCGACCCGAAAATCTCGATCTCCACCCTCTACCGCACCATGCGGCTGCTGGAGGAGGCGGGCATCCTCGCCAAGCGCGACTTCGGCGACGGCCGTGCGCGCTACGAGCAGTCGAGCGGCGAGCATCACGACCACCTCATCGACCTGCGCAACGGTGAGGTCGTCGAGTTCCACGACGACGAGCTCGAGGCGCTGCAGGTCAAGATCGCCCGGCGGCTCGGCTACCGGCTCGTCGATCACCGCATGCAGCTCTTCGGCGTCAAGCTCAAGCCGGGGGAACGCTGACCCCCATGCGGATCGCCATGGCGACGCGCTTCGCCCTTTTCCTCGCGGGAACGACGCTGATCGCGCCCGCCCAGCGGCTCGTGCAGATGACCGGCGCGTCGCGCGCCTTTCTGTTGCCGCTGCTCTTCCACCGCATGGTGCTGAAGGTGCTGCGCATCCGCGTCGAGGTGAGCGGCGCGCCGGTCGCCGACGGACCAGTGCTGGTCATCGCCAACCACATCTCCTGGCTCGACATCCCGGTGATCGGCTCGATCTGCCCGCTGGTCTTCGTCGCCAAGAAGTCGGTTGCCGGCTGGCCGGGCTTCGGCTGGCTGGCGACCCTGCAATACACGATCTTCGTCGACCGCGACCGCCGCCGCAGCGCCGGCTCCGACGGCGCGCAGATCGCCGAAAGGCTGGCGCTCGGCGACCGCGTGGTGCTGTTCGCGGAAGGGACTTCCAACGACGCGAACCGCGTCCTTCCCTTCAAGTCGGCGCTCGTCGGCGCGGTGCTGGCGGGGGCCGGCGAGGTGCCCGTCCAGCCGATGACCATCGTCTATACGCGGCGCGGCGGGCTGCCGCTCAACCGCGCCCAGCGCCCGAGCGTCGCCTGGTATGGCGACATGCCGCTGATCCCGCATCTTCTCGGCGTCTTCGCCGCGCGGCCCTTCGATGTCTCCATCGTCATCGGCGAGCCCATCGACGTCGCCGCGGCGGGCGGCCGCAAGCCGGTTACCGAGGCTGCCTGGCGCGAGGTGGCGGCGACCGCGGCGCTGGTCAGAAACGGCCTGCCGGCGCCGGCGCGCTATTCTCATGACGACGCAAATAGGCTAACCAAGGCGCAAGGCAGCGGCTTCGCCGACGGCGAGAAGGCCGTGGCATGAGCGAGAGCCGGCTTTTTGCGCAAAGGGATCTGGCGCCCCCACGGATGGACGACACTACCCCGACTTTCCACATCAAGACGTTCGGTTGCCAGATGAACGTCCACGATTCCGAGCGCATGGCCGGCGTTCTGGCGAAGCGCGGCTACGTGCCGAGCGAGACAGGCGAGGACGCCGATCTCGTCATCCTCAACACCTGCCACATCCGCGAGAAGGCGGCCGAGAAGGTCTATTCCGAGATCGGCCGGTTGAAGCCCGCGCGCCGCGCGCCCGGCGCCCGCGCGCCGCTGGTCGCCGTCGCCGGCTGCGTCGCCCAGGCCGAGGGCGCCGAGATCGTCGCCCGCGCCCCCGCCGTCGACCTCGTCTTCGGGCCCCAGACCTTCCATCGCCTGCCCGACTATCTCGACCGGCTGGCGCAGGGCGAGCGCCACATCGTCGACACCGAGTTTCCCGCAGAGGACAAGTTCGACCATCTGCCGCCGCCGCCCCGGCGCATGGCCCCGACCGCCTTCCTGACCATCCAGGAGGGCTGCGACAAGTTCTGTACCTTCTGCGTCGTTCCTTATACGCGCGGTGCCGAGGTCTCGCGCCCCGTCGCGACGGTGCTGCGCGAGGCGCGCGACATGGTCGCGGCCGGGGTTCGCGAGATCAGCCTGCTCGGGCAGAATGTCAACGCCTATCACGGCGAGGGCCCGGACGGGCGCGAATGGACGCTCGGGCGGCTGATCTTCGCCCTCGCCGAGGTCGATGGCCTGCGGCGCATCCGCTACACGACCAGCCACCCGCGCGACATCGACGACACGCTGCTCGCCGCCCATCGCGACGTCGACAGGCTGATGCCCTATCTCCAC
Source organism: Flavobacteriaceae bacterium (assembly GCA_050186955.1). Lineage (GTDB taxonomy): Bacteria > Pseudomonadota > Alphaproteobacteria > Rhizobiales > Tepidamorphaceae > JACKJP01. The sequence continues at coordinate 21,413 of JBFWXZ010000018.1, forward strand.
CTGCCGGTGCAGTCGGGCTCCGACCGCGTGCTGGCGGCGATGAACCGCAAGCACACCGCCGCCGACTATCTGCGCAAGATCGCGCTGCTGCGCGAGGCGCGGCCCGACATCGCCTTCTCCTCCGATTTCATCACCGGCTTCCCCGGCGAGACCGACGAGGATTTCGAGGCGACGATGCGGCTTGTCGGCGAGGTCGTCTTCGCCCAGGCCTATTCCTTCAAATACAGCGCCCGGCCGGGCACCCCTGCCGCCGGCGCCGAGCACCAGGTGCCGGAAGCGGTGAAGGCGGAGCGCCTGCACCGGCTGCAGGCCCTGCTCGGCGACCAGCAGCGGCGCTTCAACGAGGCCTCGGTCGGCCTCGACATGCCGGTCCTGATCGAGCGCCGGGGCCGCAAGGAGGGCCAGCTCATGGGCCGCTCGCCCTGGAGCCAGCCGGTCCATATCGACGCCCCGGCCGATCTCATCGGCGAGACGGTGGCGTGCCGCATCGAGGCGGTCGCCGGCAACTCGCTCTTCGCCCGCCTCGAGGGCGGCGGTGCGAAACGGCAGGAGGAGAAGGCCGTTTGAGAACCATCGAGACGCCGCCGGCTCCCGAAGCCGGTGCCGGTCCCCGCATCGTCGAGCGGACGATGCAGTTCGACGACAACCGCCTCGCCAGCGATCTCTACGGACAGTTCGACCAGAACCTCGCCATCGTCGAGCAGCGCCTCGGCGTCGAGGCGAGCGCCCGTGGCGCGGTGGTCGCGCTTCGCGGGCCCCGCGAGGCCTGCGCGCTCGCCGCCGAGGTGCTGGAGGGGCTCTACCAGCGGCTGCGCCGGGGCGAGGAGATCGGCCCCTCCGAGGTCGACGCGGCGATCCGCCTGGTCAACGCCCGCTCGGTCGAGCAGGGACAGCTTCCCGGCATCACCGGCCTGGCGCAGATTTCCACGCGGCGGCGCACCGTCACCGCCCGCTCGCCCAATCAGGACCGCTATCTGCGGATGATGCAGACCAACGAGCTGGTCTTCGGCATCGGGCCCGCTGGCACCGGCAAGACCTATCTCGCCGTCGCCCACGCCGCCTCGATGCTGGAGCGCGGCGCCGTCGACCGCATCGTCCTGTCGCGGCCCGCCGTGGAGGCCGGCGAGCGGCTCGGCTTCCTGCCCGGCGACATGCGCGAGAAGGTCGACCCCTATCTGCGTCCACTCTACGACGCGCTCTACGACATGATGCCGCCCGAGCGCGTCGAGCGCGGCCTGCAGACCAACGCCATCGAGATCGCGCCGCTCGCCTTCATGCGCGGGCGCACGCTGGCCAACGCCGCCGTCATCCTCGACGAGGCGCAGAACTGCACGCCGATGCAGATGAAGATGTTCCTGACCCGTCTCGGCGAGGGCAGCCGGATGATCGTCACCGGCGATCCGACCCAGGTCGACCTGCCGCCCGGCCACGAATCGGGGCTCGCCGACGCGGTCCGCCGGCTGACCGGCGTCGCCGGCGTCGGCATCCTCGCCTTCAAGGCGGCGGACGTCGTCCGCCACCCGCTCGTCCAGCGCATCGTCGAGGCCTATGAGGGAGCGCCGGACGCCGGCGAGGCCGCGACGTGAACGCGGAACCGGGCTCCAGTAGTCTCGATATCGCCCTGCAGCGGGCGGCGACCGGCTGGCCGCGCGCCGTCAACGCCGCATTCGCCCGCAGGGTCGCCGGTGCGGTCGCCGCCGAGACCGGCCTTCGCGGCGAGGCCACCGTGCTGCTCGCCGACGACGAGGCGCTGCGCGCCATGAACGCGCGCTTCCGCGGCAAGGACCGCCCGACCAACGTGCTCTCCTTTCCCGCCGCCGGAAGCGCCGGACCAACCTATCTCGGCGACATCGCGCTCGCCCTCCAGACCGTCGCCCGCGAGGCCGCCGAACAGGAAAAGACCGTGACCGACCACATCGCCCATCTCATCGTCCACGGCGTGCTGCATCTCGCCGGCCACGATCACGGGGAGGAGCGCCAGGCGGAGGCGATGGAGGCGCTCGAAAGGCGCATTCTCGCCGCCCTCGGCATCGCCGACCCCTATGACGGCGAACTGGCGGCGGCGTCATGAGCAGCGACGGCGCCAGCGGCAATGGCCGCGGCGAGGGCGGGTTCTTCCGCCGCCTCGCCCAGCTCTTCGGCGACCGCAACCATTCGGTCCGCGAGAGCATCTCCGACGCCCTCGACACCAAGGGCCAGGCCGGCGATCCGCTGTCGGCCAAGGAGCGCTCGATGCTCCGCAACATCCTCAACCTGCGCGATTCGCGGGTCGAGGACGTGATGGTGCCGCGCGCCGACATCGTCGCCGTCGACGCCGAGGCCGACCTCGCCGCGGCGATCCTGGTGTTCCGCGACGCCGGCCACTCGCGCCTGCCGGTCTATCGCGAGACCCTCGACGACCCGCTCGGCATGGTCCACATCAAGGACGTGCTCGGCTTCGTGACCGCGCAGGCGACCGGCGCGCGCGCCGCCAGGGGCACGCAGAAGCCGCCACGCCTCGACCTCCGGAAGACCGACCTCTCGGTTTCGGTGAGCAAGGCGAAGATCCTCCGCCAGGTGCTCTACGTGCCGCCCTCCATGCCGGTGGTCGACCTGCTGCTCAAGATGCAGACGACGCGCGTCCATCTCGCCCTCGTCGTCGACGAATATGGCGGCACCGACGGCCTCGTCTCCATCGAGGACCTCGTCGAGGAGATCGTCGGCGACATCGAGGACGAGCACGACGAGCAGTCCGGCCCGCCCATCGTCGCCGCCGGCGACGGGACCTTCGTCGCCGACGCCCGCGCCACCGTCGAGGATCTGAACGCGGCGCTCGGCGTCGAGGTGGTGCCCGAGGATATCGCCGAGGACGTCGACACCATCGGCGGCCTCGTCTTCCACAAGGCCGGCCACGTGCCGGTGCGCGGCGAACTCGTCGAGATCGCCGACGGCATCGAGTTCGAGATCATCGACGCCGACCCGCGGCGCATCAAGCGGGTCAAGATCCGCAAGAGCGCGCCGGGCGAATCGCGCAAGGCCCGGCGCAGCCGCCGCAAGGCGGAGCAGGAAGCCCCCAAGAAGGATTGAGGAGAGGCTGAGGCTCGTCGGCCGGCGCCCGGACCGGCCGCCGCGCGCATCGCGAATCGGCGCGGGATGGGCTACTCCATTGCCATGGAAGCGATCGCCGGCTGGGTGATTCTGCAATGGGGCTGGCGGCGTGCGCTCACGGCGCTTGCCGCCGGCGCCCTGTCGGCGCTCGCCATGCCGCCCTTCGGCGTCTTCCCGGTCCTGTTCGCGACCTATCCGGTCCTCGTCTGGCTCATCGACGGCTCGCTCGGAGATCGCGGCGGGCGGCGCGGCGCCATGCTTTCCGCCGCCGTCGCCGGCTGGTGGTTCGGTCTGGGTTTCTTCGTCGCCGGCCTTTGGTGGATCGGCGAGGCGTTCCTGGTGGAGGCCGAGACCTTCGCCTGGATGATGCCCTTCGCCGTGCTCGGCCTTCCTGCCTTCCTGGCGCTCTTCTATGCGCTGGCGGCGGCGCTGGCGCGCCTGTTCTGGGTTTCCGGCCCCTCGCGGCTCCTCGTCTTCACCGCCGCCTTCACCCTCGCCGAGGCGGCGCGGGGCATCCTCTTCACCGGCTTTCCCTGGAATTTGCCCGGGCATGCGCTCGCCGGCTCGTCGGCCCTCATGCAGACGGCGTCGCTGGTCGGCGACGGCGGCCTGACGGCGTTGGCGCTGGCGATCTTCGCTTCCCCGGCGGCGCTAGCGCCGGCCGGCGGTCGTCGCCGTATTCTGTGGCCGGCGGCGGCGCTGCTGCTGCTCGCCGCGATGGCTGGCTTCGGCGTCGACAGGCTGCAGGCCCCGCTCGCCGAGGCCTCGCCGCCCTTCCGCATCCGTATCGTCCAACCCTCTATCGACCAGCGCGAGAAATGGCGGCCGGAGAACCGCAACGAGGTCTTCTCAACCTATCTCTCCCTCAGCGACACCGCCAGCGGTCCGCAGTCGATGAGCGCCTCCGACACCGACATGATCGTCTGGCCGGAATCGGCGCTTCCTTTCCTGCTGCAGGCCGATTCCAACGCCCAGGCGGCCATCGCCGCCATGCTGCCGATCGGCACGAGGCTCGCCACCGGCCTGCAGCGCGTCGAGCCGCGCGCCGGGGGCGGTCGCGACGTCTACAACTCTATCGTCGTGATCGACGACGACGGGCTCGCCGAATCGGTCCACGACAAGGTCCATCTCGTTCCCTTCGGCGAGTTCCTGCCCTTCCAGAAGACCCTGGAGGGCATCGGCCTGCGCCAGCTCACCCGCATCGTCGGCGGCTTCACCGCCGCTGACGGGCGCACGCTGGTCGGCGCCGGCACCTCGTCGGTGCCGCCCGCCCTGCCGCTGATCTGCTACGAGATCGCCTTCTCCGCCGACGTCGCCCGCGACGCGGCGGGCGCGGCGTGGATCCTCAACGTCACCAACGACGCCTGGTTCGGCCGCTCCACCGGCCCCTACCAGCATTTCCTGCAGGCGCGGCTGCGCGCCGTCGAGCTGGGCATCCCGGTGGTCCGCGCCGCCAATACCGGCATCTCGGCCTTCATCGGCCCGCGCGGCCGGGTGCTCGCCGCCCTCGAGCTCGGCGAGCGGGGCATCGTCGACCGCGAATTGCCTGCGGCGCTGCCGGCGACCTTCTACCGCGAGCACTGGCGCGCCATCCGCTGGGGCGTGCCTTTCGTTACGGTCTTGTTAGGTTTTCTGGCGTTTCTGGTGCGAAAACGATAGTCGGCGAAGGGAATTCCCCCTCAGGCCATTGCAATCGGTGCGCTTTGCGCCGAATCTTGCCAGCCGAATCAGGATCGGGAAGCCATGAACAGCAGGTCTGCGACCCCCATCGACGAGCATGTCGGCAACCGCATGCGGGTGCGCCGCATCATGGTAGGGCTCAGCCAGGAAAAACTCGGCGAGCTGCTCGGGCTGACCTTCCAGCAGATCCAGAAATACGAACGCGCGACCAACCGGATCAGCGCCAGCCGCCTGTTCGAGATCGCCCGAATCCTAGAGGTTCCGGTCTCCTTCTTCTTCGAGGGGCTCGACCAGGAAGCGCGCGGCCTCAACGAGCGCGGCGATCCCTACGACGCCGATTTTCCGGCGACCGCCGAGGGGCTGCGGCTCAACCGCTCCTTCGCCCGCATCAGCGACCCGTCGGTCCAGCGCAAGATCGTCGAGCTGGTCGCGACGCTCGCCGAACGCGACTTTCCCGAGTAGGCGGCGGCTCCTTTGGCTTGACGCCCCGCCGCCTCTGCTGCCAGAACGCCTGACTGTTTGCCGCGAAAGCCCCTCATGCAGCGGGTTCCGGCGCTTCATCCGGGGGGCAAGGTGTCTCGTCAGAACTATCTCTTCACCAGCGAATCCGTTTCCGAAGGTCATCCCGACAAGGTCTGCGACCGCATCTCCGACGAGATCGTCGATCTCGTCTATCGCGAGGTCAGGAAGGTCACGCCCGAGGATGCGAAGCGATACGCCGATGTCGCCGTTTCCGATCCGCGCATGGTCCGCGTCGCCTGTGAGACGCTGACCACGACCAATCGCGTAGTCATCGCCGGCGAGGTGCGTGTGCCGCACACCCTGCTCAAGAAGGACAAGGCGACCGGCGACGTCCTCACCGACCGCCGCGGGCATCCGCTGATCAACCCGTCCAAATTCCGCTCGGCGGCGCGCCGCGCCATCCGCAAGATCGGCTACGAGCAGGACGGCTTCCACTGGAAGACGGCGAAGATCGAGGTACTGCTGCACGGCCAGTCGCCGGATATCGGCCAGGGCGTCGACAACGCCGCCGACCGCCAGGGCGAGGAGGGGGCGGGCGACCAGGGCATCATGTTCGGCTATGCCTGCCGCGAGACGCCCGACCTGATGCCGGCGCCGATCTACTACAGCCACAAGATCCTCGAGCTTCTCGCCGAGGCCCGCCACGCCGGCAAGGGCGAGGCGGCGAAGCTCGGCCCCGACGCCAAGAGCCAGGTAACGGTGCGCTACGAGAACGGCCGCCCGGCCGCCGTCACCCAGATCGTGCTGTCGACCCAGCATCTCGACGCGGGCTGGGATTCGGCCAAGGTCCGCAAGGTCGTCGAGCCCTACATCTTCGAGGCGCTGGGCGACCTGCCGGTCGCTCCCGACTGCAACTGGTACGTCAACCCGACCGGCAAGTTCGTGATCGGCGGCCCTGATGGCGACGCCGGCCTGACCGGCCGCAAGATCATCGTCGACACTTATGGCGGCGCCGCGCCGCATGGCGGCGGCGCCTTTTCCGGCAAGGACACCACCAAGGTCGACCGTTCCGCCGCCTATGCCGCGCGCTACCTGGCCAAGAACGTCGTCGCCGCCGGCCTCGCCGATCGCTGCACCATCCAGCTCGCCTACGCCATCGGCGTCGCCCAGCCGCTCTCCGTCTATGTCGACCTTCACGGCACCGGCAAGGTGGCCGAGGATAGGCTGGAAACCGCGCTGCGCGAGGTCATGGACCTCTCGCCGAGCGGTATCCGCCGGCATCTCGACCTCAACAAGCCGATCTACGCCAAGACCTCGGCCTATGGCCATTTCGGCCGCAAGCCGGGGCGCGACGGCTCGTTCTCCTGGGAGCGCACGGATCTCGGCTCGAAGCTGCGCGCCCAGTTGCGCTGACGCGGGAACTCCATGCCGCAGGACGAAACCGCGCGCCGGCTGCTCTACGGCCGCCGGCGCGGCCATAGGCTGTCGCCGCACCAGCAGCGGCTTTTCGACGAGCTCCTGCCGCGCCTCGCCATCGACCCGGCCGAGGTCGCCGCGCATGGCGACGTGGTGCTCGAGATCGGCTTCGGCGGCGGCGAGCACCTCGCCTATCGCGCCGTGGCACGGCCAGCCACCCTGCATCTGGGCTGCGAACCCTTCGAGAACGGCGTCGCCAGCCTGCTCGCGCGCATCGACGCCGAAGGCATTTCCAACAACCGCCTGCATTGCGGCGACGCCCGCGAGACGCTGGCCATGCTGCCCGACGCCGCGCTGCGGCGCATCGACATCCTCTATCCCGACCCGT
>JBFWXZ010000019.1:0-26993 GCA_050186955.1 Flavobacteriaceae bacterium
TCGCCGGAGGCCTCGGCCTCGATCCTGTGGCGTGAATCGTCGCGGGCGCCCGATGCGGCGACGGCGATGAAGATCACGGCGCAGGACCTGAAGGAGTTCGGCGTCATCGATCGCATCGTCGCCGAGCCGATGGGCGGCGCGCATCGCGATCCCGGGGCGGCCATCCAGGCGGTCGGCGAGGCGATCGCCGGCAGCCTCGCCGAGTTCGCCGGCATGGACGGCGATGAGATCCGCCGGCTGCGGCGGCGCAAGTTCCTGGAAATCGGCCAGGCGCTCGGCTGACGGCTATCCGGCTGAACGGAACCGTCATCTTTGTTGATTTGCGAAAATTGCGCCTTCCGGCCATATTTTCGGACGGATTTTGGGCGAAATGCGCATCGGGGGAGCCGTTGACCTCGCGGCTGAAACGGTGTCTTAAGGTTAGTGCGCTATGAACCTGGACCAAGGCCGGGTCATGTAGTGCGTCAGGTGCCGACAATGTCTTTCAAGAAAGTTCTTCCCTCGCTTCTTCTCGCTTCGGCGCTGCTGGCCCTGCCGGCCTGCGTCAGCGACAGCAGGGCGCCCAAGCATCTCAAGCCGATTCCGCCGCAGCTCATGTCGCTGATGGAGGAACGCTCGATGCTGAAGTCGGATCCGATCCTGATCCGCATCTTCAAGGAAGAATCGGCGCTGGAAGTGTGGAAGAAGGACCGCACCGGCCGCTACGCGCTGCTCAAGGCCTACAATATTTGCGCGTGGTCGGGCGTGCTCGGGCCGAAGGTGAAGGAAGGTGACCGGCAGGCGCCGGAAGGCTTCTACACGATCACCCCGGCGCTGATGAACCCGAATTCCAGCTACTACCTGTCGTTCAACATCGGCTACCCGAACCAGTTCGACAAGGCGCTCAACCGCACCGGCTCGCACCTGATGGTGCACGGCGCCTGCTCGTCGTCGGGCTGCTACTCGATGGAGGACGAGCAGATCGGCGAGATCTATTCGCTCGCCCGCGAGGCCTTCAAGGGCGGCCAGCGCGCCTTTCAGGTGCAGGCGATGCCGTTCCGGATGACGCCGGAGAACCTGGCGCGCCACCGCAACAACCCGAACATGGCCTTCTGGAAGAACCTGAAGGAAGGCAGCGACCATTTCGAGGTCACCGGGCTTCCGCCCGAGGTCGGCGTCTGCGGCCGCCACTACGTGTTCAACGTGGAGCCGGACAACCCGCGCGCCAAGCTCGACCCGATCGCCACCTGCCCGACGCTGAAGATGCCCGAGGAGCTGCGCATCGCCGTCGCCGAGAAGGAGGCGAAGGACGAGGCGGACACCAAGGTCGCGGTCGCCGCGCTGCTGTCGAAGCCCGCCTATACCCCGGCGCCCGCGCCGGCTGTGATGCTGGCGACCTCCGAGCCCGGACCCTCCGAGCCCGTCTATACGGCCGCCGCCGTGTCGGTTCCCGACGCGCCGCCGGCGCCGGAGATGGAGACCGCCGCCGCGCCGCCCCAGGCGAAGCCGGAATCGGGTTCCTCGTTCTTCTCGCGCGCCGTCGCCGCGGCCAATCCGCGCGGCTGGTTCGGCGGCAGCGGCGGTTCCGCGCAGCAGCCGGTGCCGGCGCTCGCGCCGGCCGCCGACGTGCCGGTTCCCGCGGCGCGGCCGCAGCGTTCCGCCTTCGCGGCGTCGGGCGCGCTCAGCGGCTATGCGCCGGCCCGGGCGCTCGACCCGCGCGACGGCGATCCGTTCGCGGTCTTCGACCTGTTCGTCAGGGTCGGCGAGAAGTCGTGGGCGCCGCGCGACAGCCGTCAGGTCCGCCAGCGCGGCCAGTAGGTTCTCATAACGGCCAGAAGATCAGGATCGCCGGCACGCCGACGGCGATGACCAGGGCTTCCAGCGGCAGTCCCATTCGCCAGTAATCGCTGAAGGCGTAGCCGCCCGGTCCCAGGATCAGCGTGTTGTTCTTGTGCCCGATCGGGGTCAGGAAGGCGCAGGAGGCGGCCACCGCCACCGCCATCAGGAAGGAATCCGGATTGGCGTCGAGCCGGTTCGCCATGTCGACGGCGATCGGCGCCGCGACGACCGCGGTGGCGGTGTTGTTGAGGACGTCGGAGAGCGTCATCGTCACCACCATGAGGATGGTGAGGATCGCCCAGGACGGCATGCCGGATGACAGGCCGACGATGTTCTGGGCGATGAGCTGGGTGCCGCCAGAGGCCTCGAGCGCGGTGCCGAGCGGGATCATCGAGCCGAGCAGCACGACGACCGGCCATTCGATCTCCTCGTAGAGCTGGCGCAGCGGCACGATGTCGAACACCACATAGGCGATGACGACGAGACTGAGGGCGACGGGCAGGTAGACCCAGCCGAGGCTCGCCGCGACGATGGCGGCGGCGAACAGGCCGCCGGCGAGAGCGGCGCGGCCGTGCTGGGTGACGTTGAGGCCGCGCTCGGCCAGCGGCAGCGCGCCGAGCCATTGCGTCACCTCGCCGAGCCGTTCGGCCGGGCCGAGGATCAGCAGCACGTCGCCGGCCCTGATCTGCAGGTGGCGGACCCGCTTGCGGATGCGCGCGCCCTGCCGCGAGATGCCGAGCAGCGAGACGCCGTGGCGGGTGATCAGGCGGACATCGTCGGCGGAGCGGTTCTCGATGCGCGAATCGCGCGGCACGACGATCTCGGCGACCGACAGGTCGTTGCCGTCCTCCTTCAGCCGCTCCTCGCCGACATATTTCATCTTGAAGGTGCCGACGAAGGAATCGATCGCCTCCGCCGTGGCGTCGACGATCAGGTGGTCGCCGGCGCGAATCTCCTCGCGCCTGGCGCCGCCGGGCAGCTTGCGGCCGTTGCGCACGAGCCCGGCGATGGCGACCTCGGCCTCGTCGGCGTCGTCGTCGAGATCGGCGATGGTGCGGCCGACGAGGGGCGAGTTCTTCGCCACCTGGAGCTCGGCGACATAGCCGTGCAGGTCGCGCAGGTCGGTGCCCGCCTGCGCGCGGGTCTTGTCGACGGGGATCAGCCGCCAGCCGATGGTGGCGATGAAGAGGATGCCGGCGATGGTGCAGGCGACGCCGACGGGGGCGAAGTCGAACATCGAGTAGGAGGCGCCGAGGCTGGTCTCCCGGTAGGCGGCGATGACGATGTTCGGCGGCGTCCCGATCAGCGTCACCATGCCGCCGAGAATGGTCGCGAAGGAGAGCGGCATCAGGGTCAGCGACGGGCTGCGCTCGGCCTTGGCGGAGGCGCCGAGGTCGACCGGCATCAGCAGCGCCAGCGCCGCGACATTGTTCATGAAGGCGGAGAGGAAGGCGCCGATCCCCGCCATCATGGCGATGTGGCGGCCGACCGAGCGCGAGGTGTCGATCAGCGTCCTGGTGATCAGGTCGACGACGCCGGAATTGACGAGGCCGCGCGAGACCACGAGCACGACGGCGACGATGATGGTGGCCGGGTGGCCGAACCCCTCGAAGGCCTTGCCGGTGGGCACGACGCCGGCGACGACGGCGACGCACAGCGCCGTGAAGGCGATCAGGTCGTAGCGGAAGCGCCCCCAGAGCATCATCGCGAAGACGAGCCCGAACAGGCTGAACAGGAAGATCTGGTCGAATGTCATGAGGGTACTCTAACGGCAGGGTATAGACTGTAACACCGCCGGCGGCGATCCGTTCCCCTGCATGGCCCTTGCCGCGTGCCGCCGCGGCCTGCATATGTCGCGACGATGTCCGCGAAGCCCTTCGACAGACTACTTGCCGAGCAACGCCGCCGGCGCGCCCTCGCCTCCGGGGCGGGCGCGGATTTCCTGCTGGCGCGGGTCGCCGACGATCTCGGCGCGCGGCTGTCGGCGGTCGAACGGCGCTTCGGGACGGCGGTGGACCTGTTCGGCGCCACCGGCGCCGTGGCGGCGGCGATCGAGGGCTCTGGACGGGCCGAGCGCGTCATCCGCGTCGAGACGGATGCGGGGTGGCTGGAAGGCGGCGGCATCGTCGCCGACGCCGAGCGGCTGCCGCTCGCCGCGCAGTCGGTCGATCTCGCGGTCTCCGCCTTCGGCCTGCAATGGGTCAACGACCTGCCCGGCGTGCTGCGCGGCATCCGCGAGGCGCTGCGGCCCGACGGGCTGCTGCTGCTGGCCCTCGCCGGCGGCGACACGCTGAGCGAGCTTCGCCTGTCGCTGGTCGAGGCGGAGACGGAGCTGTCGGGCGGCGCGGCGCCGCGGGTCGCCCCGATGGTCGATATCAGGAGCCTCGGCGCGCTGGCGCAGGCGGCGGGGCTGGCGCTGCCGGTCTGCGACGTGGAGCGCCTCGTGGTGCGCTATGACGGGGCGCTCGAGCTGATGCGCGACCTGCGCGGGATGGGGGCGACCAGCCCGCTCGCCGAGCGTTCGCGCAAGCCGTTGCGCCGCGCGGTGCTGATGCGGGCCTGCGAAATCTATGCGGAGCGTTTCGCCGATCCGGACGGCCGCGTGCGCGCGACCTTCGATATCCTGCACCTGTCGGGATGGGCCCCGCATGAGAGCCAGCAGAAGCCGCTGAGGCCGGGCTCGGCGAGAACCCGGCTCGCCGACGTGCTGAAGCCGCGGGAAGGCTGAAGCTGCGGGTCGCCCCTATTTGAGGGCGTCGCTGACCGACTGGTAGTCGTTCTTCACCTCGCCGCCGAGCTCGGAGATCACGGTGACGATGACGACGGCGATGCTGGCCGCGATGAGTGCGTATTCGATCGACGTCGCGCCGGATTCGTTTGCGGCGAAGCGGCGGAGCAGATTGCGGATTGCGGCCATTGCACTCTCCCGGAACACGCGGGGTTCACACCGTTCAGAGCATATCGCGCAGGATCGGCACGAGCGGCTCGTCCGCGGGTGGCATGGGAAAGTCCTTCAGTCTTGCCGGGCGCACCCAGCGAAGTTCCTGACCTTCGCGCGGCGTGACCGTTCCCCGCCATCTGCGGCAGACGAACAATGGCATGAGAAGATGGAATTTTTCGTAAACATGGCTGGCGAATGTCAGCGGCGCCAGACAGGCTTCGCTAACGTCTATGCCGAGTTCCTCGGCGAGCTCCCGGATCAGCGTTTCCTCGGGCCGCTCGCCCGTCTCGACCTTGCCGCCGGGAAATTCCCACAGCCCCGCCATGTGCTTGCCGGGCGGACGCCGCGCCAGCAGCACCCGCCCCTCGCCGTCGATCAGCGCCGCGGCGGCGACGAGGACGGTTGGTCCGCCGCTCATGCGGCCCCCGGCAGGGTGCGGTAGCGATAGTCGTAGGCGGTCCCGAAGCCGAGCCGGCGATAGAGCGCGACCGCCGGCTCGTTGCTCGCCAGGACCTGAAGCCAGGCGAGCTTCGCGCCGTCGGCGGCGGCATGGGCAAGCGCCGCCTGCGACACGGCGAGGCCGATGCCGCGGCGGCGATATTCCGGCTCGGTGGCGATCCCGAACAGCCCGGCGAGGTCGCCCTTCCTCACCATGACGCCGACGGCGACGATGCGCCCGCCATCGGTGACGCCGAGATAGGAGGCCGGATCGACGATGCGCCTGAGGACGCTTTCGAAGATCGCGCGATGCGACACGGCGCGGGAGAAGGCGGCGTAGGCGTCGAGCCAGTCGGGTGAGGGGGCGGCGGCGATGTCGACGTTCTCCGGCATCGCCGGCGCGGCGTCGAGCGCGCGGGTCATGACCAGCGTGTGGCCGTTCTCGCCCCAGCCCTCGGCATCGAGGCGCTCGCGCAGCGCCGCCGGCATCAGCGGCGTCTCGCGCAGCACCAGCTCCTTGCCGGCGCGGCCAAAGCGGGCGCGGGCGCGGATCAGGCCGGCCTCGAGGTCGTCGGGCGGGTCGGCGGTGAAGTTGACGCTGGTGCAGCGCTGATAGGGCAGGTGCGGCGAAAGGCGGACCATCAGCCCGCCGTCGCGCCATTCCTCCTCGGCCGGCCAGGAGGCGAAGCCCGCCTCCTCGATGAGGCCGATCTCCTCGGCCGACAGCCCGCTCGTCAATGAAGCCCCCGTGGCGAACGCTTACTGCTGGCCGGAATTGCCGCCTTCGGAATCGGCGGGAGCCGCGCCGTCGAAACGCTCGATCTTGGCGGCCGAGCGGGCCGCGAGAACGGCGTCGCGCTGCGCCTCCTGGGCGACGAGCTCGAGAAGCTGGCCCTTGACGTCGGCGAAGGCCGGCGGCTGCTTCTCGCGCACTTCCTCGACCTTGATGATGTGCCAGCCGAACTGGGTCTCGACCGGCTCGGACACCGCGCCGGGCTCCATCGCGAAGGCCGCCTCGGCGAATTCCGGCACCATGCGGTCCTTGGTGAAGAAGCCGAGATCGCCGCCGTCGGGGCCGGAGCCGGGATCGATGGACTTCTCCTTGGCGATCGCCTCGAAGTCGCCGCCGTCGGCGAGCTGCTTGGCGATCTCCTTGGCCTCATCCTCGGTCTTGACGAGGATGTGGCGCGCCCGGACCTCCTTCTCCTTCGGCATCTCGGCGACGAGCCGGTCGTAGAGCTTCTGCGCCGCCTCGTCGGTCGTCGCCTTCTCGCCGATCCGGTTGAGATGGATCTCCAGCAGCACCTTGTTCTCGAGGAAGCGGGTGCGGCGGGTGAAGTCGGGGTCCTTGTCGACGCCGGCCTCGCGGGCGGCCTTCGACATCAGCTCGAGGTCGACGAGATAGGTCGCGGCATATTGCCGGCGCCGCTCCTCGGGCACCTGGCTGACGGAATCGCCGAGATCCTCGAGCGCGGCGTCGACATCGGCCTCGGTGATCTCCTTGCCGTCGACGGAGGCGACGACCCGGGCCGGATCGATCGGCGCGGCTTCGGTGGCCTGGGCAGCGTTCTGGTCCTGTGCGTTCTGGTCCTGCGCGAGGGCCGCGCTCATCGCCAGCGGCGAGGCGGCGAGAAACAGCGAGAGGGCGAACGCGCGGCCGAGGCCGTCGAGGGAGGTTTCGTTTCTGAGCATGAAAATGGCCAATCCTGGTGGGGTGGTTCTGACGAGGCCCCCGGGCGCGTCAACCATATAGGGCGGGCCGAGCCATGCAGCAAACGGCTTGCATTGACAAGCCACAATGCGGGTCATATCTCCAACGCGCCGGGCGGGGCGACCCGTCGGGGCCTTTTCCGTATTGGCCCGGCGTGCCGGGAACTAGGCGCACGAGCGGGCCGCTGCGCAATTTCCAAGGCGGCCGGCCGACGGAGCGGTCGCGGGCACTCGCATAGCGCGGGCGGCTCAAAGCGCAACTGGGAGAATTCCGCAAGATGCTCGGTTTCGGTGGTATCGCCGCAAAGATGTTCGGCTCGTCCAACGACCGCAAGGTCAAGTCCTATCAGGGCCGGGTCGCCGCCATCAACGCGCTGGAGGACGAGGTCGCGGCGCTGAGCGACGAGCAGCTCAAGGCGCGCACCCAGGCGTTCCGCGACGAACTCGCCGCCGGCAAGACGCTGGACGACATCCTCGTCCCCGCCTTCGCGACGGTCCGCGAGGCCGCCAAGCGGACCCTCGGCCAGCGCCATTTCGACGTCCAGCTCATCGGCGGCATGGTGCTCCACGAGGGCCGCATCGCCGAGATGAAGACCGGCGAGGGCAAGACGCTGGTGGCGACGCTGGCGGTCTATCTCAACGCATTGTCGGGCAAGGGCGTCCACGTCGTCACCGTCAACGACTACCTGGCGCGGCGCGACGCGGAGTGGATGGGCCAGATCTACGGCTTCCTCGGGCTGACCACCGGCATCATCGTGCACGGCATCAGCGACGAGGACCGCCACGCCGCCTATGCCTGCGACGTCACCTACGGCACCAACAACGAGCTCGGCTTCGACTATCTGCGCGACAACATGAAATACGACGTCGCGCAGATGGTGCAGCGCGGCCACAATTTCGCGATCGTCGACGAGGTGGACTCGATCCTCGTCGACGAGGCGCGCACGCCGCTGATCATCTCCGGTCCGGTCGAGGACCGCTCCGAGCTCTACAACACCGTCGACCGCTTCATTCCCGAGCTCCAGCCCGAGCACTTCGAGGTCGACGAGAAGCAGCGCACGGCGATCCTCACCGAATCCGGCACCGAGACGATGGAGAACCTGCTGCGCGACGCCGGGCTGCTCAAGGGCGAGACGCTCTACGACGTCGAGAACGTCAGCTTCGTGCACCATGTCAACCAGGCGCTGAAGGCGCACAAGCTGTTCCAGCGCGACCGCGACTACATCGTCAAGAACGGCCAGGTCGTCATCATCGACGAGTTCACCGGCCGCATGATGGAGGGCCGGCGCTACTCGGAAGGCCTGCACCAGGCGCTGGAGGCCAAGGAGCGGGTGGCGATCCAGCCGGAGAACGTGACGCTCGCCTCGATCACCTTCCAGAACTACTTCCGGCTCTACGACAAGCTCGCCGGCATGACCGGCACGGCGCTGACCGAGGCCGACGAGCTGATGGACATCTACGGCCTCGAGGTCATCGAGGTGCCGACCAACCTGCCGATCGCGCGCGCCGACGACCACGACGAGGTCTACCGCACGGTCGAGGAGAAATACGACGCCATCATCGACCTCATCGATGACTGCAAGAAGCGCGGCCAGCCGATCCTCGTCGGCACCACGTCGATCGAGAAGTCGGAGCTGCTCGCCGAGCTGCTGAAGAGCCGCGGCTACCGGCAGAAGGACTTCTCCGACCCGGAAGCCTTCAGGGAGCTCTATGACGGCGACCAGGGCGGCAAGGAGGATAAGGTCTTCGCGGTCCTCAACGCGCGCTACCACGAGCAGGAAGCCTACATCATCTCGCAGGCCGGCATTCCCGGCGCGGTGACGATCGCCACCAACATGGCCGGCCGCGGCACCGACATCCAGCTCGGCGGCAATGCCGACATGCGCATCCGCCAGGAACTCGGCGACATGGAGCCGGGGCCCGAGCGCGAGAAGCGCGAGAAGGAAATCCGCGACGAGATCGCGCGGCTCAAGCAGAAGGCGCTCGACGCCGGCGGGCTGTTCGTGCTCGGCACCGAGCGCCACGAGAGCCGGCGCATCGACAACCAGCTTCGCGGCCGCTCCGGCCGCCAGGGCGATCCCGGCCACTCCAAGTTCTTCCTGTCGCTGCAGGACGATCTGATGCGCATCTTCGGCTCCGAGCGGATGGACGGGATGCTGCAGAAGCTCGGGCTGGAGAAGGGCGAGGCCATCGTCCATCCCTGGATCAACAAGGCGCTGGAGAAGGCGCAGGGCAAGGTCGAGGCGCGCAACTTCGACATCCGCAAGAACCTGCTCAAATTCGACAATGTGATGAACGACCAGCGCAAGGTCATCTTCGAGCAGCGCATCGAGCTGATGAACGGCGAGGACATCGCCGGCACCGTCGCCGACATGCGCCACGAGGTGATCTCCGACCTGGTCACCGCGCATATCCCGGAGCGCGCCTATGCCGAGCAGTGGGACATCGCCGGCCTCGACGCCAAGGTGAAGGAGGTGCTGGCGCTGGAGCTGCCGCTCGCCGAATGGGCGGCCGAGGAAGGCATCGCCGACGACGAGATGCGCGAGCGCATCGAGAAGGCCGCCGACGAGGCGTTCGAGCGCAAGGTCGAGGAGTTCTCGCCCGAGGTGATGCGGCAGATCGAGAAGGCGGTGCTGTTGCAGACGCTCGACCATCTGTGGCGCGAGCATCTGGTGACGCTCGACCATCTGCGCCAGGTCGTCGGCTTCCGCGGCTACGCCCAGCGCGACCCGCTGAACGAATACAAGACCGAGGCCTTCACGCTGTTCGAGAGCCTGATCGACCGCATGCGCGAGGCCGTGACCAGCCAGCTCATGCGCGTCGAGCTGGTGCGCGAGGCGCCGCCGATGCCGGAGGCGCCGGAGGGCGAGGGCCATCATATCGACCCGCTGACCGGCGAGGACGACATGGCGCCGCCGCCGGCCATCGGGCTCGCGCCGCCGCGCTCCGGCGACCGCGATCCCGCCAATCCGGCGAGCTGGGGCAAGGTCGGGCGCAACGAGCCGTGCCCCTGCGGATCGGGCAAGAAATTCAAGCATTGCCACGGCGCCTGGGCCTGATCCGGGGCGCTTGACGCATGTTCACCCTTGCGGCGTGAACACGTTCACGGCCTAATCGGCCGATGGAGACGCGATCCGGCAGGTTTTCCAATGCGATAGCGGTGCGCGGCGTGGCCGCCTCGGCGGTGAACATGTTCATCGGTGGCGTCATCCCGCCGGTCTGCCCCGTCTGCCGCTCGATCACCACCGCGTCGGGCGCGCTCTGCGGAGCCTGCTGGCGTGGCCTCGACTTCCTCACCCCGCCGCTCTGCCGGCAGCTCGGCACACCGCTTCCCTTCGATCCCGGCATGGAGGTCGTGAGCCCGGCGGCGCAGGCCGATCCGCCGCCCTGGGACCGGGCGCGGGCGGCGGTCGCCTATGACGACACGGCGCGCGTGCTCGTCACCGCGCTGAAATACCGCGACCGCATGGACGTCGCCGCGACCATGGCGCGGATGATGGCGCGGGCCGGCCGTGAGCTGCTGCAATCGGCGGATCTGGTGGCGCCGGTGCCGCTGCATTTCCTGCGGCTGTGGTCGCGCCGCTTCAACCAGGCCAACGAGCTCGCCCGCGAGGTCGCGGCGCTCGCCGGGAAACCGCACGACCCGGTGGTGCTGCGAAGGCGCAAGCCGACGCGGCGGCAGGTCGGGCTGTCGGCCTCGCAGCGGGCGCGCAACGTCGCCGGCGCCTTCGTCGTCGATCCGGCGCGCCGGGCGCTGCTGGAGGGGCGGCGGGTGCTGCTCGTCGACGACGTGCTGACCACCGGGGCGACCGCGCGCGCGGCGGCGAGGACATTGCGGCGTGCCGGCGCCAGCGTCGACGTGCTCGCCTTCGCGATGGTTGTGGAACGCGGATAGGCGACCCTATATGACGTGTCTGGCAACCGGGATCCGCGATGCGCAAGAATCCGAAGACGACCGTCTACACGCAGATGTTGTGCGGCTACTGCACGGCGGCCAAGAACCTGCTCGCCGCCAAGGGCGTCGAGTTCGAGGAGGTCGACGTGACCTATGATCCGGCGCGGCGGGCGGAGATGCGCGAGCGCGCCGGCGGCCGCAACACGACGCCGCAGATATTCATCGGCTCGACCCATGTCGGTGGCGCCGACGACCTCAGGGCGCTCGACGGCGCGGGCCGGCTCGACGCCCTGATCGAGAGCGAGAGGGAGCGCGCGTGATGGCGATCGGCGGCAGGCCCTTCACGGCGGCGGCGGTGCAGATGCGCTCGGGCGTCGACCCGCTGGCGAATTTCACCGAGGCCGCGCGGCTGATCCGCGAGGCGGCGAAGGCCGGCGCGAGCTACATCCAGACGCCGGAGATGACCAACATCCTCCAGCGCGGCAGGGCGGCGCTGTTCGAGGCGATCCACCCGGAGAAGTCCGATCCCTCGCTCAAGGCCTTCCGCGGGCTCGCCGCCGAACTCGGCGTGCACCTGCATATCGGTTCGCTGGCGCTGAAGAGCGGCGACGGCCGTGCCGTCAACCGCGCCTTCGTGATCGCGCCCGACGGCACGACGCTCGCCCGCTACGACAAGATCCATATGTTCGACGTCGATCTCGCCGGCGGCGAGAGCTATCGCGAATCGGCGACCTACGACGCCGGCGATCGCGCCGTCGTCGCCGACCTGCCGGAGGCGCGGCTTGGCATCGCCATCTGCTACGACCTGCGCTTCCCCCATCTGTTCCGCGCGCTCGCCAGGGGCGGCGCCGACATCCTCGCCATCCCCGCCGCCTTCACCCGCCAGACGGGCCGGGCGCACTGGCACGTGCTTATGCGGGCGCGGGCGATCGAGAACGGCTGCTTCGTCGTTGCCGCCGCGCAGGGCGGCCGCCACGAGGACGGCCGCGAGACCTACGGGCACTCGCTGATCGTCTCGCCATGGGGCGAGATCCTCGCCGAGGCCGACGGCGACGAGCCGGGCTTCATCACCGCGGCGATCGACCCGCAGGCGGTGGCGAAGGCGCGCGCCGCCATCCCCGCGCTGGCCAACGACCGCGAGTTCCGCCTGCACGATTCCGCGCGTCTCGCCGGGGCGGCGGAATAATGATCTGCTACGAGCTCTCCTGCGGGAGCGGCCACGACTTCGAGGCCTGGTTCTCCGGCAGCGCCGCCTTCGACGAGCAGCGCGGGCGCGGCCTCGTCGAATGCCCGGTCTGCGGCTCGAGCGACATTGAGAAGCGGCTGATGGCGCCGGCGGTCTCGACCTCGCGCAAGCGCGAGGCGCGCGCCGCCGCAGCGGAGCCGGAGAAGAAGCGCAAGGTGGCGCTTGCCGAGCCCGCCGACCGCCGCCGCGCCGAGCTCGTCGAGGCGATGCGCAAGCTCAAGCAGGCGGTGACCGAGAACGCCGACTATGTCGGCCCGGCCTTCGCCGAGGAGGCGCGGCGCATCCATTACGGCGAGACCGAGGCGCGCGGCATCTATGGCGAGGCGAGCCGCGAGGACGTCCGCGACCTGATCGAGGATGGCGTGGAGATCATGCCGCTGCCCGACCTCCCCGAGGAGAAGAACTAAAGGGTCCGCGACCCATTTCACTCGGGCGTCATTGCCGGATCAAGTCCGGCAATGACGATTGGAACCAGCGCTTCGACACTATCCGTCATTCCGGCGAAGGCTAAGAATCCAGCAGCGACATTTGCGGCAGGCTGTGGCCCATCCTTCGAGACGGGCCTGCGGCGCTCCTCAGGATGAGGGCCGCGCATGCGGCCGGTCCCTTCGCGCGCCCGGGCCGGCGACCAGCAGGCCGGCGACCGTGATCAGCAGCATCCCCAGAAGCGTCAGGCCGTCGGGGGTTTCCGCGAAGAGGACGACGCTCCAGAGTGCTGCCCAGACGAGATATCCGTAATCGAAGGTAGCGACGATCTGCGGCGGCGCGATCTGGTAGGCGCGCGCGACGCCGAGGAAGAAGGCGGCCGACAGCACGCCGAGAAAGGCCATCAGCCCCCAGTCGCGCAGGGACATGTGGGGCCAGACGGCGAGCAGGAAGGGATAGGACCGCGCGCTCGCCGTGTCGATGGCGGCGACGGCGAGGATCGCCAC
Organism: Flavobacteriaceae bacterium; assembly: GCA_050186955.1. Taxonomy (GTDB): domain Bacteria; phylum Pseudomonadota; class Alphaproteobacteria; order Rhizobiales; family Tepidamorphaceae; genus JACKJP01. The sequence continues at coordinate 12,981 of JBFWXZ010000019.1, forward strand.
CGCCGCGGCGCCCGCCGCGACGAAGGAGAGATGGAGGCCGAGCGCCAGGACGGCCGGATCCTCCTGCCGGCATCTGCTGCGGGTCACCACCATCGCCGTCGAATAGAGGACGGCGGCGGCCAGCGGCAGCAGGATCGCCCACGAGAACGCGTCGGTGCCGGGCTTGAGGATGACCGCGACGCCGACGAAGCCCGTGGCGACGCCCGCCCACTGGCGCGGCGACACGCGCTCGCCGAGCAGCAGGGCGGAGAGCAGCGCGGTGATGATCGGGTTGGTGTAGACCGCGACCGCCGCCAGCGACAGGCTGAGCACGGGCAGCGAGGCGTAATAGGCGAGCCAGGTGAGGACGAGCAGCACGCTGCGGAGGAATACCCAGGGCGCGGCGATCGGGCGGATCGCCGACCCCCGCCGGCGGGCGAGCAGGAGGAGGCACGGCACCGCGAATGCCGAGCGGGCGATGAAGACCTGCCAGAGGGTGAGGTCGGCGCTGACGAGCTTGACCACGGCGTCGGCGAAGGCCATGGCGGCGGTCGAGGCGAGGATGATCGCGACGCCCCTGGCGATCTCGTCCGGTCCGGTTTGCCTCGCGGCCGGAATCTCCACCGATGCCCTCCCGATGCCCTCCCGGCCCCCCGAGGGCGGTCTCAGCCGCGCGGTTTCTCGGCGACGATCATGTAGTTGACGTCCATGTCGCGGCTCCGCAGCCATTCGTCGCGCAACGGGTTGAAGACGACGCCGGTCTCGTCGAGGAGCCGCATGCCGGCCTCGGCGAGGCCGGATTCCAGCTCCTCGGGCCGCACGAACCTGTCCCACGAATGGGTGCCGCGCGGCAGCCAGCCGAGCACGTATTCGGCGCCGACGATGGCGAGCGCGAAGGCCTTCAGCGTGCGGTTGAGGGTGGCGACGAACATCAGCCCGCCGGGCCTGACCATCGAGGCGCAGGCCGACAGGAAGAGCGGCACGTCGGCGACGTGCTCGACCACCTCCATGTTGAGTACCACGTCGAAGCTCTCGCCGGCTTCCGCCAGCGCCTCCGCCGTCGTCGCGCGGTAGTCGACGGAAAGCCCCATGCGGTCGCGGTGAATCCTCGCCACCTCGATATTGGTCTGCGAGGCGTCGGCGCCGACGACCTCGGCGCCCAGCCGCGCCATCGGCTCGCAGAGCAGCCCGCCGCCGCAGCCGATGTCGAGCAGCCGCAGGCCCTTGAGCGTCTCGCCGTCGGCGGGGTCGCGGCCCCAGTGGGCGGCGACGGTGTCGCGGATGAAGGCGAGGCGCACCGGATTGAACTTGTGCAGCACGCCCATCTTGCCGGCGGGGTCCCACCAGGTGTCGGCGAGCGCCGAGAAGCGGGCGACCTCGGCCTCGTCGACGGTGCCCCTTGCGGCGGCGGTTTCCTGGCGTGGCATTTCAAAGACCTGTTCTGCGCTCAAGAGCCGCTCTTCGCTCAAGACCTGTTCTCAGGCGGCGCGCCGGGCGGATTGAATCGCGGCGCGCCAGACGGTATCAGTGGCGCGTTTTTCAAGGCCCGGCAGCCCTGACGCGCCGCCGTTCAAGCCATTCAACATAGCAGCGGATCACCGCGGCGAAAGGGGAGCAGGGCGCATGGCGCGTCTTGTCATGAAATTCGGCGGCACGTCGGTTGCGGACATCGACCGCATCCGCAACGTCGCGCGCCACGTCAAGCGCGAGGTCGACGCCGGCAACGAGGTTGCGGTGGTCGTCTCGGCGATGGCGGGCGCGACCAACCAGCTCGTCGCCTGGACGCGCGAAGCCTCCCCCATGCACGACGCGCGCGAATACGACACCATCGTCGCCTCCGGCGAGCAGGTGACGGCGGGGCTGCTCGCCGTGGTGCTGCAGTCGATGGGCATCTCGGCGCGCTCCTGGCTCGGCTGGCAGATCCCGCTGATGACCGACGGCGCGCACGGCGCGGCGCGCATCCGCGAGATCGATGTCGGCGTCCTCAACGACCGCTTCGCCATCGGCCAGGTGGCGGTGATCGCCGGCTTCCAGGGCATCGGCCCCGACAAGCGCATCACCACGCTGGGGCGCGGCGGCTCGGACACCAGCGCCGTCGCCATCGCGGCGGCGATCAAGGCCGACCGCTGCGACATCTACACCGACGTCGACGGCGTCTACACCACCGATCCGCGCATCGTGCCGCAGGCGCGCCGCCTCAACCGCATCGCCTTCGAGGAGATGCTGGAGATGGCCTCGCTCGGCGCCAAGGTGATGCAGGTGCGCTCGGTCGAGATGGCCATGGTGCACGGGGTCAGGACCTTCGTGCGCTCGAGTTTCGATGATCCGGACGCGCCGCAGGTCGGCGCCGGAAATCTGCCGCCGGGCACGCTCATATGCGGCGAGGAGGAAATCGTGGAACAGCAGGTCGTCACGGGCATCGCCTTCCAGAAGGACGAGGCGAAGATCACGCTGCGCCGGGTCGCCGACCGGCCGGGCGTCGCGGCGTCGGTCTTCGGGCCGCTAGCGGAGGCCGGCATCAATGTCGACATGATCGTCCAGAACGTGTCGGAGGACGGCAACTACACCGACATGACCTTCACCGTCCCGGCTTCCGACTACGGGCGGGCGATGAAGGTGGTCGAGGCGATCCCCGACCTCGAGATCGGCGCCGTGCAGGGCTCCACCGACGTGGTCAAGGTGTCGATCATCGGCATCGGCATGCGCAGCCACGCCGGCGTCGCCGCCGACATGTTCCGGGCGCTGGCGGCCAAGGGAATCAACATCCAGGCGATCACCACCTCGGAGATCAAGGTCTCGATCCTGATCGAATCGGCCTATACCGAACTTGCGGTGCGCACGCTGCATTCGCTATACGGGCTCGACAAGGGTCAGGCCTGACGGCTCACCCGACGGCGGCCGGTTGTAGCAGGTCCAGTACGGGTCGGCCGGCAGGATTTCCCGGCCAGATTGAACAAAGGGCGTCCGATGCGGGGTTCGGCAGGCGGCCCGCGCGTCATGCTCCGCCGGCTTCGCGAGGTCATGGCGGAGCCGGTCAGCGCGCAGGAGCGGCTCGACAGGATCGTGGTGCTGATCGCGGCCAACATGGTGGCCGAGGTCTGCTCGGTCTATGTGCTGCGCGGCGACCGCACGCTGGAGCTGTTCGCCACCGAGGGCCTCAAGCGCGAGGCCGTCCACATGACGACCATGGCGGTCGGCGAGGGCCTCGTCGGCACCATCGCCGCCGACGCCCGCGCCCTCAACCTGCCGGAAGCCCAGAGCCACCCGGCCTTCGCCTACAAGCCGGAGACGGGCGAGGAGGTCTACCACTCCTTCCTCGGCGTGCCGATCCTGCGCGGCGGCCAGGCCATCGGCGTCCTCGTCGTCCAGAACCAGACCCAGCGCCACTACATCGAGGAAGAGGTCGAGGCGCTGCAGACCATCGCGGTCGTGCTCGCCGAGATGATCGCCGGCGGCGAGCTGCAGTCGCTGGTGCGCGCCGGCTCGAAGCTGGCGTTGCAGCAGCAGAGTCACCTCACCGGCAAGCCGCTGGCCGACGGCATCGGGCTCGGCCACGCGGTGCTGCACGAGCCGCGCGTCGTCGTCCGCGACCTCATCGCCACCGACACCCGCCAGGAGCTGCAGCGGCTCGACGAGGGGCTGGAGCAGCTCCGCAACTCGATCGACGACATGCTGGCGAGCCGCGAGCTCGGGGCGGCCGGCGAGCCGCGCGACATCCTCGAGGCCTACCGGATGTTCGCCTATGACCGCGGCTGGGCGAACCGCATCCGCGAGGCGGTGAACACCGGGCTGACGGCGGAGGCCGCCGTCGAGCGGGTGCAGAACGACACCCGCGCGCGCATGCTGCGGCAGACCGACCCCTATCTGCGCGAGCGCCTGCACGACCTCGACGACCTCGCCAACCGGCTGCTGCGCACGCTGGTCGGCTGGACCCAGCATCCGGTCGCCGGCGAGATGCCGAAGGACGCGATCCTGGTCGCCCGCAACATGGGGCCGGCGGAGCTGCTCGACTACAATCGCGGCGCGCTGCGCGGGCTGGTGCTGGAGGAGGGCTCGGCGACGAGCCACGTCACCATCGTCGCCAAGGCGCTCGGCATCGCCACCGTCGGCCATGTCGAGGGCGTGCTCGACATCGTCAATGACGGCGATGCGATCATCGTCGACGGCGAGACCGGCGACGTCCATATCCGCCCCTCGGGCGACGTCGAGGCGGCCTATGCCGACAAGGTGCGCTTCCGCGCCCGCCGGCAGGCGGAATACGCCAAGGACCGCGACCTGCCGGCGGTCACCCGCGACGGCGTGCCGGTCGCCATGCTGCTCAATGCCGGCCTGCTGGTCGACCTGCCGCATGTGCGCGAGGCCGGCGCCGGCGGCATCGGGCTGTTCCGCACCGAACTGCAGTTCATGATCGCCTCGACCTTCCCGCGCATGAGCGAGCAGCGCGACCTCTATTCGGCGGTGCTCGACGCCGCCGGCGACCTGCCCGTCACCTTCCGCTCGCTCGATGTCGGCGGCGACAAGATCCTGCCCTATCTGCGCCAGGCGAAGGAGGAGAACCCGGCCATGGGCTGGCGGGCGATCCGCATGGCGCTCGACCGGCCGGGGCTGCTGCGCACCCAGATGCGGGCGCTGCTGCACGCCGCCGCCGGCCGCGACCTCAAGCTGATGTTCCCGATGATCTCCGACGTCAGCGAGTTCGAGCGCGCCCGCGAGCTCTTCGAGCGCGAGGTCGCGCATCTGCAGCGGCACGGCCACCGCACGCCGGCGCATGTGCAGCTCGGCGCGATGATCGAGGTGCCGTCGATCCTCTGGCAGCTCGAGGAGCTGACCGAGCGGGTCGACTTCCTGTCGGTGGGCAGCAACGACCTGATCCAGTTCCTGTTCGCCGCCGACCGCGGCAACTCGCTGCTCGCCGGGCGCTTCGACCCGCTGCACCCGGCGGTGCTGCGGGCGCTCCGGCGCATCGTCGCGCGCGCCGACGCCACGGGGGTGCCGGTGACGCTGTGCGGCGAGCTCGCCTCCTCGCCGCTGTCGGCGATGGCGCTGCTCGGCATCGGCTACCGCTCGATATCGATGACGCCGGCCTCGGTCGGCCCGGTGAAGGCGATGATCCGCTCGCTCGACCTGAGGAAGCTGCAGAAATGGATCGGCCCGCGGCTGATCGCGACCGGCGGCAATCTGCGGCACGACCTGGAGCAGTTCGCGCGCGCCAACAAGGTGCAGATCGCATGAGCCTGGAAAGCAAGGTCGGCCAGGTCATCGACCGCTTCGACTATATCGACCAGCGGCTGTCCTCGCCGCTGCCGCCGGAGGAGCTGGTGAAGCTGTCGCGCGAGCGCGCGCGCCTCGAACCGGTCGTCGAGGCGGGCAGGCGACTGTCGCAGGCGCGCCGCGAGCGCGCCGATCTCGACGAGGTGCTGAACGATCCGGCGACCGAGCGCGACCTCTACGACATGGCCTACGAGGAGGCCTCCGCCCTCGACGCACGCATCGAGGAGATGGGCCGCGAGCTGCAGGTGCTGCTGCTGCCGCGCGACGAGGCCGACGACCTCGGCGCCATCCTCGAGATCCGCGCCGGCACCGGCGGCGAGGAGGCGGCGCTGTTCGCCGCCGACCTGCTGCGGATGTACCAGCGCTTCTGCGAGCTGGAGGGCTGGAAGGTCGAGATCCTCTCGGCCAGCGAATCCGACCTCAGCGGCTATCGCGAGATCATCGCCCGCATCGACGGCGCCGGGGTCTACGCCAAGCTCAAATTCGAATCCGGCGTGCACCGGGTGCAGCGGGTTCCCGAGACGGAATCGGGCGGGCGCATCCACACCTCGGCGGCGACGGTGGCGGTGCTGCCGGAGGCCGAGGACGTCGATATCGAGGTCGACGAGGGCGATCTGAAGATCGACACCTTCCGCTCGTCGGGCGCCGGCGGCCAGCACGTCAACACCACCGACAGCGCGGTGCGCATCACCCACCTGCGGACCGGCGTCGTGGTGGCGGTGCAGGACGAGCGCTCGCAGCACAAGAACAAGGCCAAGGCGATGACGTTGCTGCGGGCCCGGCTCTACGACCTCGAGCGGACGCGGGCCGACAGCGAGCGGGCGGCGGCGCGCAAGGGCCTCGTCGGTTCCGGCGACCGCTCGGAGCGCATCCGCACCTACAATTTCCCGCAGGGGCGGATGACCGACCACCGCATCAATCTGACGCTCTACAAGCTCGACAAGATCCTCGCCGGCGAGGCGCTGGGCGAGGTGATCGACGCGCTGATCGCCGAGGACCAGGCGCAGCGGCTCGCCGCCGACGACGGTGGGGCGTGAGCGCAAGCATCGCGGCGCGATGGCGGGCGGCCGCGGCGCGGCTGAAGGCGGCGGGCGCGGATACCCCCGACCTCGACGCGCGGCTTCTCGCCGCCCATTGCCTGGGGCTGACGGCGGAGGCCTTCTTCCTCGCCGAGCGCGATCCCTTCCCGCAAGAACACGCCGCCGCCTATGAGGGGCTGATCGCGCGGCGCGAGGGCGGCGAGCCGGTCGCCCGCATCCTCGGCGTCAGGGAGTTCCACGGCCTCGATTTCGAGCTCGCGCCGGCGACGCTGGTGCCGCGGCCCGACACCGAGACGCTGGTCGAGGCGGCGCTGGCGCTGATCGCCGGCACGCCGTCGCCGCTGATCGTCGATCTCGGCACCGGCAGCGGCGCGATCGCGGTGGCGATCCTCAAGGCGCGGGCGGATGCGCGAGCGCTTGCCACCGACATTTCCCCGGAAGCTGCGGAGACGGCGCGGCGCAACGCGATGCGCCACGGCGTCGAGGGCCGGATTCTCGCCGTCGCCGGCGACTGGGGAGCGGCGCTCGGCGGCGGCTTCGACCTCGTCGTCTCCAACCCGCCCTATATCGCCGAGAACGAGCGCGCCGGCCTGTCGCGGGAGGTGCGCGACCACGAGCCGCTGCGGGCGCTTTTCGCCGGCGCCGACGGGCTCGACGCCTACCGCGTCATACTGCCGCAGGCGGCGGGGCTGCTCGCGCCCGGCGGCGCGGTTGCCGTCGAGATCGGCCATATGCAGGCCGCCGCCGTCACGGCGCTTGCAAAAGCGGCCGGTTTGACCGATTGCCGCACGCTCTGCGATCTTGCCGGCCGCGACCGCGTGGTGACCGCAAAACGCGCATAATCTGCAAAAAAAACTTGGAAAATGCGCGTGGACTCGCTACTTTCCAGTCACGGATTCCGAAAGGCATTGTCGATTTGCGGCGCCAAGGGGGCGCCGGGTGCCAGGTGGAACCGGTTGCCGCGAAACCGATATCTGATGACTCGGCGTGAAGCGCGATCATCCTGATATGCGTGCCCGGAAAAAGAGCTCGACCGCATGGCGCGACGCCGGTTGTCCGGTGGCCGTGAGGCGGGTTTTGGAACCGTTGGCAAATGGCAAGGTGAAGCGCGGCTTGGTGCCTGAATAACACCGCCTTCCTGGCCGATTTCTTGGCTGAAGGCGTCGGGGAGCTTCTAATCCGGACCCGATCGGCGGCAGGCGTGTCGTTCACATTCCAACAGAAGAGAAACATCCGACTATGAGACCAGGCCAGCAGGGCAAGAGAATGCGTGGACGGGGCCGCAAGGGCGGCGGCGGTGGCGGCGGCGGCAATCCGCTGCACCGCTCCTACGAGAGCAACGGGCCCGACGTGAAGGTGCGCGGCACCGCCTCGCAGATCGTCGAGAAATATCTCCAGCTTGCGCGCGACGCCGCGGCTTCCGGCGATCCGGTCGCCTCGGAGAGCTATCTCCAGCACGCCGAGCACTATTTCCGCATCGTCGCCGCGGCGACGCCGCCCGAGCAGCGCCAGCAGAACCACGACGGCAACCAGAACCGTTACGGCGACGAGGACGACGGCGACGAGGACAACAACGACGCCGGCTCCAATGCCAATGCCGGCCGCCAGCATGCGAATGGCAGCCGCCAGGCGCCGGGCTCGGGCGACCAGCCTTCCGAGCTTGCCGCCTCGCAGGCGGAAGGCGACGACGAGGGTTCCGTCAACGGACACGACGCGGCGCGCGAGGAATCGCAGCAGGACGAAGCACCGCGTCCCAAGCGCGGCCGCGGCCGTCCGCGCCGCCGCGCCGCCGTCGAGAGCGACAATGCGGGCGAGGGCGGGGAAGCCGACGCCGCGCCGCCGGCCTCCGGCGACGATGCGATGAAGGCGGTGGCCGAGGCCTGATCCTCGGTCGATCGCAGCGATCAGGGGGCCTGGAACGGAAGTTCCGGGCCCTTTTCTTTGCTATCGACCTCCAGTGCCTCGCCCGCCGACAGCCGGCCGCCGGCGACGATCTCGGCATAGACGCCGCAATCCTGATGGCCGAAGGCGCCCATGATGGCGCGCGGAATGGTCATGTCGCGCTCGCCGGTCGCCGGGTCGACATTGGTGGCGGCGCAGCGCTGGATGCGGTCGGTAACGCGCAGCCGGACGCCGCCGGCGGTCGTCAGCGTCTCGCCGACGAGGGCGAGCTCGGCCCAGGGCTCGATGCCCTCGACGTGCAGATTGCCGCGAAAGCGCAGCGGATCGACCTTGCGCCCGGTGATCCGCTCGATGTCGACGACGCTCGCCAGATTGATGATCGAGACGCGTTTGGCGGCGATGTCGGAGAAGCTGTGCGGGGGGCGACCCTCGGCGTGGCCACAGAGGATGCGCGGGGCCCCGCGCAGCGCGTCGGCCATGTAGGCGGCGAAGAACTGCTCGACCAATGTGCGGCCGATGGGCGTTCCGATATTGCCGCCGGCGACCCGCTTGCCGTTGCGGTGGATCTCCAGCATCCCCGATTCGGGATCGAAGCGGGTGTGCAGGGCGGCGAGCTTCTCGTCGCGCATCAGCATCAGGAAGCGGTTCTTGGGGAAGTATTGCGGCGCCGCCTGATCGAAGCCGCTCGGCCCGTTCTCGATGGCGAAGGCGCGGTCGAAGGGCAGCGTTGCCCCCGTCTCGACCGCGACGCTGTCCAGCGGCTCGGGCGACAGGCCTTTCACCGGATAGCGGTAGATGGCGTCGATGCGCATGGAATTCTCGTCCGAGGTGGCGGGAAGGAGCCGGAAAGCGGCGGGAAGCGCGCCGATGCTGCCCCCTTTCGCGGGGGGATTGCAACACTATACTCGGACGGAGGGCCGCCATGGCCGGCGATATCCGGGCTCCGCGATGACCCTCGACGACTACAACGCCTTCTGCGCCTCGCTTCCCCATACGACCCATGTGGTGCAGTGGGGCGGCGCGGATGTGTGGAAGATCGGCGGCAAGGTCTTCGCGCTGGCGCGGCTCGCCGACGGGGACGCGCTGCACGCGACCTTCAAGGTCAGCGCCATGAGCTACGAGATCCTCAAGGACCGGCCGGGTTGCCGGCCCGCGCCCTATCTCGCCTCGCGCGGCATGAAGTGGATCTAGCGCACCGGCGACGAGACGCTCGACGCCGACGCCTTCCGCGACTATCTCGCCGCGAGCTACCGCCTCGTCGCGGCCGGGCTGACGCGCAAGGCGCGCCGGGAACTCGGCCTGCCCGATTGAGCCACATGACCAAAATTTAATGCGGCGCAGCGAAAGCGCGATGGATTCTTGCTGCGCTGCACACTAAATTCTTGTGCATGGCAAAAGCGAGCAACGGCGCGGCCGGAAACGGCCGCGGGAAAAACCGGGGCGGCGACACCGTCCTCGTGCTGCAGGGCGGCGGGGCGCTCGGCGCCTACCAGGCGGGCGCCTACGAGGCGCTGTGCGAGGCCGGCCACCCGCCGGACCGCATCGCCGGAATCTCGATCGGCGCCATCAACGGCGCGATCATCGCCGGCAACCGCCCGGAGGACCGGGTGGCGAGGCTGCGCGCCTTCTGGGAGCTGGTGACCTCGCGCGACATCGGCCGGCCGCTGACGACCGGCGGCGACTGGCGCTCGGGCTTCTCGCAGCTCGCGGCGCTGAACTCGCTGGTCCTCGGGGTGCCGGGCTTCTTCGACCCGCGCTTCCTGCCGCCGGTCTCGATCCCCGAACCGGACCCGGCCAAGCTCGGCTTCTACGATCACGCGCCGCTGGAGCGCACGCTCGCCGATCTCGTCGACTTCGACTACCTCAACAGCGAGGGACCGCGCCTGTCGGTCGGCGCGGTCAATGTGAAGAGCGGCAATTTCGCTTATTTCGACTGCGGGTCGCAGCCGCTCGACGCGCGCCACGTCATGGCCTCGGGTGCGCTGCCGCCCGGCCTGCCGCCGGTCGAGATCGACGGCGAGTACTACTGGGACGGCGGCATCGTTTCCAACACGCCGCTGCACCACGTGCTGGACGATGGGCTGGAGCGCGAGACGACGGTGTTCCAGGTCGATCTGTTCTCGGCCCGCGGCACGATGCCGGAGACGCTGCTCGACGCCGCCGAGCGCGAGAAGGAAATCCGCTATTCGAGCCGCACCCGCGACCACACGCGGCAGATGCGCGAGCGCCACGCGTTGCGCGCCGCCTTCGACCGCCTCGCCGGCAAGCTGCCGCCGGAGCTGGCCGACGATCCGGACCTGCAATTCCTCAAGCAGGCGCGCCGCGAGCCGCCGGTGACGGTGCTGCATCTGATCTACCGCGACCGGGCGTGGCGCGGGCACGCGCGCGACTACGAATTTTCCCGCACCTCGATGGAGGAGCACTGGGAGGCCGGAAGGCGCGACGTGCTGACCTCGCTGTCGCATCCCGACTGGCTGGGGCGGGCGCCGGCGAAGCCGGGCGTCACCACCTACGACCTCACCGCATGAACCCGAAGGAGATGAAGATGAAACTCGACAACAAGGTTGCGATCGTGACCGGGGCGGCGGGGGGTATCGGATACGGCATCGCGGCACGGTTCGTCGCCGAGGGCGCGCGGGTCGCGGTCGCCGACATCAAGCGCGAGGCGGCCGAGGAGGCGGCCGCCAGGCTCAACGCCGCTGGACCGGGCAAGGCGATGGCGGTGGCGATGGACGTCACCGACGAGACGGCGGTGAACGATGGCGTCGCCGAGGTCGTGGAGGCGTGGGGCACGGTCGACGTGCTGGTCTCCAACGCCGGTATCCAGATCGTCCATCCGGCGGAGGAGTTCCCCTTCGCCGAGTGGAAGAAGATGCTGGCGATCCATCTCGACGGCGCGTTCCTGACCACAAGGGCCTGCCTGCCGCACATGTACAGGCAGAAGTCGGGCCGGGTGATCTATATGGGCTCGGTGCACTCGAAGGTCGCCTCGCCGCTCAAGGCCGCCTATGTGACGGCGAAGCACGGGCTGCTCGGCCTCGCCCGCACGATCGCCCGCGAGGGCGGCGAGCGCGGCGTCACCGCCAACGTCATCTGTCCCGGCTTCGTGCGCACGCCGCTGGTCGACAAGCAGATTCCCGAGCAGGCGAAGGAGCTCGGGATCAGCGAGAAGCAGGTCGTCGTGGAGGTGATGCTCGGCGGCACCGTCGACAAGGAATTCACCTCGATCGTGGACGTCGCCGAGGTGGCGCTGTTGTTCGCCTCGTTCCCGAGCGGCGCGCTGACCGGCCAGTCGCTGCTGGTCAGCCACGGCTGGTTCATGGAGTAGTCGCTAGCCGCCGACGCCGGCGATGCGGGTGGAGGCGGGGGCGCGGTTCATCAGCGCCTCGATGCGCGCGCGCTCGCGCTCGTAGGAGGTGAGCATGCGCCCGTTGAGGACGCGACCGCGCGGCAGGCGGATGCGCAGCGGGTCGACGAGGCGGCCGTTGACGCGAACCTCGTAGTGCAGGTGCGGGCCGGTCGACAGGCCGGTCGAGCCGACATAGCCGATCACCTGGCCCTGGCGGACCTTGACGCCCTCGTCCATGCCCTTGGCGATGGCCGACATGTGGCCGTAGCCGGTGGCGTAGCCGTTGGCGTGGCGAATCTCGACATATTTGCCGTAGCCGGAGGTCCAGGCGGACTTGATGATGGTGCCGTTGCCCGAGGCGAAGATGGGGGTGCCGGTGGGCGCCGCCCAGTCGACGCCGTTGTGCATGCGCTTGTATTTGAGGATCGGGTGCTGGCGCATGCCGAAGCCGGAGCGGAAGCGGCCGCCATTCATCGGCTTGCGCATCAGGAACTTCTTCGCCGAGTGGCCGCTCGGATCGTAATAGTCGATGAAGCCGTCGTCGGGCGTGCGGAAGCGGAAGAAGCGGTGCGTCTCGCCGCGCGAGGTGATCGAGGCGTAGAGGATCTCCGGCTCCTGGGCGTCGATGCCGTCGGTCTGCGGCTCGTTGTAGAAGACCTCGAGCGAATCGCCGGGCTGCATCGGGCGCTGGTAGTCGACGTCGAAGGAGATGATGCGGACGAGGTCGTCGACGAGCTCGCGCGGGATGCCGTGCTTGAGCGCGGTGGCGTAGACGCTGTCGTAGAGCTTGGCGCGCGGGCCGGCCGGCGCGGCGCTGGCCGAGGAGCGCAGCAGCAGCGGCTCCAGATTGCCGCTCTCCGGCACGAAGCTGCCGTCGGTCTCGAGAATCGCCCCGGCCTCGCCGGCGACGGCGATGCGCACCGGGCGCTCGCGGCCCTCGGCGTCGGGGGCGATCACCATGTCGATGACGGTGCCCTCGGCGATGGCGGCGGGATCGATCTTGCCGCTGAGGCTGGAGACGGCGTTCATCGCCTCCTCGCGGCTGGCGCCGCTCTCCATGAGGATCGCCATCAGCGTGTCGCCGCGCTCGACGGTGACGGTGACCGGCACGCCGTCCTGGACGGGCGTCGGGGCGCGCTTCTTGGCGAGGAAGAGGACGCCGGATTCGGGGTTGGCGCGGTCGCCGGCGGCGCCCTCGGGCAGTTGCGGGGAGACGCTGGCCTGGCCGTCGACGGTCGCCGCGATCATGCCGAGGCCGGCGAAGGATTCGTCGCCCGAGCCGACCACGGCGTCGCCGGAGCCGGGAATGCCGTCGCCGGAGCCGGCATACTCGATCGAGGCGGGGGTGAAGTCGGCGAGCTCGCGGACGGCGGCGCGCACCTCGTCGACGCTCATCACCGCGTGCTCCTCATAGGGACCGCCGGGATAGAAGTCGGTCTCCTGCACGGTGACGAACTTGTCGTCGAGATTAGGCGCGGCCTCCTCGTTGGCGGCCTCGGCGAAGAGCTTGATCGGGTTGAAGGGCGGGATCTGCGAGGCGTAGGCGGCGGCCGACGGCTCGAGGCTCGCGGTGATGCGCACATAGGGCCGCACCGTGATCAGCTCCTTGCCGTCGACGGTGCGGACGAAATTCTCGTGGATGATCTGGCGGGTCGCGAAGTCGCGGGCGACGGTGACGATCTTGTCCTGCTTGCCGGAAGCCCCGGCCGCCGGCTCGCCGGCCTCGGCGATCTCGCCGCCATTGGTGCCCGCCGCGCGGGCGAAATTGTACTCGCCGTCGAAGGCGGTGACGAGGGCGCCGGAAACCAGCGCGCCGCCGGCGACGCCGGCGAGCAGCGTGCAGGCCAGCCAGCGCAGCGAATAGGCCCAGCGCTGCGGCGGGGCTTCTCCGGGGCCGTTGTCGAAGGCCAGCGCCGGTTCTGTTCCGATGTCGCCCTTCATGCCAGCGGCGCCGACGCCCCCCGTTGGATTCCGTCCGCATTGGCGCGGATTCGATGCTGCGATAACGCCAGAGCCGGGCGGCGATGGCAAGTGCGCGGGCGGATGCCCGTCACATGCGCGCCCGCACGAGCGTTCCTTATGCCGACAAGGCCAGAGGAATGTGGCTCGAATGCGGCCCGGCGGGGGTGGCGGCACGGCCCGGAACCGGCGAAAATCCAGCAAAACCCTACGTCATCCTCCCGTCACGAAACGGCCGGCGGGAAAACTGTCATCGCAATGCAAAAAAACTGCGAAATCGGTGTTGACAATGCTCCGCGCCGAAACCTATATAGCCGCCACACGACGGGCGTGGGCAGCCGGTGACGGTTCGAGCGCTCGTCGCTTTACTTCTGCGAATGACCGGTGCTAGTATCCCTGGTCCCTTCCAGGGTGACGGTCTTCGACGGTCGGGTGGCGAAAGCCGGTCGGTCGGCAGCGTTCTTCGCGCTGCACGCTCTTTGACAGTTGAATAGGAAGAAAGAGAAACGCAGG
>JBFWXZ010000020.1:0-26867 GCA_050186955.1 Flavobacteriaceae bacterium
CGCAGGTGCTCGGGCAGGTTCCCGGCAACCCGCTCGACCTCAGCGCGGTGACCCAGGCTGGTCAGGCGATCGAGGAGCAGGGGCGCGAGTTCAGCGGCCGTCTCGCGGCGGCGCCGAGCGGCTCGCCCAAGGACGCCTACGACCTCTCCTACGGCTACATCCTGCGCGCCGACTACGCCTCGGCCGCGGCGGGCTTCAGCGATTTCCTCGCCCGCTTCCCGCAGGACCCGCTGGCCGGCAACGCCCAGTACTGGCTCGGCGAGGCGCATTTCGCGCAGGGGCAGTACCGCAACGCCGCCGATTCCTTCCTCAAGGCCTATTCGCAGTATCCCGGCAGCGCCAAGGCGCCCGACGCGCTGCTCAAGCTCGGCATGTCGCTCAACCAGATGCAGCAGACCGACGCCGCCTGCTCGGCCTTCCGCGAGGTCGGGAACAAGTTCCCCAACGCCAGCCGCACGGTGAGGGAGACGGCGCGCGCCGAAATGTCGCGGGCGGGATGCTGAGCGAGGCGCTCGCTCCGCTCGCCGCGTCGCCCTCGCTGCTGCTCGCCGTCTCGGGCGGGCCCGACAGCCTCGCCCTGATGCACGCCGCCGTCGCCGCGTTCCCGACGAAGAGGATCGCCGCCGCGACCGTCGATCACGGGCTGCGTCCGGAGGCCGCCGCCGAGGCCGACTTCGTCGCCGCCCGCGCGGCCTCGCTCGGCATCGCCCATTTCACGCTGAGGCTCGACGCGCCGCCCAGGCGCGCCGTCCAGGCGTCGGCGCGCCACGGGCGCTATCGGCTGCTGGCGGCGCTGGCGCGGCGCGAGGGCTTCTCCGCCATCGTCACGGCGCATCACGCCGGTGACCAGGCGGAGACGGTGGCGATGCGCATCGCCCGTGGCAGCGGGCTCGCCGGGCTCGCCGGCATCCGCGCGCATTCCGCCTTCGACGGCGTCCGCGTCATGCGGCCGCTGCTCGGTATCGCCCCGGAGGAACTGCGCGAGATCGCGCTCGGCTTCGGCCCGGTGGTCGACGATCCCTCCAACGCCGACACGCGCTTCGAGCGGGTGCGGGTGCGCCGGGCGCTCGATGCCAATGCGCGCACCAGGCTCAACGGCATCGCCGCGCGCGCCGGCGCGATCCGGACGCGGCGGGAGGTGGCCATTGCCGGCCTGATCGGCCGCTGCCTCGCCTTCGACGCCCATGGCAACGCCGTGGCGTCGCGCGAGGCGCTCGCCGAGGAGCCGGCGGCGCGGCTCGCCGAGGCGCTGTCCTTCGCCGCCGCCGCGATCGCCGGCCGCGCCCATCGTCCGGCGCGCGACGCCGTCCGGCGCTTCGCCGCTTCCGTGCTGGCGGGCAGGGGGGCGACACTCGGCGGCTGCCGGGCGCTGGTCGCCGGCGAAAAGGTCTTTCTCTTCCGCGAATGGGGGCGCTGTGGGCCCGCCGCCGCGGCGCCCGGCGCGCCGGTCTGGGACAAGCGCTTCGCGCTTTCCGGCAATGCCGATGTCGCGATCGGTCCGCTCGGCGACAATGCTTTCGAGGATGTCCTCCGCGAACGCTTTTCCTATCTTCCTAGCGCGGCGCGGCGCGTGCTGCCGGCGGTATTCTCGCCCGCCGGCGATTTCGTTGCGGTGGCCGGCGGCGATCCCCATATGGCGGCGAGGGCCACGTGGACGGGCGAGGCCCGCCTCAGCCTGCTCGGCGCCCCGGCGTCGGCGGCATTTACGAAATTTGGCGATAGGGCCGGAGCCAGCCTTTCCAAGGCCCGACCCCGCCCCTATGTTAAAGAGACGACGAGGGTGGGCCATTCGCCCGATGCGGGGCCGCATAATATCGAGGCGTCCAGACACACATGAATCCCAATTTCCGGAACTTTGCGCTCTGGGTCGTGATCGGCCTGCTGCTGATCGCGCTGTTCAACCTGTTCCAGGGCCCGACGCAGCGCCCGACGGCGAGCGAGCTCGCCTATTCCGACCTGCTCAAGGACGTCGACGACGGCAAGGTCCAGTCGGTGACCATCAGCGGGCGCCAGCTCACCGGAAAATACAGCGACGGACGCTCCTTCCAGGTCTATCTGCCCGACGACCCCAATCTGGTCTCCAAGCTCGAGAACCGCGGCGTCACGATCACCGCGCGTCCGCCGGCGGACGACGTGCCCTCGCTGCTCGGCGTGCTCGTCTCCTGGTTCCCGATGCTGCTGCTGATCGGCGTGTGGATATTCTTCATGCGCCAGATGCAGGGCGCCGGCGGCAAGGCGATGGGCTTCGGCAAGTCCAAGGCGAAGCTGCTGACGGAGGCGCACGGACGCGTCATGTTCGACGACGTGGCCGGCGTCGACGAGGCGAAGTTCGACCTCGAGGAGATCGTCGAGTTCCTGCGCGACCCGCAGAAGTTCCACCGCCTCGGCGGCAAGATCCCGCGCGGCGTGCTGCTCGTCGGCCCTCCCGGCACCGGCAAGACGCTGCTGGCGCGCGCGGTCGCCGGCGAGGCCAACGTGCCCTTCTTCACCATCTCCGGCTCCGATTTCGTCGAGATGTTCGTCGGCGTCGGCGCCAGCCGCGTGCGCGACATGTTCGAGCAGGCGAAGAAGAATGCCCCCTGCATCATCTTCATCGACGAGATCGACGCGGTCGGCCGCCATCGCGGCGCCGGCCTCGGCGGCGGCAATGACGAGCGCGAGCAGACGCTGAACCAGCTCCTCGTCGAGATGGACGGCTTCGAGGCCAATGAGGGCATCATCCTGATCGCCGCGACCAACCGTCCCGACGTTCTCGATCCGGCGCTGCTGCGTCCGGGCCGCTTCGACCGCCAGGTCGTGGTGCCGAACCCGGACGTGATCGGCCGCGAAAAGATCCTCAAGGTGCATATCCGCAAGGTGCCGCTGGCGCCGAATGTCGACCTCAAGGTGGTGGCGCGCGGCACGCCAGGCTTCTCCGGCGCCGACCTCGCCAACCTCGTCAACGAGGCGGCGCTGCTGGCGGCGCGGCGCGGCAAGCGCATCGTCACCATGGCGGAGTTCGAGGACGCCAAGGACAAGGTCATGATGGGCGCCGAGCGCCGCACCATGGTCATGTCCGAGGAGGAGAAGCGGCTGACCGCCTATCACGAGGCCGGCCACGCCATCGTCGCCCTCAACGTCAAGGCGACCGACCCGGTCCACAAGGCGACGATCATCCCGCGCGGTCGCGCGCTCGGCATGGTCATGCAGCTGCCGGAGCGCGACAAGCTGTCGATGAGCTTCGAGCAGATGACCTCGCGGCTCGCCATCATGATGGGCGGGCGCGTCGCCGAGGAGATGATCTTCGGCGGCGACAAGGTGACCTCGGGGGCTGCCTCCGACATCGAGCAGGCGACCAAGCTGGCGCGCATGATGGTGACGCGCTGGGGCTTCTCGCCGGGGCTCGGCACGGTCGCTTACGGCGAGAACCAGGAAGAGGTCTTCCTCGGCCACTCGGTGTCGCGCTCGCAGAACATCTCCGAGAAGACGTCGGAGATGATCGACGCCGAGATCAAGCGCTTCGTCGCCGCCGGCCTCGACGAGGCGAAGAAGATCCTGACCCGCCGAAAGAAGGACCTCGAGGCGCTCGCCAAGGGGCTGCTCGAATACGAGACGCTGTCGGGCGAGGAGATCAAGGACCTGCTGGCCGGACGGCCGCCGGTGCGCGATTCCGGCGATGACGACGGCAGCGCCCAGCGCGCCTCCGCCGTGCCGAAGACCGGCAAGGCCAAACGCAAGCCCGACGCCGAGCCCGGCACGGGCGGCATGGAGCCGCAACCGCAGGGGTGAGACCCGGATCGAAAACGCGCCGGTGGCGCGTTTTCAGGGTCGAACGCCGGAGGCTTCAAGCCATGGCGGTCGAGGCCTTCCTCAGCCCACCCTTCGAGGTTCGGCTTCGCCTCGCGCCTCAGGATGAGGTGGGAGTTTGTGGTCAGCTCCCTTCCGGCGCTCGGCTTCGGGCCTCGCGCGTTCGGACCTGAAATCGCTCCCCCGGAGCGATTTCCTTAACGGTCCTCACCCTCACCGTGAGGAGCGCTGAAAGCGCGTCTCGAAGGGTGGGCGGAGAATTCGGAAAGCCTGCTCCAACCGACATTGCGGCGGAGGCGAAGATCCAGCCGCGGCGGCGAGGCGGGTGCCGCGAAGTTTCACTTAACCATCTGCAACAAACACTCACGAATTTTGAACCAAGTTCGGTCATATTGGCGGCTATGGTCCCGGCGAATTACGGGACGGGTGGCAGGGCAATCATGACCGGCAAGTATTTCGGCACCGACGGCATTCGCGGGCGCGCCAACGCCTATCCGATGACGGCGGAGATCGCGCTCAAGGCAGGCATGGCGGCGGGCATCGTGTTCCGGCGCGGCAGCCATCGCCACCGCGTGGTGATCGGCAAGGACACGCGGCTTTCCGGCTACATGCTGGAGAACGCGCTGGTCGCCGGCTTCACCTCGGTCGGCATGGACGTGTTCCTGCTCGGCCCGGTGCCGACGCCCGGCGTCGCCATGCTGACAAAGTCGCTGCGCGCCGATCTCGGGGTGATGATCTCGGCCTCGCACAACGGCTTCCATGACAACGGCATCAAGCTGTTCGACCCCGACGGCTACAAGCTCGGCGACGACGTCGAGCAGCAGATCGAGACGCTGATCGATTCCGACCTCACCGAGTATTTCTCGCGCTCCACCGAGCTCGGCCGCGCCAAACGCATCGAGTCGGCGAATTCGCGCTATGTCGAGTTCGCCAAGCGGACGCTGCCGCGCGGCCTGCGGCTCGACGGCCTGCGCGTGGTTGTCGACTGCGCCAACGGCGCCGCCTACCGGGTCGCTCCGGAAGCGCTGTGGGAGCTCGGCGCCGAGGTGATCTCCATCGGCGTCGATCCCAGCGGCCTCAACATCAACAAGGATTGCGGCTCGACCTCGCTCGACGCCGTGCAGCGCAAGGTGCACGAGGTGCGCGCCGATATCGGCATCGCGCTCGACGGCGACGCCGACCGCGTCATCATCGTCGACGAGAAGGGCAACATCGTCGACGGCGACCAGCTCATGGCCGCGGTCGCCCAGTCCTGGGCCGAGGACGGCCGGCTGACCGGCGGCGGCATCGTCGCCACGGTGATGAGCAATCTCGGGCTGGAGCGCTATCTGGAATCCATCGGGCTCGGCATGGAGCGCACACCTGTCGGCGACCGCAACGTCGTCGAGTGCATGCGCGCCAAGAACTACAATGTCGGCGGCGAGCAGTCGGGCCATATCGTGCTGTCGGACTTCACGACGACCGGCGACGGGCTGGTCTCGGCGCTGCAGATCCTTGCCGTGGTGGCGCGCTCGGGCGAACCCGTCTCGAGCGTCTGCCACCGCTTCGAGCCGTTCCCGCAGGTGCTGCGCAACGTGCGCTACCGCAACGGCTCGCCGCTCGAGGCCAAGGGCGTCGAGGCGGCGATCAGCGCCGGCGAGACGAAGCTCGGCAAGCGCGGCCGCATCGTCATCCGCCCGTCGGGCACCGAGCCGGTGATCCGCGTCATGGCGGAAGGCGAGGACGGGGCGCTGGTCGACCGCGTGGTCGGCGACATCGTCGAGGCGCTGGAGGCGGAAACCGGCGCCTGAGGGCGTCAGCCCCGCAGCCGCTTCAGGCTCTCCGCCAGCCGCGCGATATCTTCCTCGTCATTGTAGAGATGCGGCGTCAGCCGGATCGAGCGGCCGCGCACGCTGACATGGACATTGTCCCCGCGCAGCCGTCCGGGCAGGTCGACGGATATGTCCTCGGGCATGTCTTCGGGCATGGCGACGCCGAGGAAATGCGGCGCCCGCGTCGCCGGCGGCGGGGCGGCGAAGTCGAGCGGGGCGACGGCGTCGGCGATCAGCCGCGTGGTCTCGCCGAGGGTTTCGGAGATCGCCGGCACGCCCCATTCGAGCAACTGCTCCAACGCCGCCTCGGCGATCGGCATCAGGTGGAAATTCGCCCGCTCGCCCATGTCGTAGCGCGTCGCGCCGGGCTGATAGTCGGCGCGGTAGGAGACGAGGCCGGAGAAATCCTCCGAGCCGGCGCGGGTGATCCAGTTCTCCTCCAGCGGCTCGCCGCCCTGGCGGTGCGGGGCGGCGTAGAGGATGCCGAGGCTGTAGGGGCCGAGGAGCCATTTGTAGCAGGCCGAGACCATGAAATCGGGCCGCACCTCGGCGACGTCGAAGGGCAGGGCGCCGAGCGACTGCGAGAGGTCGAGGACGAGGGCGGCGCCGTGCCGGCGCGCCTTCTCGCCGACGGCTGCGAGGTCGATCAGCGAGCCGTCGGTCCAGTGCAGGTTGGGGATGGCGACGACGCTGGTGGCGTCGCCGATGGCGTCGAGGATCGCCGGCGTCCAGTCACACGCCCCGTCCTGCCCAGCACCCTGCCGTCGCGCGGCGGCGCGGGGAACGGCGAAGACCTCGGCGCCGGTCGCCGCCGCCTTGCGCTGCCAGGGATAGACGTTGGAGGGGAACTGGTCCTCCAGCAGCACGATCCGGGAGCCCTTCGGGCAGTCGACGTTGCGGGCCGCCGTCTCGGCGCCGTAGGAGGCCGAGGAGACGATGGCGATGTCGGCGGGGGAAGCGTTGATCAGCCGCGCCGCCAGGGCGCGGAAGCGGTCGGAGCGGGTGAAGAAATCCTGCGAGGAGACCGTCCACGGCGTCGCCTTGAATTCGGCGGCGCGGCGGCCGGCCTCGACGGCGGCCCGCGTCAGCGGCCCCATATAGGCAGCGTTGAAATAGGCGACGTCGCGCGGGATCGAGAACAGGGCGCGCTGGCAGGGAATCGGCGTCGGCAACGGCATGGGGAGCGCTTTCGGCAGGCCTGGCGGAGGGATGCGAGGCTGGAAGGGGCCGCGCCGGGTGTCAACCGACGTCAATGCAGGGCTGATGCGTTGCAGGCGTGCAACAGTCGGGGCGAAAAATCGCCGGGAATGCGAAATCCGGCGAAAAATCATGGATAACAAAGAGTTAACAGGCACGGTTAAGGAACACGGTTAATCCGTCTTTAAGGAAGTGCGGGCAATGTCACCTCTGGCACCAGCGATCCCGGAATGCCGCGCGTCGCGGCCGGGCAATGTCAGACGAGGTAAACATGACGTACTTCAAGCAGCTTCTCCTCGCCGGCGCCGTGGCCCTCACCGCGGCGTTCGGCCAGGCCCAGGCGGCCGATCTTCCTCCGATCGTTCCGCCGCCGGCGGTCGAACAGCCGGTCGAAATCGGCTCCGCGTGGTATCTGCGCGGCGACGTGAGCTATGACTTCTACGGCACGCCGTCGCTCTATCAGGGCTCGCCCTACGTTCCGCTCGTGAACGAGGCGATCGACGATACGTGGAACATCGGCCTCGGCTTCGGCTACCAGTTCAACGCCTGGTTCCGCGGCGACCTGACCGCGGAATATCGCGGCAAGGTGAACATCTACTCCGAATCACAGTGCGGCGCCTGCGCCGGCAACACCCAGCACAATGTCGACATCACCTCGTGGGTCTTCATGGCCAACGCCTATGTCGACTTCGGCACCTGGGCGAGCATCACGCCCTATGTCGGCGCCGGCTTCGGCGCGGCCTATCACCGCGCCTCGGTGTTCCAGAACAACGGCGCCGTGATCCCGCCGTCGGGCATCACCTCGCTGTCGGGCAACTCCGAGTGGGAGTTCGTCTGGGCGGTCATGGCGGGCGTGTCCTACGACATCTCGCAGAACATGAAGCTCGACATCGGCTACCGCTACATGGACCTCGGCAAGGTCTCGAGCGGCACGCTCACCAACTGCTGCTCCACCGCGCCGGCGATCATCTACGACGATCTGCGCTCGCACGAGGTCCGCGTCGGCCTGCGCTACCTGTTCGACACCGGCTACGACTACGCGCCGGTCACGACCAGCTACTGATCCTTCCGCCTTCACGGGGAAGACATGGCGGGCGGCCTTCGGGCCGCCCGTTTTGCTTGTGCGTGGCGGCGCGGCGCGACGATGCCGATTGACGAAAGGCCGGCGAGGCTCTATCCGCATCCGTGGGACACCCCTCCCCAACGAGGGGCGGCTATCTGAGAGGGTAGAAGCCATGAGCAAGACTCCGCCGGCCGTCAGGCCGAACAATCCGCAATTCTCGTCCGGGCCCTGCGCCAAGCGGCCCGGCTGGTCCCCGCAAGTCCTCGAGGACGCGCTGACGGGACGCTCCCACCGCTCCAAGCCCGGCAAGGCCCGCCTCGAGAAGGCGATCGACCTCACCCGCGAGATCCTGCAGGTGCCCAACGACTACCGGATCGGCATCGTGCCGGCGTCCGACACCGGCGCCGTCGAGCTGGCGATGTGGTCGCTGCTCGGCCCGCGCGGCGTCGACATGCTGGCCTGGGAGAGCTTCGGCGCCGGCTGGGTCGGCGACGTGCGCAAGGAGCTGAAGCTTTCCGACGTGCGCACCATCGAGGCCGGCTATGGCGAACTGCCCGATCTCTCGACGGTCGATTTCGCGCGCGACGTGGTGTTCACCTGGAACGGCACCACCTCCGGCGTCAGGGTGCCCGACGGCAACTGGATCGACGCCGGCCGCGAGGGGCTGACGATCTGCGACGCGACGTCGGCGGCCTTCGCGCAGCGCCTCGACTGGCCGAAGCTCGATGCGGTGACCTATTCCTGGCAGAAGGTGCTCGGCGGCGAGGCGGCGCACGGCATGCTGATCCTCAGCCCGCGCGCGGTGGAGCGGTTGGAGAGTCACACGCCGGCCTGGCCGATGCCGAAGATCTTCCGCCTCACCAAGGGCGGCAAGATCAACGAGGGCATCTTCCGCGGCGAGACGATCAACACGCCGTCGATGCTGTGCGTCGAGGACTATATCGACGCGCTGGAATGGGCTGCCTCGGTCGGCGGCCTCGACGGGCTGGTCAGGCGCGCCGACGCCAATCTGGCGATCCTCGAGCGCTGGGTGAAGGCGGCCGGCTGGGTCGACTTCCTCGCCCGCGACAAGAAGACCCGCTCGAACACCTCGGTGTGCCTGACGATCGCCGATCCCGCCATCAAGGCGCTCGGCGCCGAGCGCGAGGCGGCCTTCGCCAAGGGGCTGGTGGCGCTGATCGAGAAGCAGGGCGCCGCCTACGATATCGGCGCCTATCGCGACGCGCCCGCCGGCCTGCGGATATGGACCGGCGCGACCGTGGAGGCATCCGACGTCGCGGCGCTGACGCCGTGGCTCGACTGGGCCTTCGAGGTCGCCTCCGCCGAGCTCGCCTCGGCCGCCTGATCGCCGCCTGATCCCGCAAGCGATATTCCCGCCCGGCGGTCCTACCGGCCGGCGCGCCATTCAAGGAGCCTGAACATGGCACCCCGCGTACTCATCTCCGACCAGCTCAGCGAAGCCGCGGTCGCGATCTTCAAGCGCCACGGCGTCGAGGTCGACTACAAGCCCGACCTCGGCAAGGACAAGGAGGCGCTGCTCGCCGCCATCCCCGCCTATGACGGGCTGGCGATCCGCTCGGCCTCCAAGGTGACAGAGAAGATCATCGCCGCAGCCGACAATCTCAAGGTCATCGGCCGCGCCGGCATCGGCGTCGACAATGTCGACATCCCGGCGGCGACGCAGAAGGGCATCGTGGTGATGAACACGCCCTTCGGCAATTCGATCACCACCGCCGAGCACGCCATCGCGCTGATGTTCGCCGCCGCGCGGCAGATCCCGGCGGCCAACGAATCGACCCAGGCCGGGAAGTGGGAGAAGAACCGCTTCCTCGGGACCGAGCTCACCGCCAAGACACTCGGCATCATCGGCTGCGGCAATATCGGCTCCATCGTCGCCGAGCGCGCCATCGGGCTGCGGATGAGGGTCATCGCCTTCGATCCCTTCCTGTCGCCGGAGCGGGCGACGGAGCTCGGCGTCGAGAAGGTCGAGGTCGGCGAGCTGCTGGCGCGCGCCGACGTGATCTCGCTGCACACGCCGCTGACCGAGAAGACCCGCAACATCCTCTCCGCCGACGCCCTCAACCGCACCCGCAAGGGCGTCATCATCGTCAACTGCGCGCGCGGCGGGCTGGTCGACGAGGCGGCGCTGCGCGCGGGGCTGGAGAGCGGTCATGTGGCGGCCGCCGGCATCGACGTCTTCTCCAGCGAGCCGGCGACCGAGAACGTGCTGTTCGGCGCGCCGAACCTCGTCTGCACGCCGCATCTGGGGGCGGCGACGAGCGAGGCGCAGGAGAATGTCGCGCTGCAGGTCGCCGAGCAGATGTCCGACTACCTCGTCAACGGCGCGGTGACGAACGCCCTCAACATGCCCTCGATCAGCGCCGAGGAGGCGCCGCGGCTGAAGCCCTTCGTGGCGCTCGCCGAGCTGCTCGGCTCGTTCGCCGGCCAGCTCACCGAGACGGCGATCAGCGCGCTCAGGATCGAGTATGAGGGGCCGGTCGCGGAGCTCAACGTCAAAGCGCTGACCTCGGCGATCCTCGCCGGCGTGCTGCGGCCGATGCTGCAGGACGTCAACATGGTGTCGGCGCCGGCGATGGCGCGCGAGCGCGGCATGGCGATCGAGGAGGTGCGGCGCGAGCAGCGCGGCGCCTACGAGAACTACATCCGGCTGACGGTGAAGACCGAGCGGCAGGAGCGCTCGGTCGCCGGCACCGTGTTCTCCGACGGCAAGCCGCGCCTCATCCAGATCAAGGGCATCAACATGGAGGCCGAGGTCGGCCCGCACATGCTCTACATCACCAACGAGGACAAGCCCGGCTTCATCGGTGCGCTCGGCATGCTGCTCGGCAATGCCGGCGTCAACATCGCGACCTTCAATCTCGGCCGCGACCGCGCCGGCGGCGACGCCATCTGCCTGGTCGAGGTGGATGGCGTGATCCCGCCCGAGATCGCGGCGAAGGTGCAGGCGCTGCCGATGGTCAAGCAGGCCAAGCCGCTGCATTTCTGACGCCGCATGCAGCGTCGCGGGGGGAGCTGGCGGCGTCTCCAAGATGCCGCAATTCCCGTGCGCAATGATTGCGCGTAGGGTCGGGGGGCCCGAAGAACACAGACGGGAGTTCACGCGATGCCCCTTCCGCTCCGCGCGCGCCGCACCGGCGCTCCTCTGCTCGCGACGCTGGCCGTCGCGCTCGTTTCCTCGACGGCGCTGGCCGGCGAGTTCCGCCCCGACAGCCGCATCGACGCGGTGACCGTCTATCCGGCGGGCGCCGAGGTCACGCGGGCGGTCCCGGTCAGCCTGCCGGCCGGCGATCACGTGGTCTTCGTCGAGGGACTGCCGGACGGCATCGACGCCGGCTTCCTGCGCGTCGACGGGGCCGCCGACGCGGCGCTGACGATCCAGTCGGTCGACGTCGCGCGGGTTCCCGTCATCGCCGAGGCGGAGAACCGCAACGCGCTCGAGGCGGAGATCGAGACGCTGCGCGACGAGCGGGCGCGCCTCGACGGGGTGGTGCGCACGGCGGAGATGCAGCGGCGCATGATCACCGCGCTCGCCGGCAGGACCGTCGCCGCCGCAACGACGGGCGCCGCGGACGAGGACGGCGGCAAGGTCGCCGGCATGTCGCCGGCCGAGCTCTACACCTTCATCGACGAGAAGCACACGGCGGTCGAGGAGCGCATCCTCGCCGCGCGGCAGGGCCAGCGGGCGATCGACAAGCGTATCGAGGAGATCATGCGACAATTGTCGCGCCAGACCGGCGATCCGCAATGGGCGAGCCGCGTCGCCGTGAGGATCTCGGCGCCGGCCGACGCCGCGGGGACGCTCAACGTGCGCTACCGCGTCGGCGCTGCAGGCTGGCGGCCGGTCTACGATGCGCGGCTCGATACCGGCGGCGAAAACCCCTCGCTCACCATCGTGCAGCGCGCCGAGATCAGCCAGACCAGCGGCGAGGACTGGCGCGGCGTGAAGCTGACGCTGGCCACCGCCAACCCGCTCGGCGCGACCTCGGCGCCGGAGCCGCGGACGCGCTACATCGATTTCGTGCGCCCGCGGCCTGAGCCGCGCAACTCGATGCCGGCGCGCAACTATGGCGGCGCCGCCGACACCGCCGCGGCGCCGGCGGCCGACGAGGAGATGGCCAAGGTCGCCGAGGCGCCGGTGCCGGTGGTCGATACCGGCTTCGACGCCGAATACCGCGTGCAGGGCGTTGCCGACATCGACGCGTCGGGCGATACCCGGCTCGTCAGGATCGCCGACCACGTCATGCCGGCGGCGCTGGAGGCGCGCATCGTGCCGGCGCTCGACGCGCATGCCTATCTCTCCGCGAAGCTGACCTTCGAGGGCCGCTCGCCGCTGCCGGCGGGACCCGTCACGCTGTTCCGCGACGGCATGAATGTCGGCGCCTCGGCGATGCCGGTTCTCAATGCCGGCGACGAGACGGTGCTCGGCTTCGGCCGCGACGAGCGGATCACCGTGGAGCGCACGCAGGTCGTGCAGCGCAAGGGCGAGACCGGCGTCTTCACCCGCGAATCCAACGACATCCGCGACTGGCGCACCGAGATCGCCAACCGCCATGCCCAGCCGATCGCCATCGTCGTCTACGAGACGCTGCCGCGCGCCATCCATGAGGAGATCCGCGTCAGCGCCCTCGACAGCAACGACAAGCCGGACGCGAGCGACGCCGACGGGCGGCCGGGCGTGCTGGCATGGCGGTTCACGCTGCAGCCGCAGGCCGAGCGGACGATCTCCTTCGGCTACCGGATCGACTGGCCGCGCGACCGGGAGATCGTCACCGGGATGCGCTGAGCGGCGCCGCTCAGCGCACGAGGATGTTGCGGAACTGCCAGGGGTCCTTGCGGTCGAGATCCTCCTTGAAGAGCTTCTCGCGGTCCTCCAGCGGCGTCCAGTCGGTGTAGTAGCCCTTCACCGGCCCGAGATAGGGCATCTGGATCTCGAGGCAGCGGCGGAAGTCCATCTCGTCGGATTCGACGATGCCGGCCTGCGGGTTCTCCAGCGCCCAGACCATGCCGGCCAGCACCGCCGACGTCACCTGGAGGCCGGTGGCGTTCTGGTAGGGGGCGAGCTTGCGGGCCTCGTCCAGCGAAAGCTGCGAGCCGTACCAGTAGGCGTTCTTCTTGTGGCCATAGACGAGGACGCCGAGCTCGTCGACGCCGTCGACCAGCTCGTCCTCGTCGAGCACGTGGTGGACCGGCTGCACCCGGCCGGCGGCGCCGAACACCTCGTCGAGGGAGAGCACGGCGTCGTTGCAGGGGTGGTAGGCGTAGTGGGTGGTCGGCCGGTAGACGACCTTGCCGTCCTTGCGGACGGTGAAGTAGTCGGCGATCGACACCGATTCGTTGTGGGTGACGAGGAAGCCGTACTGGGCGCCGGGCGTCGGGCACCAGCTTCGCACGCGGGTGTTGGCGCCGGGCTGCTCGAGATAGATGGCGGCCTTGCAGC
Source organism: Flavobacteriaceae bacterium (assembly GCA_050186955.1). Classification (GTDB taxonomy): domain Bacteria; phylum Pseudomonadota; class Alphaproteobacteria; order Rhizobiales; family Tepidamorphaceae; genus JACKJP01. The sequence continues at coordinate 13,316 of JBFWXZ010000020.1, forward strand.
CCTTCTTCTGCTTGCGGGCGTTCTTCGGCATCCATTTCTCGTGGGTGCCCCAGCCGAGCTCGGCCGGCTGCATGCCCTCGGAGATGAAGCCCTCGACCGACCAGGTGTTCCAGAACACGTCCATGGGCTTGGGCTTGCGGGTGCGCTGGGTGTCGCGCTCGGCGATGTGCACGCCCTTGACGCCGAGCTTCTTCATCAGCTTCGCCCAGCCCTCGCGGTCGCCGGCGGCGGGTTCCTTCACCTTGGCGCCGGTGTCGCGGGCGATGTCGATCAGCGCCTTCTTGACGAACCACGAAACCATGCCGGGATTGGCGCCGCAGCAGGAGACGGCGGTGGTGCCGCCGGGATTGGCCCGCTTCTCCTCGCGCACAGGCTCGCGCAGCGCGTAGTTGGTGCGCTCGGCGTTGCCCTTCTTGCTGTCGAAATAGAAGCCGAGCCAGGGCTCGACGACGGTGTCGATATAGAGCACACCGAGCTTGCGGCAGAGCTTGATGAGGTCCAGCGAGCCGGTGTCGACCGAGAGGTTGACGCAGAAGCCCTGGCCCTCGCCCTCGGTGAGCAGCGGCGTCAGCAGCCTCTTGTAGTTGGCCTTGGTCACCGCCTCCTGGACGAAGCGGACCTTGTGCTTCTTCAGCAGGTCGGCGTGGCTGTCGTCGGGATCGACGACGACGAAGCGCTTCGGATCGTATTCGAAGTGGCGCTCGATGAGGGGCAGCGTGCCGCGGCCGATCGAGCCGAAGCCGATCATCACGATGGGGCCGGTGATCGTGCCGTGCCTGGGCCAGCCGGCGGCTTCGTCAGTCTTGCTCATCATGGGGCTCCCTGAAGTTCGGAATTATCGCGGGGGAAGGGCGGTCCCGCTGCGGGTTCAGCCGAGGTCGGGCAGGGCCGTCCCGGCGGGCGAAAGACAAATGTTCCTGCGCGCGATCTCGCGGCCGTCCGGCCGGTCCTTGATGCCAGGGGCCACGGGGCGTCCTTTCCGCGTCGCGCAACGCCTCTGCCTATCGCCGCCGGGGGCGGCGATCAACGCCTTGAGCGCCATCGTACGCGGATCAGGCGGCGCGGGCCGCCGCCGGCACGGCGAAATCGCCGCTCGGACGAACCATGCCGCGGGCGAGCTTGAGGGCGCCGGCGGTCAGCTCGAGACCGAGGAAGCGGCGCTCGTCGACCCAGCCGGGCATCTCCAGGTTCACCGTGTGGCGGCGGGCGAAGCCGAAACGCGCGTAGTAGGGCGCGTCGCCGACGAGGATCACCGCCTTGTGGCCGCGGCCGAGCGCGCGGGCGATCGACTGGCGCACGAGCCTGGCGCCGATGCCTGAGCCCTGGCGGTCGGCGACGACGGCGACCGGGCCGAGCAGCAGCGCCGGGACGTTGCCGGCCATCACGTGCCACAGCCGGATCGTGCCGACGACGCGGCCGTCCTCGACGGCGACGAGCGCCAGCCCGTCGGCGGGCCGGCGGCCGTCGCGCAGCCGCTGCGCGGTCTTGCGGCGCCGGTCGGGGCCGAAGCCCTCATCGAGCAGCGCCTCGATGGCCGCGACGTCGGCGGCCTCCTCCTGACGGATCATGATCATCGCGGCGCGTTCCTCAGATCACGTAGGTGGCGAGCGGCGGGAAGCCGTTGAAGGCGACGGCCGAATAGGTCGTCGTGTAGGCGCCGCAGGACTCGATGATGATCTCGTCGCCGACCGTCAGCGACAGCGGCAGCGGATAGGGCGTCTTCTCGTAGAGGACGTCGGCGGAATCGCAGGTCGGGCCGGCGACCACGCAGTCCTCCACCGGGCCGCCGTCATGCGGCGTGCGGATGGGATAGCGGATCGCCTCGTCCATGGTCTCGGCGAGGCCGCCGAACTTGCCGATGTCGAGGAACACCCAGCGCTTGTCGTCGGTGTCGGACTTGCGCGAGATCAGTACCACCTCGGCCTTGATGACGCCGGCGTCGCCGACCATGCCGCGGCCGGGCTCGATGATGGTCTCGGGAATGCGGTTGCCGAAATGGGCGAGCAGGGCGCCCCGGATCGCCTGGGCGTAGGCGTCGACGACCGGCACGTCCTTGAGGTAGCGGGCCGGGAAGCCGCCGCCGAGATTGACCATCTGCAGCTGGATGCCCTTCTCGGCGAGCGCGCGGAAGATCGTCGCCGCCTCGGCGAGCGCGGAATCCCACGCGCCGAGCCGGGTCTGCTGCGAGCCGACATGGAAGGAGATGCCGTAGGGCTTCAGGCCGAGGTCGCGGGCCGCCAGCAGCACGTCGACGGCCATCGCCGGGACGCAGCCGAACTTGCGCGACAGTGGCCATTCGGCGCCCTCGCCATCGGTCAGGATGCGGCAGAAGACGCGCGCGCCGGGCGCCGCGCGGGCGACCTTGGCGACTTCCTCGGCGCTGTCGACGGCGAACAGCGTGATGCCGAGCGCGTGGGCGCGGGCGATGTCGCGCTCCTTCTTGATGGTGTTGCCGAAGGAGATGCGCGCCGGCGTCGCGCCGGCGTCCAGCGCCATCTCGATCTCGGCCACCGAGGCGGTGTCGAAGGAGGAGCCGAGCGAGGCCAGCAGCGACAGCACCTGCGGCGCCGGATTGGCCTTCACCGCGTAGAAGACGCGGGTGTCGGGCAGGGCGCGGCGGAAGGCGAGGTAGTTGTCGCGCACGACGTCGAGATCGACGACGACGCAGGGGCCCTCCGGACGTCGGGTCTCGAGGAAGGTGCGGATGCGGTCGGTCATCATGGGCGTTGCTCCCAGTTCCTAAGGCGTCGGTTGCGCCTTTCCCGCCGCACGGCCGGCTGCGGGTGGAATCGCATCCGGCCGCATCCGGCACGGGATGCAGCGCATCGTGGACCGGTCTCGCGACCGGGCCGGTTAATTCGCCTTGGATTGGAAGGGTCGCCCCGTCCGCACGTCCGGCAAGATGGTCAAGCCTCTCCAGTGTCCCCGGCCTTTGGAGGGCCGGCAGAGACCAAAAAAGCCCGCACCGTCGTTGCTTTCAGGATGTCCTCGCTTGACCGGTTGGCCGGGAAGCGACCGGAGGGGTTAGCTCCGGGTACCTTACCGGGCCTCTCACCTGTTCGAGAGGCCGGCGGACACCCACAGGCACGTGCGACTTTGGGCGACGCGAGAGATAGGGCCGTTCGCGTTCACAATCAATGAATTTCTGAGCCGGTTTTCCGGAAAATTTCACACCGGCGGCGTCAGCGGTATGCGCCGGCTGGAAACCTCCGCGAGCGCGATGCCGCCGAGGACCAGGAAGAGGCCGACGGCGTGGTAGAGCTGGAACCGCTCGCCGAGCACGATGACGGCGAGCGCGGAGCCGAAGATCGGCACCAGATTGGTGAACAGCCCGGCGCGGCCGGCGCCGATGAGCTCGACGCCGCGCACGAAGAAGGTCTGGGCGATGAGCGAGGGGAAGATCACCACGAAGGCGACCAGCCCGATGCTCAGCCAGTTGACGACCGGCAGGTTGCCATAGGCCATCTCGACGGCGGCCACCGGCACGCTGGCGATCGCGGCGGCGAAGGTGGTGGTGAACATCAGCACCTGCCAGGAAATCTGCGGTTTCTTCTTCAGGGCGATCGAATAGCCGGCATAGAGCAGGTTCGTCGCCATCATCAGGGCGTCGCCGATATTGAGGTTGAGCATCAGCAGGCTGTCGACATTGCCGTGGCAGGCGGTGAAGAGGACGCCGCCGATGGCCACGATGGCGCCCAATATCTGCAGCAGGGTGGCGCGCTCGCGGTAGAACACGACCATGCCGAGCAGGATCAGCATCGGCATCGCCGACTGCTCGATGGTGACGTTCATGGCGGAGGTGTATTGCAGGGCGCCGTAGAGCCCGAAATTGAAGGTGGCGAAGCCGAGCACGCCGAGCAGGAAGAGATAGCCGGCGTTGCGCCGCACGATCGGCATCGCGGCGGGCAGCGTCGGGCGGCAGAGGAAATAGAAACAGAGCGCGGCGAACGACCAGCGCAGCGCCGTCAGGGTGAAGGGCGGGATGAGGCCGGTGGCGATCTTGCCGGCCACGGCGTTGGCGCCCCACATCAGCGCGGTGACGCTGAGCAGGAAATAGGCGCTGTTCCAGAAGTGCCAGCCCTTGCGCGATTCACTCATGTCGTACTCCGCTGCGACCGCCCGCGCCTCAATAGACCAGAGGGGGTCGCGGTCAAGGCCAAAGGCGTCTATACAGGCGCCCGCGCCGGTCCCGGAAGGCCGGCCCAGGACAGGAATGTGACATGGCGAATGTGGTCGTGGTCGGCTCGCAGTGGGGCGACGAGGGCAAGGGAAAGATCGTCGACTGGCTGTCGGAGCGCGCCGACATCGTGGTGCGCTTCCAGGGCGGCCACAATGCCGGCCACACGCTCGTCGTGGGCGGGAAGACCTACAAGCTCAGCCTGCTGCCCTCTGGCGTGGTGCGGCCGGGCAAGCTCGGCGTCATCGGCAACGGCGTCGTCATCGATCCGTGGGCGCTCAAGACGGAGATCGAGCGCATCGAGAGCGAAGGGGTGAGGATCACCCGCGACAACCTGCGCATCGCCGAGAACGCGACCCTCATCCTGCCGCTGCACCGCGAGCTCGACGCGCTGCGCGAGGAGGCCGCCGGCGCCGGCCAGATCGGCACCACCAAGCGCGGCATCGGCCCGGCCTACGAGGACAAGGTCGGCCGCCGCGCGATCCGCGTGATGGACCTGCAGAACACCGACACGCTGAAGGGCAAGATCGACCGCATCCTGACCCATCACAACGCGTTGCGGCGCGGGCTCGGCCAGCCCGAGATCGCCGCCTCCACCCTCTATGACGAACTGTGCGGGGTGGCGCCGTCGGTGCTGCCCTATATGGACACGGTATGGGCGCTGCTCGACCAGTCGCGGCGCGAGGGCAAGCGGATACTGTTCGAGGGCGCGCAGGGCGCGATGCTCGACATCGACCACGGGACCTATCCCTTCGTGACCTCGTCCAACACCGTCGCCGGCCAGGCCGCCGCCGGCTCGGGAATCGGTCCGGGCGCGCTCGGCTACGTGCTCGGCATCACCAAGGCCTACACGACGCGCGTCGGCGCCGGCCCGTTCCCCACCGAGCAGGACAACGAAACCGGCGAGCGGCTCGGCGAGCGCGGGCGCGAATTCGGCACCGTCACCGGGCGCAAGCGCCGCTGCGGCTGGTTCGACGCGGTGATGGTGCGCCAGGCGATCCGCACCGGCGGCATCACCGGCATCGCGCTGACTAAGCTCGACGTCCTCGACGGGCTGGAGACGGTGAAGGTATGCACCGGCTACGAACTCGACGGGCAGCCGATCGACCGCCTGCCCGCCTCGCAGGGCGCGCAGGCGCGCGTCACCCCGCTCTACCAGGAGCTGGAGGGCTGGAGCGGCTCGACGCAGGGCGCGCGCTCCTGGGCCGACCTGCCGGCGCAGGCGGTGAAATATGTCAGGCGGGTGGAGGAGCTTATCGGCGCGCCGGTGGCGCTGCTGTCGACCAGCCCGGAGCGCGACGATACCATCCTTGTGCACGATCCCTTCGAGGACTAAACCCTTAGACCGAAAAGCTCCTGGAGCGGCGGAAAGACCATTCGAATGGCAGATTTCGTATCAGTACTGAACCGGGCTATCGAGACGACCGGAGCGGCGACGCCGGAAGCGCGCAAGGCGCTTTACGACAAGGCGCGCGCGGCCCTCGTCCGGCAGCTCGAGTCGCGCGATCCGCCGCTTTCCGCCGAACAGCTCGCCGACCAGACCGCCGCGCTCGACCGCGCCGTGTCGGAGGTCGAGGCGAAGTTCGCCGCGCCGGCGCCCGCGACGCGGGAGCCGGCGGAACCATTGCTTGACGAGGCCGACGACGCGTTGCCCGAGCCCGACGAGCAGGCGCCAGCCGACGTCACGCCGCAATCCGCCGCCACGCTGCCGCCGAGGCCCGGTTCGGCGTCGCTGCCGCCGAAGCCCGGCGATGCCGCATCCGCCGATGCCGGCGTCCGGCCCTCGCCGCCGCCGCGCGCCAACCCGATCAAGACGCCGCCGCCCGACGAGAAGCCCTCCGGGCCGATCTCCTCGGCGACGAGCAGCCAGCACGGCGCGTTCCGCGCCGCGGTGAACGAGAGCGCCCGGCTGGGCGAGGCGTCGAGCCGGACCGGCGACGACGCGCGGGCGCGCAGGGATGTCGTCGCGCCGCCGAGCCGCGACGAGGAGGACGACGAGATCGCCTCCATCGTGCAGCAGGTCGAGGAGGCCGAAGCCCAGCGCGCCGCGCCCGGCTATGGCGAGGCAGCCTACGACAAGGAAACCGCTGACGGCGATGTCGAGGAGGCGGCCGCGCCCTCGCGGTCTCGCGGTTGGCTGTGGCTGGCGCTGATCCTGCTCGTGCTGGCCGGCGCCGGCGCCGGCGCGTGGACGCAGCGCGACGCGATCAACCGCTGGGTCGCCGACATCACCGGCGGCCAGGCTCCGGGGTCCGGCGAGCAGCCGGCGAAGAACGAGGATCGCATCGGCGACCAGCCGGCGGAGCCGCCGGCAAGCCAGCAGCAGGCCGAGCAGCCGGCGCCGGCCACCGACCAGCCGACCGAGCCGACAACCGGGGAGCCGGCGGCGACCCAGGCGGCGCTGATCGAGGAGAATGTCGACGACCCGAGCCAGGCGCAGATCGTCGACGGCACCGTCATCTGGTCGACCCGGGCCGACGGCGAGCTGCCGATCATCGAGGCGACGGCGGAGTTTCCCGACCGCAAGATGACGATGGCGCTGACCATCCGCAAGAACACCGACACCTCGCTGCCGGCGAGCCATGTCATCGAGGTGCTGTTCACGGTGCCGGAGGACTTCCCGGCGGGCGGCGTCTCCAACGTGCCGGGGCTGCTGATGAAGGCGACGCCGCAGGCACAGGGCGCGCCGCTGGCGGGCGAATCCGTCCGCGTCACCAATGGCTATTTCTGGATCGGCCTGTCGAACGCCGATGTCGAGCTCAAGCGCAACCTGCAGGAGCTCAAGTCACGCGGCTTCATCGACATCCCGCTGGTCTACGACAACGGCCGGCGCGGCATCCTGTCGCTCGCCAAGGGTCCTGACGGCGAGGCGGCTTTCAGCGAGGCCTTCGCCGCCTGGGGCGAATAGCAACTTTCCTGCGCGCGACCGGCCGGCGGCTTGCATTCGCCGGCCGATGCTTTATCTGTGAAGCCTGTTCCGAGGGGTGTGGCGGAAACCCGTTTCCGCCGCTGAGATGGCCGAAGAAGAGCCGAACCCTTCGAACCTGATCCGGGTCATGCCGGCGAAGGGACGGAACGGCGCGGCAGGCTCGTCAGGCGCCAATTTCCATTTCCCGATGCCATGCGCATTTCCCGGCGGGACCGGGAGATGGAGCGAATGGCGCGACGCAACGGCGCGACGGACGGCGGAACTGGAGCGGGCGCTTTGCGGCCGCTTCTGCCGCTCGGCGTCGTGTTGGCGCTTCTCGGCATCTGGGAGGCGACGGTGGTGCTCGCCGGCATCGAGCCCTTCGTGCTGCCGCCGCCTAGCGCCGTTGCCGCGCGGCTGGTCGAGGACGCGCCCTATCTCGCCCGCCACGGCCTCATCACCTTCATCGAGATCATCGCCGGCCTGCTGACCGGCGCCGGCGTCGGCATCCTCTCGGCGCTGCTGATGGCGGCCTTCCACCCCGCCGAGCGCCTGCTCTGGCCGGCCATCGTCGCCACCCAGGCGCTGCCGGTCTTCGCCATCGCGCCACTGCTGGTGCAGTGGTTCGGCTTCGGGCTCGCCTCGAAGATCGTCATGGCGAGCCTGATCATCTTCTTTCCCGTGGCGTCGGCCGCCCATGACGGGCTGAAGCGCACCGATCCCGGCCTCGTCGACCTGGCGCGGCTGTGGGGCGCGTCGCGCCTCGACATGCTGCGGCTGGTGCGGCTGCCGGCGGCGCTGCCGGCGGTCGCCTCGGGGTTGCGTATCGCGGCGGCGATCGCGCCGATCGGAGCCGTCGTCGGCGAATGGGTCGGGGCCTCGGCCGGTCTCGGCTTCATCATGCTGCACGCCAATGCCCGCCTGCAGACCGATCTCGTCTTCGCCGCCCTGATCATCCTCGCCGCCGTCGCGGTGGCCGTGCGCGCGCTCGTCGGCTGGGCGACGCGGCGCATGGTGCCGTGGGTGAACGAGCAACCCGCCTGATCTCAGATACATACCGAAAGGACGACTGCCCCATGTCTTCGAATTCCTCCCGCCTCGCCGCGCTCGCCGCCGCGCTGTTCCTGCTGGCGGCGTCGCCCGCCGCCGCCGCCGACAAGCTGACGGTGCTGCTCGACTGGTTCGTCAATCCCGACCACGCGCCGCTGGTCGTCGCGAAGGAGAAGGGCTTCTTCGCGCAAGCCGGCCTCGACGTCGACCTCGTCGCGCCGGCCGATCCGAGCGCGCCGCCGCGCCTCGTCGCCAGCGGGCAGGGCGACATCGCCATTTCCTACCAGCCGAACCTGCACCTGATCGCCAAGGAGGGGCTGTCGCTGGTGCGCATCGGCACGCTGGTGGAGACGCCGCTCAACGCGCTGGTGGCGCTGAAGGACGGGCCGGTGAAGGAGATCGCCGACCTCAAGGGCCGCACCGTCGGCTTCTCGGTCGGCGGCTTCGAGGACGCGCTGCTCAAGATGATGCTGGAGCAGGCGGGAATGAGCCTCGACGACGTGACGCTGGTGAACGTCAATTTCGCCCTGTCGCCGGCGCTGATCGGCGGCAAGGTCGACGCCGTCATCGGCGCCTTCCGCAACTTCGAGCTGGCGCAGCTCGACATCGAGGGTCGGCCGGGGGTCGCCTTCTATCCGGAGGAGCACGGGGTGCCGGCCTATGACGAACTGGTCTTCCTGGCCAAGCGCGAGCGGACCGGCGACGAGGCGCTGCAGCGCTTCATGGCGGCGGTGGAGCGGGCGACGATCTGGCTCACCAATCATCCCGACGAGGCGCTGGCGGTCTTCGTCAAGGCGCATCCGGAGCTCGACGACGAGCTCAACCGGCGGGCCTGGGCGGCGACGCTGCCGCGCTTCGCCAAGCGGCCCGCCGCGCTCGACCGCGGCCGCTACGAGCGCTTCGCGGCCTTCATGAAGCAACAGGGCCTGATCGACGAGATCCCGCCGCTCGCCGACTACGCGGTGGTGCTGGGGAATTAACGGCCCGTTAAGGCAGGGGCGAGGGCCTGAAAGCCCCGCCCCTTTCCTTTTCCCGCCGCGGCTGGCAGGTTTCCGGCCTCAATTTCCTCCACGACCAAGCGAGCGGGGTCACGAATCCATGCAATACGAGAAGCTGGGCCGAAGCGGGCTGAAGGTGTCACGCCTGAGCCTCGGCACGATGAATTTCGGCGGTCGGACGGATACCCAGACCTCCAACAGGATCATCGCAGCCGCGCTCGATGCCGGCGTCAACTTCATCGACACCGCCGACGTCTACAACGAGGGGCGCTCGGAGGAGATCGTCGGCGCGGCGATCCGCTCGCGGCGCGACCGGGTGATCCTCGCCACCAAGCTCGGCAATCCGATGGGCGAGGACGAGAACATGCGCGGCCTGTCGCGGCGGCGCGTCATGGCGGCGGCGGAGGCCTCGCTGCTGCGGCTCGGGCTCGACCATATCGACATCTACTACCTGCACCGCGAGGACCACGAGACGGCGCTGGAGGAGACGGTCCGCGCCATGGGCGACCTGATGCGCGACGGCAAGATCCGCTATTTCGGCGTCTCCAATTTCCGCGCCTGGCGGATCGCCGAGGTCTGCAACCTGTGCGACCGGATGGGCATCGAGCGGCCGGTCGTATGCCAGCCCTACTACAACCTCGTGAACCGCATGCCGGAGACCGAGATCCTGCCGGCCTGCGGCAATTACGGGCTCGGCGTCGTGCCCTATTCGCCGGTGGCGCGCGGCATCCTGTCGGGCAAGTACAAGGCGGGCAGCCCGCCGCCCCGCGACAGCCGGGTGGCGGTTTCCGACAGGCGGATGATGCAGACCGAATGGCGCAAGGAATCGCTGAAGGTCGCCGCCAGGCTGGAGAAGCACGCGAAGAAGAAGCGGATGAGCCTGCCGGTCTTCGCCACCGCCTGGGTGCTCGCCAACCGCTTGGTGACCAGCGTCATCGCCGGCCCGCGCACGCTCGAGCAGTGGAATTCCTACCTGCCGGCGCTGGATGCGCGGATCGACGAGAAGGACGAGGCGCTGGTTGACCGGCTGGTGTCGCCCGGCCATCCCTCGACGCCGGGCTACAACGACCCCGGCTACCCGCTGGAAGGCCGCATCCGGCGCGGCTGAAAGGTGCCCTGAAACGCAAAACGGCCCGCCGGATCGGCGGGCCGTTTTCCTTATCGGTTCGCTTTTCCAGCGCTCAGGCGCCGGCATGCTCGAGTTCGGCGGCGGATTTCTGCACCGCCTTCTGGACCTTCTCGAAGGCGCGCACCTCGATCTGCCGTACGCGCTCGCGGCTGACGCCGAATTCCTCCGACAACGCCTCCAGCGTCAGCGGATCGTCGGAGAGGCGGCGGGCGGTGAAGATGCGCTTCTCGCGGTCGTTCAGCGTCTTGAGCGCCTCGCCGAGCATCTCCCGGCGCATGTCGAGTTCCTCGTTCTCGGCGAGCTCGCTCTCCTGGTCGAGGCTCTCGTCGACCAGCCAGTCCTGCCATTCGCCGCCGCCGTCGCCGTCGACGCGCACCGGCGCGTTGAGCGAGGCGTCGCCGGAAAGCCGGCGGTTCATCGACACCACGTCGGTCTCGCTGACGCCGAGCTTGTCGGCGATGGTCGTCACCTGATCGGGGTGCAGGTCGCCGTCCTCGATGGCGGAGATCTGGCCCTTGATCTTGCGCAGGTTGAAGAACAGCTTCTTCTGGCTCGCCGTGGTGCCCATCTTCACCAGGCTCCACGAGCGCAGGATGTATTCCTGGATCGACGCGCGAATCCACCACATGGCGTAGGTCGCCAGGCGGAAGCCCTTGTCGGGCTCGAAGCGCTTGACCGCCTGCATCAGGCCGACATTGCCCTCCGAGATCACCTCGCCGATCGGCAGGCCGTAGCCGCGATAGCCCATGGCGATCTTGGCGACGAGCCGCAGATGGCTGGTCACCAGCTTGTGGGCGGCGTCGCGGTCGCCGTGCTCGCGCCAGTTCTTGGCGAGCATGAATTCCTCGTCGGGCGCCAGCATGGGAAAGCGGCGGATTTCCTGAAGGTAGCGGGTCAGGCCGCCTTCGGATGCGACAGAGGGCAGGGTTGCCGTCGTTGCCATAGTTCAGTCCTCCTCACTTCAGCGGCATCCGGCAGGTCGCGCGTCCCGGCAGTCGGCGGCGCGCAGTTTCCGGACCCTTCGCGGCGGACATGTCCTCCGGCGGCAAACGCGCCGGAAGCGGCATCCGTTCACGTCAGTCAACGATTCCACTATGACGAAATGGTGTCACCGCGGGATCACAAAGCGGCGAGCGCCGCTTCGAGATTTCCGAAATCGGCGGGAAGAGGGGTTTCGAAACGCATCACCTCCCCCGTTTCGGGATGCTCGAACTGCAATAGATAGGCATGCAGCGCCTGTCTTCCAAGAGAGGCGAGGGCGGCGGCGGCCCTTTCGTCGAGAAGCGCCGATTTCGTCGCGAATCCGGCGGCGTAGACGGGATCGCCGAGGATCGGGTGGCCGAGAGAGGCCAGATGCACGCGAATCTGGTGCGTCCGGCCGGTCTCCAGCCGGCATTCCAGCCGCGTGGCGAGGGGCTTTCCTGCATCCCCGAAGACGCACTCGGTGCGGTAGTGCGTCACCGCGTGGCGGCCGTCGCGGCGCACCGCCATCTTCGTCGGGTTGCGCGGATCGCGGCCGATGCCGCGCTCGATGGCCGCGGCGCGCGGCTCCGGCGCCCCCCAGACGAGGCAGCGATAGGCGCGCTCCAGCGCCCGTGTCGCGCCGTGGTCGGCGAACTGGGCGGAGAGGTCGCGATGGGCGCGGTCGGTCTTGGCGACGACCATGACCCCGCTCGTCTCCATGTCGAGGCGGTGGACGATGCCCGGCCGCTCGACGCCGCCGATCCCCGAGAGCGAGGAACCGCAATGGAACAGCAGCGCGTTGACCAGCGTGCCGTCGCGGTTCCCGGCGCCGGGATGCACGGCGATCCCCGCCGGCTTGTCGATGACGATCAGGCTGTCGTCCTCGTGGAGGATGGCGAGCGGAATGTCCTGCGGCTCCAGGGTCGCGGGCTCGGGGGGTGGCACGTCGACGGCGACGCGCTGGCCCGAATTGACCCTCGCGGAGGGGTCAATTATCGTCCGCCCGTCGATCGAGACCGCCCCGGCCTCGATCAGCGATTTCAGCCGCGTCCGGCTCAATTCGGCGATGCGCCCGGCGAGCATCCGGTCCAGCCGGTCGCCGTCGGCGTCGTCCGCCACCTCGAGGATTATCGGTTCGCTCATGACGCCCCCGGAAAACCGTTCGCAGCCAGCGGACGAGAATGGCGGGCTGACGCCCGAACAGGAACGCATCGTGCGGCGAATCCGCTCGCTGGCCATGATCAGCGCAGGCGTCATGGGGCTTGCGGTGCTGCTCGTCTTGTCGGCGATCGTCTATCGCGTCGTCAAGCCGCAGGCGCCGGAGGAGGCCGCCGACGCCGATGCCGTGATGCGCTCCGGCGCCGTCGAGATCCCGGCGGGCGGCCGGGTGACCGAGACCCGGATCGACGGCCGCCGCCTCGTCATCACCATCGAGCACGCCGGGGGAACCCGCATCGTCGTCTTCGACGTGATCGACTGGAAGGTCGCCGGCACGGTCGATCTCCAGCCCCGGCAATAGCCGTGCACGGTCCGGCGACGCGAGGCTTGCGCCGGCGCGCGATCAAGGCTATCTCGTGTCCCGCCGCTCCCTTCGTCTAGTGGCCCAGGACGTCGCCCTCTCACGGCGAAAACAGGGGTTCGAGTCCCCTAGGGAGCGCCAGATTTCCTTCATCGCCCGTTGAATGCCGCCGCGCATGAACGCATGCTCGCGGGGCTTCCTGCTGCGACAAGCTGGCGAGTTGCCCTGCTCCCGCTGAATCCATAGGCTCGCTCCCTGGTTCGCAGGGGGACAGTCATGAAATTCCGGTATGAGAAGCCCGCCTTCGTCAGGGCGGGCAATCTCGCGACGAATGTCGGATTACGGCCGAGCATGCAGATCGGTGGCGGGGCCGGATAGCGAGGTCGTGTCCATGAAGCGCATTTACATGAAGCGCATCTATTCGAAGCCGCTTTTCCAGCGCGCCGGCAGCCTGGCCGCGAATTGCGGCCGGCCGATGAGCCTCTAGAAAGAGAAGCCGCAATCCGCGCCTCGCCGCGGATTGACCGGCGATCCGAGTTGCGATGATGCCCCGCGCATCGCCGTTCCGGCGCGCGCCGGGTGAGCGGCGCGACGTAACGTGAGCCCGCCGGCCACAAAATAGAACCGTTTCCATCAAACCCTGAACCGCTCTAGAGTGTGCCGGCGTCCGGGGGTCGGGCGATCCGCCAGCAACCGGTATCGGGTAATGACATCATCGAAAATATGCGTTGATGTCACCGGCATGATCGGCCTCGATGCCGAGGCGCCCACGGGGATTCCGCGCGTCCAGGACTTCCTGATGCGCGCC
>JBFWXZ010000021.1:0-26679 GCA_050186955.1 Flavobacteriaceae bacterium
CTCGAGATCGGCTTCGGCGGCGGCGAGCACCTCGCCTATCGCGCCGTGGCTCGGCCAGCCACCCTGCATCTGGGCTGCGAACCCTTCGAGAACGGCGTCGCCAGCCTGCTCGCGCGCATCGACGCCGAAGGCATTTCCAACATCCGCCTGCATTGCGGCGACGCCCGCGAGACGCTGGCCATGCTGCCCGACGCCGCGCTGCGGCGCATCGACATCCTCTATCCCGACCCGTGGCCGAAGCGCCGCCACCGCAAGCGGCGGTTCTTCGGGCCCGACACGCTGTCGCTGATGGCCCGCTGCCTGAAGCCCGGCGGCGAGGTCCGTTTCGCTACCGACATCGACAACTACGCCGCCTGGACGCTCGCCCGCATCGCCGCCGACCCCGCCTTCGAATGGGAGGCGCAGGGTCCCGCCGACTGGCTCGAACCCTGGGAGGGCTGGCCCGGCACCCGCTACGAGGCCAAGGCGAAGCGCGCCGGCCGCGTGCCGAGCTACCTCACCTTCCGCCGCAGCTAGTCCGCCGCGCTCTAGCCCCTTGAAACCGGCGGGCGTTCGGGACTATATGGGCACCGATGCTGATTATGAATCCGATGATGGATCGTCAGCATGATCAATTTCACTCTCGGCATGGATCGTGAGAGTGGGCCGCCGGCCCGCTCTTTTTCGTTTGAGCCGGGACGCGAAGGGACCGATACGCATTTGACCAGCGCCGCCGCCAGCGACCTGCACGAGCCGCGCCTCGTTCGCGAGACGGGGGTCGCCGCGCGTGTCGCCGCCATCGCCGAGCCGGTGATCGAGGGTCTCGGCTACCGGCTGGTGCGGGTCAAGGTCACGAGCCGCGACGGCGGCACGGTGCAGATCATGGCCGAGCGGCCCGACGGCACCATGACGGTCGAGGATTGCGAGACGGTGAGCCGCGCGCTGTCGCCGGTGCTCGACGTCGAGGACCCGGTATCGGGCGCCTACAATCTCGAACTGTCCTCGCCCGGCATCGACCGGCCGCTGGTCAGGCTTTCGGATTTCGACCGCTGGGCCGGCCACGAGGCGCGCATCGAGATGGCGGTGGCGCTCGACGGCCGCAAGCGCTTCCGCGGCCTGCTCGAGGGCACGCGGGATGGTGCCGCGATGCTCGCCGTCGAGGGCGACGAGGGCCCGCAGAATATCGCCGTGCCGATCGGCGATATCGGCGAGGCCAAGCTGATGCTCACCGACGCGCTGGTCGAGGCGACGCTGAAGGCCGCCAAGACGCAGAAGGCCGCCAAGACCCAGAAGGCCGGCAAGTCGGGGAATAGCGAGCAATCGCAGGAAACGCAGGATGTTGATGCCGCCGCGGGCGGCGCCGAGGAGGACTAGACAATGGCAACGGGTGTCAGCGCCAACAGGATCGAGCTGTTGCAGATCGCGGAAGCCGTCGCGCGCGAGAAGGCGATCGAACGCGAGATCGTCATCGGCGCCATGGAGGATGCGATCCAGAAGGCGGCGCGCTCGCGCTACGGCAGCGAGACCAACGTCAAGGCCGAGATCAATCCCAAGACCGGCGAGCTGCGCCTCGCCCGCCTGCTGGAGGTCGTCGAGACGGTCGAGAACATCGCCAGCGAGATCTCGGTCGAGGAGGCCCGCGAGCGCAATCCCGCCGCCCAGGTCGGCGACTTCATCGCCGAGCCGCTGCCGCCGCTCGATTTCGGCCGCATCGCCGCCCAGTCGGCCAAGCAGGTGATCGTGCAGAAGGTCCGCGAGGCCGAGCGCGACCGCCAGTACGAGGAATACAAGGACCGCATCGGCGAGATCGTCAACGGCTCGGTGAAGCGCGTCGAATACGGCAACGTGATCGTCGATCTCGGGCGCGGCGAGGGCATCATTCGCCGCGACGAGCTGATCCCGCGCGAGACCTATCGCTACGGCGACCGCGTGCGCGCCTATATCTACGACGTGCGCCGCGAGCAGCGCGGGCCGCAGATCTTCCTGTCGCGCACCCATCCGCAGTTCATGGCCAAGCTCTTCGCCCAGGAAGTGCCGGAGATCTATGACGGCATCATCGAGATACGCGCCGTCGCCCGCGATCCCGGCAGCCGCGCCAAGATCGCTGTCATCTCCCGCGATTCCTCCATCGATCCGGTCGGCGCCTGCGTCGGCATGCGCGGCAGCCGCGTGCAGGCGGTGGTCGGCGAATTGCAGGGCGAGCGCATCGACATCATCCCGTGGTCGCCCGACGCCGCCTCCTTCATCGTCAACGCGCTGGCGCCGGCGGAAGTGGTCAAGGTCGTCCTCGACGAGGACGCCAACCGCATCGAGGTGGTCGTCCCCGACGACCAGCTCAGTCTCGCCATCGGCCGCCGCGGCCAGAATGTCCGCCTCGCCTCGCAGCTTTCCGGCTGGGATATCGACATCCTGACCGAGGAGGAGGAATCCGAGCGCCGGCAGAAGGAGTTCACCGAGCGCACCGAGACCTTCATGGAAGCGCTGAATGTTGACGAGGTCGTCGGCCAGCTCCTCGCCTCCGAAGGCTTCGTCTCGGTCGAGGATGTCGCCTATGTCGATCCCTCCGAGATCGCCGAGATCGAGGGCTTCGACGACGAGACGGCCGAGGAGATCCAGGCCCGTGCCCGCGAATATCTTGCCGCCCTCGAGGCCGAGCAGGATGCGCGGCGCATCGAGCTCGGCGTCGCCGACGAGCTGCGCGAGATCGCCGGCGTCACCACGCCGATGCTCGTCGCCTTCGGCGAGAACGACGTGAAGTCGGTCGAGGACCTCGCCGGCTGCGCCACCGACGACCTGACCGGCTGGACCGAGCGCAAGGACGGCGAGACCGTCCGCAACGCCGGCATCCTTGACGGCATCGGCGTGTCGGCGGCCGAGGCCGAGGCGATGATCATGGCCGCGCGCGTGAAGGCCGGCTGGATCGAGGAACCCGTCGAGGCGGAAGAAGAAGCTCTCGACGCGGAAGCTGCCGAAGGGGAGGCCGATGCATCGGAAGTCCCCGCATGAGGCCGCTGACGAACTGATCGAGGCTGATGCCGGTCCGCGCGATCGCGGGCCGGAGCGCTTCTGCATCGTCGACCGCACGGCTCGACCGCGCGAGGCGCTGATCCGCTTCGTGCTGGCGCCCGACGGCACCGTGACGCCCGACGTCAAGGGCCGGCTTCCCGGCCGCGGCGTCTGGGTGACGGCGCGCGCCGCCAAGATCGACGAGGCGGTCCGCCGCAGGCTTTTCGCGCGCGGCTTTCGCCGCGAGGTCTCCGCGCCCGCCGATCTGGCGGCGATGGTCGGCGCCCAGCTTCGCGCCCAGGCGCTCGGCGCCCTCGGGCTGGCGCGTCGCGCCGGCGACGTCGTGCTCGGCTTCGCCAAGGTCGAGGGCGACCTGAAGGCCGGCCGCGTCGGCTTCCTGCTGCACGCCGCCGACGCCGCGCCCGACGGCGTGCGCAAGCTGTCCGCCGCCGCCCGCGGTTCGGTCCCGGTCAGCCGCGTTTTCGATGCGGACGAATTGAGTTTGGCACTGGGGCGGTCGAATGTGATACATGCTGCGGTCAAATCCGGCCCGCGGCTTGAGGCCCTGATCGATAGATGCCGTTTTCTCGAGCGGTATCTGGATGGAGAGGCATTGCCAGCGGGCGATGCAAGATTGACCGGCGCGGCGACGCAGCCGGAGGAACAGGACGTATGAGCGACAGCAAGAACACCGGCGACAAGACCCTGACTGTAGGAAACCGCAAGACCATCGGCCTGCGCGGCCGGGTCGAGTCCGGCATGGTGCGCCAGAACTTCTCGCACGGCCGGTCGAAGGCGGTCGTGGTCGAGAAGAAGCGCCGCCGGGTGACCGGACCGGGCGAGACCGAGCAGGTCGCTGAGGCGCCGCAGCCCGCGCCCCGTCCCGTCCGTCAGCCCGAGAAGCCGGCCGCGGCCCCCGCCGCGCCGCCGGCCGACCGTTCGGGCATGGTGCTGCGCACCCTGACCGACGAGGAGAAGGACGCGCGCGCCCAGGCGCTCGCCGACTCCCGCCTGCGCGAGGACGAGGACCGTCGCCGCGCCGAGGAGGAATCGCGCCGCCGCGCCGAGGAGGACGAGACGATCCGCCGCGAGCGCGCTGAGGCCGAGTCCCGCCGCGTCCAGGAAGAGGCCCGCCGCAGCGCCGAGGTCGAGGCGCGGCAGAAATCCGAGGCCGAGGCGCAGCGCCGGCTCGGCGAGGACGAGAGCGCGGCCGCCCGCCGCCGTCCGGAAGCCGAGGCCGAGGCGCGCAGCGTCAAGCGCAAGCCCGAGGTTCCCGCCAAGCCGGTGCGCCGCGACGACGACCGCCGCCGCAACAAGCTGACCGTCACCAACGCCTTCAACGACGACGAGCGCGGCCGCAGCCTTGCCGCCATGCGCCGCCGCCGCGAGCGCGAGAAGACCCGCACCACCGGACCGGGCATGCAGCAGAAGGTCGCCCGCGAGGTGATCATCCCCGAGGCGCTGACCGTGCAGGATCTCGCCAACCGCATGGCCGAGAAGGCGGTCGACGTCATCCGCCTGCTCATGCAGCAGGGCCAGATGCTGAAGATCAACGACGTCATCGACGCCGATACCGCGCAGCTCATCGCCGAGGAAATGGGCCACACCGTGCGCCGCGTCTCCGAGGCCGATGTCGAGGAAGGCCTCGTCGGCGCCCCCGACGAGCCGGAGACGCTGAAGCCGCGCGCCCCCGTCGTGACCATCATGGGCCATGTCGACCACGGCAAGACCTCGCTGCTCGACGCGCTGCGCGAGAC
This sequence comes from Flavobacteriaceae bacterium, assembly GCA_050186955.1. GTDB lineage: Bacteria > Pseudomonadota > Alphaproteobacteria > Rhizobiales > Tepidamorphaceae > JACKJP01. The sequence continues at coordinate 4,743 of JBFWXZ010000021.1, forward strand.
CAACGTCGTCTCCGGCGAGGCCGGCGGCATCACCCAGCATATCGGCGCCTATCAGGTGCGCACCGCCGACGGCCAGGTCGTCACCTTCATCGACACCCCGGGTCACGCGGCCTTCACCGCGATGCGTGCCCGCGGCGCCAGGGTGACCGACATCGTCGTCCTCGTGGTCGCCGCCGACGACGGCGTCATGCCGCAGACGGTGGAGGCCATCAATCACGCCCGCGCCGCCGGCGTGCCGATGATCGTCGCCGTCAACAAGATCGACAAGCGCGACGCCAATCCCGATACCGTGCGCAACGACCTGCTGCGCCACGAGGTCGTCACCGAGGCGATGGGCGGCGAGATCCAGGAAGTGCACGTCTCGGCGCTGCAGAAGACCAATCTCGACAAGCTCGTCGAGGCGATCCTGCTGCAGGCGGAGATTCTCGAGCTCAAGGCCAATCCCGACCGCGACGCCGAGGGAGTCGTCGTCGAGGCGCGCCTCGACCGCGGCCGCGGCCCCGTGGCCACCGTGCTGGTGCAGCGCGGCACCCTCAAGGTCGGCGACATCATCGTTGCCGGCAGCGAGTGGGGGAAGGTGCGCGCGTTGGTCAACGATCTTGGCGACAACATCGACAGCGCCGGCCCCTCCATGCCGGCCGAGATCCTCGGCCTCAACGGGGCGCCGGAAGCCGGCGACGTCTTCGTCGTCGTCGACAGCGAGGCCCGCGCCCGCGAGATCTGCGACTACCGCCAGCGCCAGCGCCGCGAGCGCAACCAGGCGAAGCTCGCCCGCAAGACGACCTCGCTCGAGCAGATGATGTCGGACCTGCAGGCCACCGGCCGCAAGGAATTCCCGCTGCTCGTCAAGGGCGACGCGCAGGGCTCCATCGAGGCCATCGCCGGCGCCCTCGACAAGCTGGCGACCGACGAGGTCGCGGCCCGCGTGGTGCTCTCCGGCGTCGGCGCGATCACCGAATCCGACGTGACCCTCGCCGAGGCTTCGGAAGCGGCGATCATCGGCTTCAACGTGCGCGCCAACAAGCAGGCGCGCGAGGCCGCCGAGCGCGCCGGCGTCGAGATCCGCTACTACAACATCATCTACAACCTCGTGGATGACGTGAAGGCGGCGATGTCCGGCCTGCTGTCGCCGGAGATGCGCGAGACCATGCTCGGCAACGCCGAGGTGCTCGAGGTCTTCGACATCTCCAAGGTCGGCAAGATCGCCGGCTGCCGCGTCACCGACGGCAACGTCCAGCGCGGCCAGCATGTCCGCCTGATCCGCGACGGCGTGGTGATCCACGAGGGCAAGCTCTCGCAGCTCAAGCGCTTCAAGGACGACGTCAGGGAGGTTCAGGCCGGCCAGGAATGCGGCATGTCCTTCGAGAACTACCAGGACATGCGTCCCGGCGACGTCATCGAGTGCTACCGCGTCGAGGAGATCCAGCGCACGCTGTGATAGAGGCGCGCGCCGGCGGGGCCGGGGCGGCGGCGCGCCGCCCGCGGCGCCTTTTGGAACGGGAACCATGTCTGCACAGCAATCGCAGCGGCAGCGTCGCGTCGGCGAGCTGATCCGCCACGAGCTCTCATCAATCCTTCAGCGCGGCGAGGTCGCCGACCCGGTGCTGGAGAGCCACGTGGTGACGATCTCCGAGGTCCGCCTTTCGCCCGATCTCAAGATCGCCACCGCCTATGTCATGCCGCTCGGCGGCCGCGACGTGCGCGCGGTGGTCAAGGCGCTCGCCGCCAACCGCCGCCATCTGCGCGGGCTGATCGCCCGGCGGGTGAAGCTCAAGTTCACGCCCGATCTGCGCTTTCTCGCCGACGAGACCTTCGACCGCGCGGCGGAAACGGAGCGGCTGCTGCACCTGCCCGAGGTCGCCCGCGATCTGGAATCGCGCGACGACGAGTGATGGCGCGCCGGCGCACATCCCCCGTTCACGGCTGGCTGGTGCTCGACAAACCCGCCGGCATGAGTTCGGCGCAGGCGGTCGGGCGCCTCAAATACCTTTTCGCCAGCCGCAAGGCCGGGCATGCCGGCACTCTCGACCCGCTGGCGACGGGCTGCCTGCCTATCGCCTTCGGCGAGGCGACCAAGACGGTGTCCCGCCTCGTCGATGCCCGCAAGACCTATCGCTTCTCGATCCGTTGGGGCGAGGAGACCGAGACGCTCGACGTCGAGGGCGCGGTGACGCGCTCGGGCGGCCGCGTTCCCGGCGACGGCGAGATCGACGCCGTGCTGGGGCGCTTCATCGGGGAGATCGATCAGGTGCCGCCCGCCTATTCGGCGATCCATGTCGACGGCCGGCGCGCCTATGAGCTCGCGAGGGGCGGCGAGATGGTCGAGCTGGAGCCCCGGCGCGTCGAGATCGTCGCGCTGCGCCGCGAGGGACCGACGGCCGATGGCGTCACCCCCTTCGTCTGCACCTGCGGCAAGGGCACCTATATCCGCTCGCTCGCCCGCGACATCGCGCTGGCGCTCTCCACCTTCGGCCACGTCGCCGCGCTGCGCCGGGAGGCCGTCGGCCCCTTCGGCCCGGAGGGCATGATTTCGCTGGAAAAACTGGAGGAGATGCGTCATAAGGGCGCCGGTCAGGATGAACTGGCCGCCTGCATCCGTGGGCTGGAGACCGCGCTGGACGACATCCCGGCGCTGGCCGTCACGCCCGAGGATGCGTCCCGCCTGAAGTCCGGCCAGGCCGTTCTTCTTCGCGGGCGAGATGCTCCGATCGTTACCGGGCCCTGTCTCGTTTCCTGCCGCGGCGTTCCCGTGGCGCTGGGGCGGGGAGAGGCCGGCAGCATCTTTCCGGAGCGCGTATTCAACCTGCCCGGCGCATGAGCCGGGCCCTGGAACCGACAAGAGGACCCGATGTCGATTACCGCTGAGCGCAAGCAGGCGCTCGTCAAGGAATATGCCACGAAGGACGGCGACACCGGTTCGCCGGAGGTGCAGGTCGCGATCCTGACCGAGCGCATCGTCAACCTGACCGAGCACTTCAAGACCCACAACAAGGACAATCACTCGCGTCGCGGGCTGCTCAAGCTCGTCAGCCAGCGCCGCCGCCTTCTCGACTACCTCAAGGGCGTCGAGGAGAAGCGTTACCAGGATCTGATTTCCCGTCTCGGCATCCGCCGCTGACGGCTTTAGTCGCGGGAGCGGCCCGGCGGATGTATCGCCGGGCCATTGGGCTCCCGCTTGAACCCCAGTTGCCTGAAGAGGCCATGGGAGGATCGCCGGCCGCTCCGGCGTTCATGCGTTCGAGAAGCGCTGACAGCATCTCGCGAAGCGGCCCGCCGTCTTGCCCATGGTTCCTTGAGGCGACGCGAACCCTAGGACCATGAGGAAACCTATGTTCAACATTCAACGCGAAGAATTCGACTGGGGCGGACGCCCCCTCGTGCTCGAGACCGGCAAGATCGCCCGTCAGGCCGACGGCGCGGTGCTCGCCACCTACGGCGACACCACGGTGCTCGCCACCGTCGTCTCCGAGCGCGAGCCGAAGCCGGGCTTCGACTTCTTCCCGCTCACCGTCAACTACCAGGAGAAGTATTTCGCGGCCGGCAAGATCCCGGGCGGCTTCTTCAAGCGCGAAGGCCGTCCGACCGAGAAGGAGACGCTGACCTCGCGCCTCATCGACCGGCCGATCCGTCCGCTCTTCGCCGATGGCTACAAGAACGACACCCAGGTCATCATCACCGTGCTCAGCCATGACATGGAGAACGATCCCGACGTCGTCGGCATGGTCGCCGCCTCCGCCGCGCTGACACTTTCCGGCGTGCCCTTCATGGGCCCGATCGGTGGCGCCCGCGTCGGCATGATCGACGGCGAGTTCGTGCTCAACCCGACGCTGGACCAGATGCCCGACACCCAGCTCGACCTCGTCGTCGCCGGCACCGCCGACGCCGTGCTGATGGTCGAGTCGCAGGCCCAGGAGCTCTCCGAGGACACCATGCTCGGCGCCGTCATGTTCGGCCACAAGGGCTTCCAGCCGGTGATCGACGCGATCATCCGCCTCGCCGAGAAAGCCGCCAAGGAGCCGCGCGACTTCGTCCCCGCCGACAACAGCGCGGTGATGGAGAAGGTCGCCGCGATCGCCGAGGACGAGCTGCGCAAGGCCTATGCGATCTCCGCCAAGGCCGAGCGCCGCGACGCCATTTCAGCGGTCAAGGACAAGGTCGTCGCCGAACTGTGCGGCGACGACGAGAATGCCCCGAGCAAGCAGACGGTCGGCGGCGTCTTCAAGGAGCTCGAGGCGAAGATCGTTCGCTGGAACATCCTCGACACCGGCAACCGCATCGACGGCCGCGACACCCGGACGATCCGCCCGATCGAGGTCGAGGCCGGCTTCCTGCCGCGCACCCACGGCTCGGCGCTGTTCACCCGCGGCGAGACCCAGGCCGTCGTCGTGGCGACGCTCGGCACCGCCGACGACGAGCAGTTCGTCGACGCACTCGAGGGCACCTACAAGGAGCGCTTCATGCTCCACTACAACTTCCCGCCCTATTCGGTCGGCGAGACCGGCCGCATGGGCGGCGCCGGCCGCCGCGAGATCGGCCACGGCAAGCTCGCCTGGCGGGCGATCAAGCCGATGCTGCCGACGGTCGAGGATTTCCCCTACACGGTCCGTCTCGTCTCCGAGATCACCGAGTCCAACGGCTCGTCCTCGATGGCGACGGTCTGCGGCTCGTCGCTGGCGCTGATGGATGCCGGCGTGCCGATCCGCCGTCCGGTGGCGGGCATCGCCATGGGCCTGATCCTCGAGGGCGAGAAGTTCGCCGTCCTCTCCGACATCCTCGGTGACGAGGACCATCTCGGCGACATGGACTTCAAGGTCGCCGGCACCTCCGAGGGCGTCACCTCGCTGCAGATGGACATCAAGATCGCCGGCATCACCGAGGAGATCATGAAGGTCGCGCTGGCCCAGGCCAAGGACGGCCGCGCCCACATCCTCGGCGAGATGGGCAAGGCGCTCGGCGAGGCCCGCGACGAGGTCGGCGAGTTCGCCCCGCGCATCGAGACGATGAAGATCCCGGTCGACAAGATCCGCGAAGTCATCGGCTCCGGCGGCAAGGTGATCCGCGAGATCGTCGAGAAGACCGGCGCCAAGGTGAATGTCGAGGACGACGGCACGATCAAGATCGCCTCCGCCGACGCCAAGTCGATCAAGGCGGCGTACGACTGGATCCATTCCATCGTCGCCGAGCCCGAGGTCGGCCAGGTCTATAAGGGCAAGGTCGTGAAGACCGTCGATTTCGGCGCCTTCGTGAACTTCTTCGGCGCCAAGGACGGTCTCGTCCACATCTCGCAGCTCGCCGACAAGCGGGTCGAGAAGACCACCGACGTGATCAAGGAAGGCGACGAGGTCTGGGTGAAGCTGCTCGGCTTCGACGAGCGCGGCAAGGTTCGCCTGTCGATGAAGGTCGTCGACCAGGAGACCGGCGAGGAGATCAAGGCCGGCGACGCCGCCTGATCCCCGAGCCGCATCCCGAATACGCGAAAGGCCCCGGAATTTCCGGGGCCTTTTTCATTCCGCGCCGGTTTCGGCGTTCATCGATCCTGGGAATTATTCCTCGCTGCCGTTCGGCATCGCCGAGGGCCTCGGCATCGAGATGATGTGGTAGCCGCTGTCCACGAAGTGGATTTCGCCGGTCACCCCGGCCGACAGCGGCGACAGCAGGTAGAGCGCCGCCCCGCCGACCTCCTCGATGGTCGTCGCCCGTCCGAGCGGCGCGTGCGCGGCGTGGAAATTGTACATCGCCCGCGCGTCGGTGATGCCGGCGCCGGCGAGCGTGCGCACCGGGCCCGCCGAGATGGCGTTGACGCGGATGCCCTCGGGCCCGAAATCGGCGGCCAGATACTGCATGCTGGCCTCGAGCGCCGCTTTGGCGACGCCCATCACGTTGTAGTTCGGCACCACCCGCGTCGAGCCGGCATAGGTCAGGGTGATCATCGAGCCGCCCGGCCGCATCATCGCCGCCGCCCGCTTGGCGATCTCGGTGAAGGAGAAGCACGAGATGATCATCGTGCGCACGAAGTTCTCGCGCGTCGTGTCGGCGTAGCGCCCGCGCAGCTCGTTGCGGTCCGAGAAAGCCACCGCGTGCACCACGAAATCGATCGAATCCCAGCTCTTCGCCAGCTCGGCGAACACCGCGTCGACGCTCGAGACGTCCTCCACGTCGCAGGGGAAGACGAGATCGGACTTCAGCGATTCGGCCAGCGGACGCACGCGCTTGCCGATGGCGTCGCCCTGAAAGGTGAAGGCGAGCTCGGCCCCGTGCTCGGCGAGCGTCTTGGCGATCCCCCAGGCGATCGAGTGATTGTTGGCGACGCCGAAGATCAGGCCGCGCCGCCCCTTCATCAACGCTTCCGACATGGTCGTGAACGATCCTCCCTGACGCTCAGCCATTATAGCGGCTGAACACGAGCGTCGCGTTCGTGCCGCCGAAGCCGAAACTGTTCGACAGCACCGTGTCGATACGGGCGTTGTCGATGCGCTGGCGGGCGATCGGCATGTCCGCGACCTCGGGGTCGATTTCCTCGATATTGGCGCTCTCGCAGACGAAGCCGTTCTGCATCATCAGCAGCGAGTAGATCGCCTCCTGCACACCGGTCGCGCCGAGCGAATGGCCGGTCAGCGACTTGGTCGACGAGATCGCCGGGCACTTGTCGCCGAAGACCTCGCGGATCGCCTGGATCTCGATCACGTCGCCGACCTGCGTCGACGTGCCGTGCGGGTTGATGTAGTCGATCGGGTTGCCGACCGTCTCCAGCGCCATCTGCATGCAACGCACCGCGCCCTCGCCCGACGGCGCCACCATGTCGTGGCCGTCGCTGTTGGCGGCGTAGCCGACGATCTCGCCGTAGATCTTGGCGCCGCGCGCCTTGGCGTGCTCGAGTTCCTCCAGCACCAGCACCCCGGCGCCGCCGGCGATGACGAAGCCGTCGCGGTTCTTGTCGTAGGCGCGCGAGGCGCGCTCCGGCGTGTCGTTGAAGCCGCTCGACATCGCGCCCATGGCGTCGAAGAGCACCGACAGCGTCCAGTCGAGCTCCTCGCAGCCGCCCGCGAACATCACGTCCTGCTTGCCCCACCGGATCAGCTCCGAGGCGTTGCCGATGCAGTGCGCCGAGGTCGAGCAGGCCGAGGAGATCGAATAGTTGAGTCCCTTGATCTTGAACCAGGTGGCGAGCGTCGCCGAGGCCGTCGAAGACATGCATTTGGGGACCGCGAAGGGACCGACGCGCTTGGGACCCTTCTCGCGGGTGATGTCGGCCGCCTCGACCACCGCCCGGGTGGAGGGGCCGCCGGAACCCATGATGATGCCGGTGCGCGGATTGACGACGTCGCTCTCCTCGAGCCCGGAATCGGCGATCGCCTGGTCCATCGCCACGTGGTTCCACGCGGTGCCGCCGCCGTGGAAGCGCATCGCCCTGCGGTCGACCACAGATGCGGCGTCGAGGTCCGGCGCGCCGTGAACCTGGCAGCGGAAGCCGAGCTCGGTGTATTTGGCGGCGTGCGAGATCCCGGATTTCGCCTGGTGCAGCGAGGTCAGGACTTCCTGGGCGTTGTTGCCGATCGAGGACACGATCCCCATGCCGGTGACGACGACGCGTCTCATTGGCTGATGCCTCCTGGAGTGGGCTTGCGGGGTTGGGCGCGCATGTGCCGTTGTCAGCCCGCGGCGGGGGCGTCGCTGGTGAACAGGCCGACGCGCAGATCCTGGGCGGTGAAGATCAGCTCGCCGTCGGCCTTCACCCAGCCGTCGCCGATCCCCAGCGTCAGCTTGCGCTTGATGACCCGCTTCAGGTCGACGCCGTATTCGACCAGCTTGACCGTCGGCAGCACCATGCCGGTGAACTTGACCTCGCCGGTGGCGAGCGCCCGGCCGCGCCCGGGCTGGCCGACCCAGCCGAGGAAGAATCCGAGGAGCTGCCACAGCGCGTCGAGTCCGAGGCAGCCCGGCATGACGGGATCGCCCTTGAAATGGCAGGCGAAGAACCAGAGGTCCGGCCTGACGTCGAGTTCGGCGCGGATGTCTCCCTTGCCGTTCTCTCCGCCTTCCTCGCGGATACGCGTGATGCGGTCGAACATCAGCATCGGCGGCAGCGGGAGCTGCGCGTTGCCCGGCCCGAACATCTCCCCGCGTCCGCAGGTCAGCAGGTCCTCGTAGTCGTATCGCGAGCGGCGTTCCGTCATTCGTCGTTTCGCTCCCCTGGGGCTGGCGGCGGACGGAAGTCCTGCCGAAACAGGGTTCCTAACACAGCGGATGGCGGGCCGGAAGCCGTTCGGCGGCAGCCGGCCGCATTCCGCAGCATGCCTTTGATTCACGGCGCGAATTGTGTCATTAAACGTGCGGAAAAGCGCGAAATGCGCTCTAGGGTGGCGCTCGCCGCGCCAATGACTACATGATGATGTGTCGACCGCGCCGGGTGAGCCCGCGCGGCGAGCGACACGGGAAGAGCCGACCGGACCATCGATGAACCAGGCCGTCAGGGATATTGTTGAGAAGAGGCTGCGCTGCGCGGGCCTGCGTCCGACGCGGCAGCGCATCGCGCTCGGCGAGCTGCTGCTCGACGGCTGGGACCGCCACGTCACCGCCGAGACGCTGCACGAGGAAGCCGTGCGCTCCGGCATCCCGGTCTCGCTGGCGACCGTCTACAACACGCTGCATCAGTTCACCGGCGCCGGCCTGCTCCGCGAGGTCGCGGTGAACGGGTCGAAATCCTATTTCGACACCAATGTCAGCGACCACCACCACTATTTCATCGAGCGCGAGAACCGGTTGGTCGACATTCCCGCCGACGGCATCCGCGTCGAGGGCCTGCCCGCGCCCCCCGAGGGCATGGAGATCACCCATGTCGACGTGGTGGTGAGGCTGCGCCCGGCCGACCGCGGCCGCCGCTGATCTATTCCTCGAACAGTTCGCCGGGATAGACGCCCCAGACGTCGCTCTGGGCGATGTAGCCGTTATGGCCGTGGGTGGTGACATAGCACCAGGCGCCGTTGCACTCGTGCACGTCCAGCAGCAGCGTCGAGGCGAGCCGCGCCACCAGCCGCGAGGAATCCGCCGCCGCGGCATGCAGCGCCTTCGGCTCGCCCTCCTTCTCCCACGGCGTCACCAGCGCGGTACGACGTCCGCTCAGCAGCGAATGATAGACCCAGCCCTCGGCGCCCTCGGAATCGCGGATGCGCCGCCAGTTGTCGAACTCGGCGACGATCTCGACCGGCAGCCCGGCGCGGGTGAAGATCCAGCTGACGGGATAGTCCTGGCCGGGGCCGGAGCGGACATTGATGCGGTCGGATTTGAGGCTGACGAAGCGCGGCAGCGGCAGTCCGCTCGGGCCGCGCTGGATCGGCCTGATGCTCGCCGTCTTCACCGGATCGGCGGCGGTTTCGGAAGTCGCCGGCGCCGGCGCCGGCCAGAGGCTGAAAGCGGCGACGGCCACGCAGCAGCAGGCTGCCCCCGCCATGGTGACGATACGCTTGGTCGACTTCATTTTACCCCGTCGGTCCCGCAACTCTTCCGCCACCCCCATGGCGGTACCCGGCCGCTTTGTGTTTGCCCCGCCTTCTGTTATGAGGGGCCGCCCAAACCGGCATGAACGCGTTCCCATTCTGCCGGTCTACCGGTTAACATGAATTGAAGCTGGCCCGGAAGCGTCGCGATGCCCAAGGTTAGACCGCTCGTCATTGTCACCCGCAAGCTCCCCGACGTCGTCGAGACGCGCATGCGGGAACTCTTCGACGCGCGCCTCAACATCGACGACCAGCCGCTCGACCAGGCGGCGCTGATCGAGGCGGTGAAGACCGCCGACATCCTCGTGCCGACGGTGACCGACCGCATCGATTCCGCCGTTCTCGCCCAGGCCGGGCCGAAGCTGAAGCTGATCGCCAATTACGGCAACGGCGTCGACAATATCGATGTCGGCTCCGCCACCCAGCGCGGCATCACCGTGACCAACACGCCGGGCGTCCTCACCGAGGACACCGCCGACATGACCATGGCGCTGATCCTCGCCGTTCCCCGCCGGCTCGCCGACGGCATCCAGGCGATGGGCGAGTGGAAGGGCTGGTCGCCGACCTGGATGCTCGGCCACCGCATCAACGGCAAGCGGCTCGGCATCATCGGCATGGGCCGCATCGGCCAGGCGGTGGCGCGCCGCGCCAAGGCCTTCGGCATGCAGATCCACTATCACAACCGCCGCCGCCTCTCCTCGGCGGTCGAGGACGAGCTGGAGGCGACCTACTGGGACAGCCTCGACCAGATGCTGGCCCGCATGGACGTCGTCTCGGTGCACTGCCCGCACACGCCGGCGACCTATCACCTGCTGTCGGCCCGTCGGCTGAAGCTGCTTCGGCCCGAGGCCTATGTTGTCAACACCGCGCGCGGCGAGGTGATCGACGAGAATGCGCTGGCGCGCATGATCGAGACCGGCGAGCTGGCCGGCGCCGGCCTCGACGTCTTCGAGCACGAGCCGGCCGTCAATCCCAAGCTCGCCAATTCCCCGCGCGTCCTGACCCTGCCGCATATGGGCTCGGCGACCATCGAGGGCCGCATCGACATGGGCGAGAAGGTCATCATCAACATCAAGACCTTCGCCGACGGCCACCGCCCGCCGGACCGCGTCCTTCCCTCGATGCTCTGACTCGGGGCTCGCCCGGTCTGCCGAGACGTTTACGGCATGGATTGCCGGATCAGGTCCGGCAATGACGGTGTGGGGCTGAAGCCTCGTTCCAGTCGCTGTCGTCATCACCGGGCTTGACCCGGTGATCCATTCCGCTGGTCGCGAAGCGAGCGCGGCCATCGGATCTGTCGGGGATGCGGCAATTCCCGCCTCATCCTGAGGAGGCTCGCAGAGCCGTCTCGAAGGATGGGCTGTTCGCGGCCCCGTCAGGCCGCGTGGTGCGAGAGGTCGCTATAGCGCGCCCTGTCGCCGTTCAGCGGGTTCGCCGGATCGCGCCGGTAGGAGAAGGTCTCGAAGCGCGTCGTCATCGCGTCGAAGAGCAGCAGGCGGCCGATCAGCGGCTCACCGATCCCGGTCGCCAGCTTGATCGCCTCCAGCGCCTGGATGGTGCCGACGATGCCCGGCACCACGCCGAGGATACCGGCTTCCGCGCAGCTCGGCACGACGCCGGCCTCGGGCGGCGCCGGGAACAGGCAGCGATAGGTCGGGTTGGGCGCGCCGTCGGCGTCGTCGAGATGCGGCGCCAGCGTCGTCACCGAGCCGTCGAAGCGCCCGACCGCCGCCGTGACCAGCGGCCGGCCGGCGAAGAAGCAGGCGTCGGAGACCAGATAGCGGGTCGCGAAATTGTCGCTGCCGTCGATCACGAGGTCGTAGCCCGAGACCGTCTCGATGGCGTTTTGCGCGTCGAGCCGCACATCATGCGTCTCGACCGCCACATGCGGGTTGATGTCGTGGATCGCGGCGGCCGCGCTGTCGACCTTGGCCGCGCCGATGCGCGCCGTCGAGTGGATGACCTGCCGCTGCAGGTTGGAGAGGCCGACCCTGTCGTCGTCGACGATGCCGAGCGTGCCGACGCCGGCGGCGGCGAGATATTGCAGGGCGGGTGCGCCCAGGCCGCCGGCGCCGATCATCAGCATGCGCGCGCGCTTCAGCTTCTGCTGTCCCGGCCCGCCGATCTCCGGCAGCACCAGGTGGCGCGCGTAGCGTTCCAGTTCCTCGTCCGAAAAACCGCTCATCGCCTCATGGATTCCGGGGGCGGCGCGATCTCGCCGCCCCCGGAACCGTGAAGCAATGCTCGGCTCCTGTCGAGACGGCTATTCGAGCCCCTCGAACAGCGCCGTCGACAGGTAGCGCTCGGCGAAGGAGGGAATGATCAGCACGATGTTCTTGCCCTTGGCTTCCGGACGCTGGCCGATCTTGACGGCGGTGGCGATCGCCGCGCCCGACGAGATGCCGACCGGGATGCCTTCGAGCGACGCGGCGAGGCGGGCATATTCGAACGCCTCCTCGTTGCTCACCGTCATCACCTCGTCGATCACGTCGCGGTCGAGGATGTCGGGCACGAAGCCGGCGCCGATGCCCTGGATCTTGTGCGGGCCGGGCTCGCCGCCCGACAGCACCGGGCTGGCCTCCGGCTCGATGGCGACGACCTTCAGCGACGGCTTGCGCGGCTTCAGCACCTGGCCGACGCCGGTGATGGTGCCGCCGGTGCCGATGCCGGAGACGAAATAGTCGACCTCACCGCCGGTGTCGTTCCAGATCTCCTCCGCCGTGGTCTTGCGGTGGATCTCCGGGTTGGCGGGATGCTTGAACTGCTGCGGCATGACCGAATTGGGCGTCTCCGCGATCAGCTCTTCGGCCTTGGCGATCGCGCCCTTCATGCCCTTCGCGCCTTCCGTCAGCACCAGCTCGGCGCCGAGCAGCCGCAGCATCTTGCGCCGCTCGATCGACATCGTCTCGGGCATGACGAGGATGAGCCGGTAGCCGCGCGCCGCGGCGACGAAGGCCAGCGCGATGCCGGTATTGCCGGAGGTCGGCTCGATGAGGACGGTGTCCTTGTCGATCTTCCCTTCCTTCTCCAGCGCGTCGATCATGGCGACGCCGATACGGTCCTTGACGCTGGCGATCGGGTTGAAGAATTCGAGCTTGGCGAGCAGGTTCGCGCCGACGCCCTTCTCCTCGGCGATGCGGTTGAGGCGGACGAGCGGGGTATCGCCGATCGTGTCGGTGATCGAATCGTAGACGCGGCCGCGGCCGGGCTTCTTGCTCATGGCGTATTCTCCTTGTGCTTTCCGGCGTTTCGGTTGCTCCGCGGCAAATATAGGGGCTGGCGGGCCGCCGGGCGAGAGCCGGCCGCGTCGTCGCGGCGGGGCTGTAATGCAAAATCATTCCCGTTACAGACGGTTCGGAAGAACGATTTTGCGTTCTGGCCTTTGCCGGGTAGGTATCGAGGAATGATTTTCACGCGGTGCCGGTCGATCCGAAACCGCCCTCGCCGCGCATCGTCTCCTCCAGCGCCCGCGTCTCGACGAGGCGGTAGCGCGGGGCCGGCGCGATCACCATCTGGGCGATGCGCATGCCGCGCTCGACGGTGAAGTTCTCCCGTCCGAGATTGATCAGCGCGACGCCGATCTCGCCGCGATAGTCGCTGTCGATGGTGCCGGGCGCGTTGAGCACGGTGACGCCGTGTTTCACCGCCAGTCCCGAGCGCGGCCTCACCTGCGCCTCCAGCCCTTCCGGCAGCGCGATGGCGAAGCCGGTGGGGACGAGGGCCCGCTCGCCGGGCGCGATGACCACCGGCGCGTCCACCGCCGCAGACAGGTCGAGCCCCGCCGCGCCGGCGCTGGCATAGGCGGGAAGCGGCAGGCCGGCCCCGTTGGTGAGCCGCAGGATGGCGATATCGCCGCTTGCCGGCGCGCTCATCGCAGGCTCTCCGAGATCCGCTCGACCAGCCTTTCGGCGACCGCCTGCTTGTCGAGCTCCGGCCACTCCTCGGCGGCGCCGTCGGCGGAAAACAGCGTCACGCGGTTGAGGTCGCCGCCCATCACGCTGCCGGCCGATGTCCCGGCCGCCGACACATCGTTGGCGACTATCCAGTCGCAGCCCTTGCGCTTCAGCTTGGCGCGGGCGTGCTCGGCGAGCTTCTCGGTCTCGGCGGCGAAGCCGATGACGAGGGGCGGGCGGCTTTGCCTCAGGCCGGAGACCGTCGCCAGGATGTCGGGATTCTCCACCAGATGCAGCGCCGGAGGCCCGTCCTTGCCCTTCTTGGTCTTCTGCGCGGCCTCGGATTGCGGCCGCCAGTCGGCGACGGCGGCGGCGAAGATCGCGACGTCGGCGGGCAGCGCCTTCTCCACCGCCGCCAGCATCTCGCGCGCCGTCTCGACATGGATGGTTCTGACGCCTGCCGGATCGGCGAGCGCCACCGGTCCCGATACCAGCGTCACCTGCGCGCCGGCCCGGGCGGCGGCGGCCGCGATGGCGTGGCCCTGCTTGCCCGACGAGCGGTTGGCGATGTAGCGCACCGGGTCGATGGGCTCGTGCGTCGGCCCCGAGGTGATGAGCACCCGGCGGCCGGAAAGCGGCAGCCCGCCGGCGAGGATCGCGACGGCCTTCTCGGCGATCTCGACCGGCTCGGCCATGCGGCCGGCGCCGGCTTCCCCGCTCTCGGCCATCTCGCCGCGGTTGGGGCCGATGACGTGGACGTTGTCGCGGGCGATGTCGGCGATGTTGCGCTGCGTCGCGCGGTGCGCCCACATCTGCGGGTTCATCGCCGGCGCCAGCAGCACCGGCGCCCGCGTCGCCAGCAGCACCGCGGTCGCCAGATCGTCGGCCTGGCCGGTGGACATCCGCGCCATCAGATTGGCGGTCGCCGGCGCGACGACGATCAGCTCGGCCTCGCGCGCCAGCCTGATATGGCCGACATCGTGCTCGTCGCTGGGATCGAAGAGGTCGGTCAGCGGCTGTTCGCCGGCGATCGCGCCGACCGACAGCGTGGTGATGAAATGCTGCGCCGCCGCCGTCATCACCACCCTGACCGTCGCGCCGCGCTCGCGCAGCCGGCGGACCAGGTCGAGCGACTTGTAGGCGGCGATGCCGCCGCCGATGATCAGCAGGATCCGCCGTCCCGAGAGGGGCTTTTCGGCCGCTTTGGTCATGGTTTCGTGTCGATCCCCGAATTTCCGGCGCCGACCATAAGCCGGAACGCGCCGCGACCCTAGCCCGGCTTTCGGCCGATCCATATTTCCGCCCGCTCCTCGCCGGCATGGATCGCCGCGAAGGCCGCGCCTTCGAGCCCGTCCAGTGGCGCGACCGCCAGCGGGCAGTCGATCCCGTAGAGCATGCGGGCGGTGATGACGCCGGCGGCGAGGATCGCGTCGGCCTCGCCGATGATCATGCCCGCCGGGCCGCAGCCCGCCCGCAGCATCTCGGCGATCACCGAGCCCGACGACGACGATCCCTTCGCCGCCGGCAGCGCCACCACCATGCCGGCGAGCGAGGCGCCGCGCTCGGGATGCGCGGCCTCGACGATGCGTCCGCTCGCCGCGTCGACCCCGCCCCAGAAGCTTAAGGGTGCGGAAAGCACGATCAGCGGCGCCTCGCAGCGGCCGGAAACAAGGGCCCGCCCGGCGATCACCGGCGGCTCCTGACGACGCGCCCGGCGGCGGCGGAAGCGACGCAGTCGGCGAGCGAGCCGAAGGCGACGTCGCAGCCGATATTGGCCGGCGCGTAATGCGCCCACTTGCCGGAATTGGTCATGACCGCCCCGCTGACGCCGCGCATCACCGCCGTCACATATGTACAGGTGTCGGTGACCAGGACGACGCCGGCGCTTGCCAGGAATTCGTCTTTGTTTTCAGCCCTGAGGGCGGCCAGCGTCTCCCGGGAGGTGTTGACGTAGATCGGCACCGCGCCCGTGAACTTGTTCAAAAGCATGTTCAGCGCCGCGAACTCGCTCAACGAGAAGTGCGGCGTCCCCAGCGCCACCGCCGAGATCGGCGCGCCGTCGGGCACGCTCGCCAGCGCCGCGAGCGCTTGCACGATCTCGCTTTCGCCGATCTCGACCGTGCGCCGCGGCGGGCGGCCCTGGAAGGCGTGGTCGAGATCGGGCGCCTCCGGGGTCAGGCCGACGGCGTGGAACATGCCGATGCCGCCGGTCGTCGCGGCGGCCGCGCCGAGCGCCTTGAGGTCGTCCTCGCCGGTGTCGGCAGGAAGCCCCTCGATCACCGGCACGCCGCTGCCGGCGATCTTCCCGGCGATCAGCCCGGCGGCGACGCTGAGCGTTCCCGTGTCCCGTGAGGCGCCGGGGCGGAGGCGGATCAGCACCGTGCCGCGCCGGTTGGCGGTGATATGCAGCCCGGTCTCCGGCACCAGGCCGGTGACCGCCGCGCACAGATCGACGAAATCGCCGTAGCGCGCCGTCCGCGCCCCGATCACCGAATTGGCGAAGACGATGGCGTTGGATTCCGCCCAGGCGACATGCTCGCCGAAGGCCGGGCGGAACAGCGTCTGGTAAGGGGCGCAGGTGAAGCTCGGCGTGCAGCCGAGCTCCAGATGCGCCTCCATCAGCCGCTTGCCGGCGGCGCCGACATGCGCCGGCCCGTCGAAGAGTTCCGGGTGGATCAGGTCGACCGAGCCGACATTCAGCGTCGTCGGCACCGCGACCCGCGTTCCGCCGGCGACGAAGCGCTCGACGAAATCGAGGCTCGCCTGCCCGTGATAGAGGCAGCCGTCGACATGCGCGCGGGAGATTTCGATGAAGCGCGCCGCCCCCGCCGCCCGGCCGAAGGCCTCGAGGATGCGCATGGCGAAGGCCGGGCCCTCGCCGCCTTCCCCGGCCAGCAGCGCCTTTTCGGTGTCGCCCAGACGCAGCATCCGGCGTAGCATTCAGCCGAAGGCGATGATCGCCAGCAGCGCCGCGATGACCCACAGCGCGATGCGCCCCGAGCGCGCGTGCCGCGCCTCGCTGCGGCCGATGGCGCGCACCGTCTCGCCGTCGAGCCGGAAGCCGGATTCGGCGGCCTGCGAGACGGCGGCGGCGAGCGTCTCGGCGCGGGTCAGCAGGCCGGGGACATGGCCGAGGAAGCGGCCGATCTCGCCGGCCCCCTCCGCCGCCTTGCCGAGCCGGCCGGCGGGGCCGAGATTGCGGGCGATCCAGTCCTTCACGATGGGCTCGGCGGTCCGCCACATGTCGAAATCGGGATCGAGCCGGCGCGCCACCCCCTCGACCACCACCATAGTCTTCTGCAGCAGCACCAGCTCGGTGCGAGTCTGCATGTCGAACAGGTCGGTGATCTCGAACAGCAGCCCGAGCAGCTTCGCCATCGAGATGTCGCGGGCGTTGACGCCGTGGATCGGCTCGCCGATGGCGCGCAGCGCCTGCGCGAAATCCTGCACGCCGTGGTTGCGCGGCACGTAGCCGGCCTCGAAGTGCACCTCGGCGATGCGCCGGTAGTCGCGGCGGATGAAGCCGTAGAGGATCTCCGCCAGGAAGCGCTGCTCGGCCGGGCCGATGCGCCCCATGATGCCGAAATCCACCGCGACGATGTCGCCGCCGCGGTCGGCGAACAGATTGCCCTCGTGCATGTCGGCGTGGAACAGCCCGTCGCGGATCGCGTGGCGCAGGAAATGCTGGACGACGCCGGCGGCGAGCGCCTTGCGGTCGAGCCCGGCGGCGTCGAGGCCGGCGAGGTCGGACAGCTTGATGCCGTCGACCCATTCGCTGACCAGCAGGTCGCGTCCGGTCAGCGCCCAGTCCGGCGTCGGCACGCGGAATCCGGCATCGTCGGCGGTGTTCTCGGCCATCTCCGACATGGCGGCCGCCTCGATGCGGAAATCCGTCTCCAGCATCATCGAGCGCTCGAGCGTCTCGACCACGGCGACCGGCCGCAGCCGGCGCGCCTCCGGCGACCATGCCTCGATCCGCCGCGCCGCCGCGTAATAGCTGTCGATGTCCTGCCGGAAGCGGCGGCGGATGCCGGGTCTGAGCACCTTCACCGCGACCGTGCGCCCGTCCCTGAGGACGCCGCGATGGACCTGGGCGATGGAGGCGGCGGCGACCGGCGCCGACAGCTTGTCGAAGATCGCGTCGGCGGGCTGGCCGGTCGAGGCCTCGATGGTGCGCCGCGCTTCCTCGATGGGGAACGGCGCCATCTCGTCCTTGAGCTGCGACAGCGCGTCGGCGACCTCCGGGCCGACGACGTCGCCGCGCGTGCCGAGGAACTGGCCGAGCTTGACCCATGACGGCCCGAGCCTGACCAGCGCGCTGCGCAGCGCCGGGCCCCGCGCGCGCTTTCCGCCGCGCGGTCCGAGGCGCTTCAGGACCCTGGCCACCAGCGGCGTGTCGCCGGGGGCCGCGTCCTCGAGCAGGCCGAACAGGCCGGCGCGGGTCAGCGACCAGCCGGCGCGCAGCAATCTCAGATACGCCCCCGGTCCCGCCACGCGGCTCAGACCCGCCAGCCGGAATGGATCGCGGCGATGCCGCCGGTGAGGTTGCGGTAGTCGACGCGCTGGAAGCCGGCGGCGGCGATCTTTCGCGCGAAGGCGCGCTGGTCGGGGAAGCGGCGGATCGATTCCACGAGGTAGCGGTAGGATTCGCCGTCCCCGGCGACCATCTGCCCGAGCCGCGGGATGACGTTGAAGGAATAGGCGTCGTAGAGGCGGTCGAAGCCCGGCACGTCGACCCGGCTGAACTCCAGGCACAGGAAGCGCCCGCCGGGCTTCAGCACCCGGTAGGCCTCGGTCAGCGCGGCATCGAGCCGCGGCACGTTCCGGATCCCGAAGGCGATGGTGTAGGCGTCGAAATGCGCGTCGGGGAAGGGCAGCGCCTCGGCGTTGCCGATGGAGAAGCCGATCCGCTCGCCGAAGGGCAGGGTCTCGAAGCGCCGGCGGCCTTCCTCGACCATCGCCGGGTTGATGTCGCAGAGCACCACCGAGCCGGCCCGCGTCGCCTGGAGGAAGCGCAGCGCGATGTCGCCGGTGCCGCCGGCGACGTCGATCAGCCGGTAGTCCTCGCGCGCCTTGGGCGGGCTCAGCCGGTCGATCAGCGCGTCCTTCCAGAGCCGGTGCAGGCCGCCCGACATGACGTCGTTCATCAGGTCGTAGCGCCCCGCCACGCGGGCGAAGACGCCGTCGACGAGGCCCTGCTTCTCGGTCAGCGGAATGTCGGCGAATCCGAAATGCCCGCGCTGCCCGGCGTCCGCCGCCGCGCGTCCGCCATCCGCCTGTTCGGTGTCGTGCGATTTCATGGTGGCGGACCATAGCGCAGGCCCGTGCGCGGCGCTATCGTCGCGGCCCCGTTTGGTAACCGTGCCGGATCGGTCCCCGCGATGCCCGAACTCCCCGAAGTCGAAACCGTCCGCCGCGGCCTCGCCCCGGCGATGGAGGGCCGCCGCATCGACAAGGTCGCGCTGGCGCGGCCCGATCTGCGCTTTCCCTTCGATCGCGATTTCGCCGCCCGCCTCCAGGGCCGCGACATCGTGTCGCTCGGCCGCCGCGCCAAATATCTGCTGGTCTCGCTCGACGACGGCACGGTGCTGATCGCCCATCTCGGGATGAGCGGCTCCTTCCGCATCGAGCGCGACGGCGAGGCCGCTCTCCCCGGCGACTTCCACTACGAGCGCTCGCGCGCCGCCGCCCACGATCACGTCCGCATCGTCCTCGGCGACGGCACCGCCATCGTCTACAACGACCCGCGCCGTTTCGGCTTCATGCTGCTGGCCGGTCCCGACGCGCTTCAGACCCACCCGATGCTGATGGACCTCGGCCCGGAGCCGACGGGCAACGCGCTGAGCGGCCCGGTGCTCGCCGAGAGGCTCGCCGGCCGCCGTGCCCCGCTCAAGGCGGCGCTGCTCGACCAGCAGGTCGTCGCCGGCCTCGGCAACATCTATGTCAGCGAGGCGCTGCACCGCGCCGGCCTGTCGCCGCGCCGCGAGGCGGCGAGCCTCGCCCGCCGCGGGCCGGTTTCTGCGGCGCGCGCCGAGACGCTCGCCCGCGAGATCCGCGCGACCATCGCCGACGCCATCGAGGCCGGCGGCTCGTCGCTGCGCGACTATGTGCGCGCCGACGGCTCGCTCGGCTATTTCCAGCATGTCTTCCGCGTATATGATCGCGAGGGCGTTCCCTGCCCGACGCCGGGCTGCGCCGGCGCCGTGCGGCGGATTGTCCAGTCGGGCCGCGCGACCTATTTCTGTCCGCGCTGCCAGCGTTGAGCCGAAAAGCACCAGCGACGAGGAAACCTCCCCATCATGGCATTCGAGAACATCACCGTCGAAACGCGCGGCCATGTCGCGCTGATCACCCTGAACCGCCCGAAGGCGCTCAACGCCCTCAATTCCGCGCTCATCGCCGAGCTCTGCGAGGCCCTCGACGGCTTCGAGGAGGACGAGGCGATCGGCTGCATCGTCCTCACCGGCTCGGAGAAGGCCTTCGCCGCCGGCGCCGACATCAAGGAGATGCAGGATCTCACCTATGTCGAGGCCTATCTCGGCGACTTCATCACCTCCTGGGACCGCGTCGCGCGCAACCGCAAGCCGCTGATCGCCGCGGTCGCCGGCTACGCGCTCGGCGGCGGCTGCGAGCTCGCCATGATGTGCGACTTCATCCTCGCCGCCGACACCGCGAAGTTCGGCCAGCCGGAAATCCAGCTCGGCGTCATGCCCGGCGCCGGCGGCACCCAGCGTCTGACCCGCGTCGTCGGCAAGTCGAAGGCGATGGAGATGTGCCTGACCGGGCGCATGATGGATGCCGGGGAGGCCGAGCGCGCCGGCCTCGTCAGCCGCGTCGTGCCGGCCGGCGATCTCATCGACGAGGCGATCAAGGTCGCCGAGGCGATCGCCGGGTTCTCCCGCCCGGCGGTGATGATGACCAAGGAATCGGTCAACCGCTCCTACGAGACGACGCTGGCCGAGGGGCTGCGCTTCGAGCGCCGCGTCTTCCACTCGCTCTTCGCCACCGAGGACCAGAAGGAGGGGATGGCCGCCTTCGTCGAGAAGCGCAAGCCGAACTTCCGCAACCGCTGACGCGTTTTTCCCGCGAATGCGGGCGCTCGCGCGAGTTGACGCTGCGCCGCGAGACGACTATACCCTGCCCCCGAACGAAGGCGGGTGCATTGCGCCCGCCTCTATGCATTTGTCCAGCCGGGCCCTAGGGGCCGGGCGCTATCATACCGAAGAGGCACTACGGCAATGCCGAACACAGCATCGGCCAAGAAGATGGCCCGCAAGATCGCGGCGCGCACGGAAGTCAACAAGACGCGCCGCACCCGCATGCGCAGTTTCGTGCGCAAGGTCGAGGAAGCCATCGCCAGCGGCTCGCGCGAGGCGGCCGAGGCGGCACTGAAGGCCGCCGAGCCGATCATCGTCCGCGCCGCCCAGAAGGGCATCATCCATAGCCGCACGGCGGCCCGGAAGGTGTCGCGGCTGTCGGCCAGGGTGAAGGCCGTCGGCGCCTGACGCGCAGCCGATCGTGATCGCAGCGAAAGCCGGCCCCAGGGCCGGCTTTTTTGTTTTCCGACTAAGATTTAGGCAGAAAGCCGGGGGTCTAGCGGCGGTCGCGGCCTGTCCCGAAACGCGCAGGAATCCTGTGCCGGAATCAATGCCTTAGAGTCACGACCGCCCCTGACCTCGCGACTTCCGAAGCGGCAGGCGCCGACTCCCGCGCGGCGCCGAAATTTTTTTTGGCGCGCCCTCGCGGCGGTGGCGCGGTCCGGGGTCCCCCGGATTCTTGACGACTCATCAACCGCTTAAGATCGGCCCTTCGGACGGCCCCTCGGCGGCGCCCGCCCGGCTGTCATGCTTCCGTCACGCGATCGTCACGCCGGGGCCGTTGCCTCCCCCCGCCCGCTTGGCTATCTTGAAGGTGTTCAGGAGCGATCTTGAATATTTCAAGAATTCAACCAAGCAAAAAAGCTGGTATTACCGGCTTGGGCACCCTTTTGCCCGCGGGAAGGTTAATGAAAGTGGCGGCGATTTCGGATTTCGATACGGGGACTTCATTGGTTGCATTTGTCCCCGGGTGCGCAGGATCGCCGTCTTAAAGTAAAGAGCGCCGATTGAGTTTCGCTGCCCGCCGTCCGACGGCGGGACGGGGAGGTCTTGGTCGAAGCGCCTGTTCGGGGGACGTCATGAACGGCTATGCGGGCGATATCGACCCGGCGGCGGCATGGGAAATGCTGGCCGCCAACCCCGGCGCGGTGCTGGTCGACGTGCGCAGCCGCGCGGAATGGTCCTTCGTCGGCCTTCCCGACCTCGGCGCGCTGGGACGCCAGCCGCTGCTCGCCGAATGGGCCGCCTTCCCGCAGATGGCGCCCGACCCGGGTTTCGCCGCGGCGCTCGACGCCCGGCTCAAGGCGGAGGGCGTCGATCCGGCGGCGCCCCTGCTGTTCCTGTGCCGCTCCGGCGCGCGCAGCCGCAATGCGGCGGCCGCCATGACGGCGGCGGGATATGCCGGATGCTTCAACGTCGCCGAAGGCTTCGAGGGCGACGTCGACGCGGAGGG
>JBFWXZ010000022.1:0-25403 GCA_050186955.1 Flavobacteriaceae bacterium
AGTGGTGCTCGACCGGCGCGAGCTCGAATACTCCGTATCGGGCCTTTCCGGAGCAAGCTATCCGCCCGAGGACGTCAAGCACATCGTCGACCGGCTGCACACGCCCGGCAGCCTGCGGCTTCTCGAACTGGAGCTGACCGGCGGCGAGATGCTGCTGCCCGGCCTGCGCTGCGTTCTGGCGGGCGGTCATACCCCTGGATCGCTCATGGTGATGGTCGACACCGCAAATGGCCTCGCGTGCCTGTGCGGCGACATCATCTACAACATGAAGGCGCAGCTCGACGCGCCGACCTCGCTTGTCGGCGATCCCGTCACCAGCGGCAACTACGTCAATACGAGGCGCGAGGAGAAGGCCGCCATCAAGCGGGCGCTGAACAGCGGCGCGGTCTGGCTCTATCCGAGCCACGACAAGCCGGGGCGGATCGAGAACGCCAGGGTCGTGGAGTTCGACCTCGATCTCGGCTGAGCTTCTTAGGCTTCCTACTCGGACAGAAAGCCGTCGAAGGCCGCGAAAGCCTTCTCGATATCCCCGTCGCTTTCCCCGCCCACCACCATCTTGCGGGCGAGCGGAACGCGGCGGCAGATCTCCTCGAGCCTGTCGAAGAAAAGATCGGTGCTGGCCGACACGATCAGGGTCGGCACCGCGAGAAGCGGCAACCGGTCCTCCTTCCTGTAGCGGAACGAGGCCTCGTAGCCGAGATTGAAGGCGCCTAGATTCTTCAGCACGTCCAGCACCACGGCGTTGAGAAAAACCGGATCCGGCATGCCGACATCGCGGCGATGGTCCTTGTCGCGCTTGAACCACGGCCAGTAGATCCACTGGTCGCGCACGAAATGCCATGTCCACATGAGGTGGTGCCCCTCGTGGTCGGGCAACACATGCGGCGCGTAGCGCTCGAGCAGCTCCTCCTTTTCCTCGGGCGTATAGAAGGCGATGCCGTCGAGGATGAGATGCTTGACCCGCTCGGGGAACATCAGGGCGAGTTCCAGCGCGATATTGGCGCCCGTATGGGTCCCGTAGAGGTCGAACTCGCCAATGCCCATGGCGTCGATCGCCGCCGCGGTCTCCCGTGCGTAGTCGGGGATTTCCGGGTGCGCCTGCGTCGGGCGCGACGAATCGCCGAAGCCAGGCGTATCCGGCGCGAACACGCGCCGCACCGCCCCGAACCGCTCGATCAGCGGCAGCAGCATCGCCGACGACCCCGGATTGGAATGCAGCATGACGAAGGGGCGCTCGCCGCCCTCGCCCGCCATACGGTAATGCATCTGGCCCGCGGGCACGTTCACGAAGCCGCGCCTGATCGTCGCCCTGATGTCGCTCATCTTTCCTCCCGTGCCGTCAGGGTCGATTTGCCGCCCCTTCGCGGCCCGAACCGGTCGACGGCCTTGCTTCAACCTGATATGAACCGTTTCATCAAGGTGTATCAAGCCCAATATGGCGATGCCGGCAGGGAGCGAGGCGGTGGACAGGGTGATTACGCGCGGGTTCGTCGATGCCGCGGAGGGCCAGTGCCATTATCGAGCCTGCGGCGACGAGGGCCTGCCGCTGCTGCTGATGTTTCACGGTTCACCGGGCTCGTCCTACAGCCTCGTTCCGCTGATGCGCCATCTCGCCGGGAAGCGGCGCGTCATCGCTTTCGATACCTTCGGAAACGGCGATTCCTCGCCGTCTGCCCTCGACAGGCCGGAGATCGGCGATCTGGCCGCCGCCCTCATGCGCGTCATCGACACGATGGGCTTTGAGGAATTCGATATCTACGGCTATCACACCGGGGCTGCCATCTGCACCGAGATCGCGATCGCCAGGCCGGACCGGGTGAGGCGCATCGTCATGGAGGGCGTGTCGGTCTTCGACCCTTCGGAGAGCGCCAGCCTCGTCGACAACAACCACGCGCCCGACATCCCGATCGACCTCTCGGGAACCCATCTGATGGCGGCGTGGACCATGGTCCGCGATGCCCACATCTTCTGGCCGTGGTGGAACCGCAAGGCCGACGCCCATCGCCCGCTCGGCCTGCCGAGTCCGGAATATGTGAACGGCGAGATGATCGAGGTGCTCAAGTCGGCGCGCACCTACTACAAGTCCTACCAGGCGGCGCTGCGCTATCCCAAGCGCGAGCGCCTGCCGAAGATCGCCTCCCCCACGCTCGTCGCAGCCTGTCCCTCCGACCAGCTCTACGACTTCATGGAAACGGCGGCGGCGCTGATACAGGACGCGGTGACCAGGGTCCTTCCCGATCCCCATACCGACCAGGACCGGCGGCAGCAGGCCGCGCATATGCTCGATTTCCTCACCGCCTGACCCAGCCGGAGCCCTTGATGAGCAAAATCGCGAACATGAATTTCGATGCGACCGCCGATGTCGTGGTGATCGGCGGCGGGCTGGCTGGGTGTTCCGCCGCCCTTTCCGCGGCTCAGGCCGGAGCCGATGTGCTGCTGCTCGAAAAGCAGCCCGATTGCGGCGGCAGCACCGTTCTCTCGGGCGGGTTTCTCGCCTTCGCCGGAACCGACATGCAGGAGGAGCACGGCGTCGAGGACACCAACGAGCTGATCTTCAAGGATCTTATGGACGCCGGCGGCGGCGCGAATGACGAGCGCCTGGTCCGCACCTATGTCGAGGGCCAGCTCGATCTCTATCGCTGGCTGTGCGGCCTGGGCATCAGGTTCACCGATCTGGAGGTCGGCTCCGGGCAGTCGGTGCCGCGCGGCCACATCACCGTGACGCGAACGCTGATCGACACGCTGCGCAAGGCCGCCGAGGCTACCGGCAGCGTCACGGTTCGCTACGACACCCAGGCGAAGGAGCTGATCCGCGACGGGATAGACGGGCCCGTCGTCGGCGTCGTCGCGATGTCGGACGGCGAGCCGCTGCGCATCGGCGCCCGCAACGGCGTCGTCCTGACCTCCGGCGGCTTCTCGCGCAGCGAGGATCTGCTGCGCAATTTCGCGCCGAACCAGGCCAAGGCACTGCGTATCGGCGGCGCCGGCAACACCGGAGACGGACTGAAGATGGCGTGGCGGCTCGGCGCGGGCCTGCGCGACATGGGCTTCGTCAAGGGAACCTTCGGCACCCATCCAGATACCGGGCCCGACCGCCACGAACTCCTGCTCGCCTACTATGTCGGCGCGATCATGGTGAACAAGAACGCCAAGCGCTTCATCGACGAGTCCCTGACTTACAAGGTGCTCGGCGACGCCTGCCTCGAGCAGCCGGACCAGCTCGCCTTCCAGATTTGGGACCAGGATATCCAGGACAGGTCCGAGGACGGTGTTCCGCTGTTCGACTTCAAGCCCGCGCTGGAATCCGGCAAGCTCATCTCGGCGGACACGCTGGAGGAACTGGCGGCGAAATGCGGGCTGGATCCCGAAGCCCTCAAGGCGACGGTCGAGCGCTACAACGGCGATGTCGAAGGCGGGATCGATCGCGACTTCGGCCGTGACGGGCTCTCCAACCATCACGGCAGGATCCGCCGGATCGATCGCGCGCCCTTCTATGCCTATCCGTCGACGAGCATCGTGCTGGCGACCTATTGCGGCCTGACGATCGACGAGAACGCCCGCGTGATCGACGTCATGAACCGGCCGATCGATCGGCTCTACGCCGCCGGCGAGATCACCGGCGGTTTCCACGGCGTCACCTACATGACGGGATCGAGTCTCGGCAAGGCGGCCTTCTTCGGCCGGCTCGCGGGGCGCAACTGCGCCGCCGCGGCCGCCTGAGGCCTACCAGGCCATCTCGAGAATCTCGAGGACCTGCTCGGGCTTGTCGATCTTGCGCGGGTTGTTGCGCACGAGAAGATTGTGCATGGAATCGTCGGCGATCTTCTGGAAATGCTCACGCTTGATGCCGACGTCGCGCAATCGGCTGGGCAACTCCAGCTCGTTGATCAGGGCCAGTACGGCGTCGGCTGCCGGCATGCCCGGACTGCCGAGACATTCGCTGACGATCTTCTGCTGCTCGCTGTTCGCCGGCTCGTTATAGCGCAGCGTCGCGGGAAGCAGCACGCAGGAGCAGTGGCCGTGCGGCACGTCGGCGACGGCGCTCAGGTGCCAGCTCAGCCCGTGGCTCGCGCCATACTGCATCCGCATCATGCCGGTCGAGGAAAGCCAGACGCCGAGCTGACAGTTGAGCCGGGCCTCGAGGTCATCTGGGTTCGCCTTCACCGCGCGCATCGCGGCGGTCAGGCGCTTCAGCCCCGCCGGGGTCGTCGCGTCGGTCAACGGGTTCGGATTGGCCGTGGTGATGGAGCCGATCGCATGGTCGACGGCCCGCATGCCGCTCGACATCCACAACCATTCCGGCGTCGATACCGTGGCCGACGCATCGTAGATCACCGCCGGCGCGGCGAGGTCGTCCTGGATGTAGATATCCTTGTTGTGTCGCACCGGATCGGTGGCGCCGGTCGTATGGCTCCACTCGCCGCCCGAGAGCGTTGTCGGCACGACGATCTGGCGCAGCGGCGGCGTCTTGATCACCGGAACCACCGTGCGCCCCGCATCGTCCGTCTTCACGGTGAAGCGGTCGAGCTCGCCGGGATCGGTGATGCCCTCGGCAAGGCATATCTGGATCATCTTGCCGGTGTCGACGGCGGACCCACCGCCGATCGAGATCAGCATGTCGGCCTTCGCCTCGCGCGCCGCCTTCGTGGCGTTGACGGCCATCGGCCGCGGCACATGCGGCTCGACCTCGTCGAACAGCCCGCAGAAGCGGTTGCCGAGCGACTTGACGAGCGACGAGACGACCTCGGTCTTGCGGTTCAGGGATTTGGTCGCGATCACGAAAATGCGGTTGTGATCGACCTTTTCGAGCTCCCTGGCGACGGCCTCGTTGACCGGAAAGCCATAGGAGATGCGCTCCTGGCGGAAATACTGGTAGACGTTCGGTTTCAAAGAAAATCCCCTTGCGCGCTGCCGCCGGAACCGTGCGGATTCCGGCAAGCCATGCAATTCAGATTTATGCTCCATTGTCTTAAGTGAAACGTTTCACCCACGCAATGGGCGCTCTGTTGACGTGTAAGCCGACCCCGCAGGCCCAAACGGGGAGCCCGAGCAGTCAGTTCCTGTCGGTATAGCGGCTCTCGAGTTCGTCCCACGCATCCTTGCGCACCGCCTGCTGGCGGGTTTCGAAGGAGGCGATACGGTCGGCGCAGCTGGCGCTCGACCCGGTCTCCTTCAGCGCCATCAGCGCTTCGCTCGAGGCTTTCAGCGCCGCCTGGAGGCTGAGATTGGCGTAGAGCACCAGCGAGAATTTCATCTCCGCCAGCGCCTTCTGCCCAGGTTCCGGGGTCTTGCCGCCGAACACCATATTGGCCACCTGCGGAAGCGCGAGGTCGCGCGGAATACGCGCCAGCTCCTCGACGCTGACCGGCGCCTCGACGAAGGTGATGTCGGCGCCGGCCTCGGCAAAGGCCAGCGCCCGTTCGATTGCGCGGTCCATGCCCTCCGCGGCACGAGCGTCGGTGCGCGCGATGATCTGCAGATCGGCGTCATGACGCGCATCGACCGCCGCCTTGATCTTCTGCACCGCCTCGTCCTGGGCGATGACCGCCTTGCCCTGGAAGTGCCCGCACTTCTTCGGGAACACCTGATCCTCTATCTGGATGCCGGCGGCGCCGGCGCGTTCCAGAACCCGTACGGTGCGCACCATGTTGACCGCATTGCCGAAGCCGGTGTCGGCATCGACGATCACCGGCAGCGCGACCGCATCGCAGACCGCCGCCAGGGTCTCGGCGACTTCGGTCAGCGTCGTCAGCCCGACATCGGGTGCACCGAGATGCATGTTGGCGATACCCGCACCGGTCAGATAGACGACCTCGAAGCCGCAATCCTCGATGACCCGGGCGAAGAGTGCGTTGGCAGCGCCCGGAACCAGCACCGCTTCCCGTCTCGCGGCGATTGATTTGAGCCTCGACGTATTCCGCATTCGTGCATTCGCTCCCGTTTGATCGATGATGTCCGGACCCGCCGGGGTCAGCCTCCGGCGACCGCCGTCGCCTTGAGTTCGACGAGCAGGCCCGGTCGCGACAGTTCGGAAACCCCAATCGCCGTCCACGCCGCCCTGCCCTTCGGGAAAAGCTCGTTCTTCACCTGCTTGAAGAGCGGGTAATGGGTGCCGAGATTGACGTGGTAGCTGACAAGGTCGACCACGTCCTCGAAACCGCAACCCGCCCCCTTCAGCAACCTCTCCAGATTGCGCCAGCACGCTCTGAACTGCGCCTCCGGGTCATGGATCACCTTGAGATCCTCGTCCCTGCCGACCTGGCCGGCGCAGAAGACGAGATCGCCGACCCGAACCGCCGGCGCATAGCCGAGTTCCTCGTGGATTCGTTCCATGCCGGAAGGCACGATCACCTCGGGGGAGACGCCACCGTCGCTCACGTCACATGCCCTTTCCTCGATATGGCCGGCCCCGTCACGCCAGCTTGAGATGCCGCAGCGGCCTTCCGGGAGCCATGGCCTGGGCCGCGGCCATGATGGCGTCGGCGTCGATGCCGTAGTGGCGGTAGAGATCGCCGATCGTCCCCGTCTGCCCGAAATGCTCCACGCCGAGCGCCCGCGTCCGGTGGCCCGCGACCGAGCCGAGCCAGGCGAGAGTCGCCGGATGGCTGTCACAGACGGTGACCAGCGAGCAGTGCGGCGGCAACTCGCCGAGCAGCCGCTCGATATGGCTGCGCGCATGGGTGAGACCGCGCTCGCGCGCCCGCTGCGCCGCCGTCCAGCCGGCGTTCAGCCGGTCGGCCGAGGTGACCGCGAGCAGGCCGATGTCGCGGCGGTCTTCGCCCATCAGGCCGATCGCCTCTATGGCCTCGGGCGCCACCGCGCCGGTATAGGCGACGACGATCTGCGCGTTCGGTCCGGGACGGCGCATCCAGTAAGCGCCGTCGACGATTCCGCGCTCCAGCTCGTCGCCCATCTCGCGCGCCGGCTGCTCCAGCGGCCGCGTCGACAGTCTCAGATAGATCGAGCCGCCGGTCTGGTCGCGCAGCCAGGTCCGTTCATCGGGGTCGCCCTCGCCGTCGCGCTGCATGTAGTCGAAGCCGAAGCGCATGATGACGGCGAGCTCGTCGAGATAGGCCGGCTCGAAGGCCGCCAGCCCATCCTGCGCCATGCCGACCAGCGGCGTCCCAATCGACTGGTGCGCGCCGCCCTCCGGCGCCAGCGTGATGCCGGAGGGCGTCGCCACCAGCATGAAGCGGGCGTCCTGGTAGCAGGCGTAGTTGAGCTGGTCGGCGCCGCGATAGATGAACGGGTCGTAGACGGTGCCGACCGGCAGCAGCCGCTCGCCATTGATCGAATGCGACAGGCCGAGCGCCGAGAGCACGAGGAAGAGGTTCGATTCCGCGATGCCGAGCTCGATGTGCTGGCCCGACGGCGAGAACTCCCACGAATAGGTCGAGGGGATGCGCTCCGCCTTGAAGGTATCGGCCAGGCTCTCGCGGGCGAACAGGCCGCGCCGGTTCACCCACGGCCCGAGATTGGTCGAGACGGTGACGTCGGGCGCCGTGGTGACGATCCGCGCCGCCAGCTCGCTGTCCTCGCGGGCGACCTCGTTGAGGATCTGCCCGAAGCCCATCTGCG
Source organism: Flavobacteriaceae bacterium (assembly GCA_050186955.1). Classification (GTDB taxonomy): domain Bacteria; phylum Pseudomonadota; class Alphaproteobacteria; order Rhizobiales; family Tepidamorphaceae; genus JACKJP01. The sequence continues at coordinate 7,579 of JBFWXZ010000022.1, forward strand.
TCGATATCGCCTTGTCGCGCGAGGCGGGAAGCGCGAGCCGCGCCGGCACCGGGATCACCGGCGCCGAAAGCCGCCGCGTTCCCTTGGCGAAGAAGGACGCCTTGCCGACGAAGGCCTGAAGCTTGCTCGCGTCGATGCGCGCGCCCTCCCAGGGCTCCCATTCATGCCCCTCGCGCACGCCCATGGCCTTGCGGAAGCCGTCCATCTGCGCCGGCGTCATCAGCCCGGCATGATTGTCCTTGTGGCCGGCCAGCGGCAGCCCGTGGCCCTTGATCGTATAGCAGATGAACAGCGTCGGCCGGTCGTGCCGAGAAGCCTGCTCGAAGGCTTCCGTCAGCGCCGGGATGTCGTGCCCGCCGAGATTGCCCATGAGGGCGGCGAGTTCCTCGTCGCTGCGCTTCTCGATGATGCGGGTGACGTCCCCCTGGTCGCCGATCTCGTCCATCAGCCGCTTGCGCCAGGCGGCCCCTCCCTGGAAGGTCAGCGCCGAATAGAGCTGGTTGGGGCAGTTGTCGATCCAGTCGCGCAGCCTCGCCCCGCCCGGCTCGGCGAAGGCCGCCTGCTGCAGCCGGCCGTGCTTCACGATCACCACGTCCCAGCCGAAATTGGCGAACATCTGCTCGAACTTCGCCCACAGCCCCTCGCGCACGACGGCGTCCAGCGACTGGCGGTTGTAGTCGACGATCCACCAGCAGTTGCGCAGGCCCTGCTTCCAGCCCTCGATCAGCGCCTCGTAGATGTTTCCCTCGTCCATCTCGGCGTCGCCGACGAGCGAGATCATCCGCCCCTCGGGGCGATCCCTCATCCATCCATGCGCGGTGACGTAGTCCTGCACCAGCGAGGAAAACAGCGTCTGCGCGACGCCGAGCCCCACAGAGCCGGTCGAGAAATCGACGTCGTCGACGTCCTTGGTGCGCGAGGGATAGCTCTGCGCGCCCTTGTAGCCGCGGAAGTTCTCCAGCTTCTCGCGCGTCTGGTTGCCGGCGAGATACTGGATCGCGTGGAAGATCGGCGAGGCGTGCGGCTTCACCGCGACCCGGTCCTGCGGCCTGAGCGCCGAGAAGTAGAGCGACGTCATGATGGCCGCCAGCGACGCCGACGACGCCTGGTGGCCGCCGACCTTCACCTCGTCGCCCTCGCGCACGTGATTGGCGTGGTGGATCGTCCATGCCGCAAGCCACAGCACACGGCGTTCGAGCTCGTTCAGGATTTCCAGGCGTTCGTCGTTCATCACTCATATCTCCGCGGCGGAACCGCCCGCCGCCTCGCCGCGGACTTGCCCCCCTGTTCAGAAGGAGCGTGGCAGGCCCAGCACATGCTGCGCAATATACGACAGGATCAAGTTGGTTGAGACCGGCGCGATCTGCATGATGCGGGTTTCGCGCCACTTCCGCTCGATGTCGTATTCGCGAGAGAAGCTGAAGCCGCCAAAGGTCTGCATCGCGGTATCGCCGGCTTTGAACGAGGCTTCGGCCGACATCATCTTGGCCAGATTGGCCTCCTCGCCGCAGGGAAGTCCGGCATCGAAAAGTGCCGCGGCCGTGCGGTTCATCAGATCGGCGGCGCGGTATTCGCTGTAGGCGCGGGCGATCGGGAACTGGACGCCCTGATTCTTGCCAATCGGACGGTCGAACACAATCCGCTCATTGGCGTACGCGGTGGCCCGGCGAATGAAATAGCGCGAGTCGCCGATACACTCGGAGGCGACGAGAATGCGTTCCGCGTTCATGCCATCGAGAATGTAGCGAAAGCCCTGATCCTGCTCACCGATGAGATTCTCGGCCGGGATGCGCAGACCGTCGAAGAATATCTCCGTCGTCAGGTGGTTGATGGCGGCGTCGAGCTTGCGGATCTCCATGCCCTTGCCGATCGAATCGCGGATGTCGACAACGAACACGCTGAGGCCTTCGCTGCGCTTCTTCACCTGATCCGGCGGCGTGGTGCGCGCCAGCAGCAGCATGAGATCGGATTTCAGCGCCCGCGAGATCCAGACCTTCTGTCCGTGAACCACGTAGTGTTCGCCGTCCCGCACGGCGCGGGTCTTGAGCTGCGTGGTGTCCGTGCCCGTGGTCGGCTCCGTGACGCCGAACGCCTGCAGGCGCAGCGACCCGTCGGCGATGCCGGGAAGCCAGCGCTGCTTCTGCTCCTCGCTGCCGTGCCTGAGCAGCGTGCCCATAATGTACATCTGCGCGTGGCAGGCGCCGGCATTGCAGCCGCTCGCGTGAATCTCCTCGAGGATGACGCAGGCCGCACGCAGCGGCAGACCGGATCCGCCGTATTCCTCCGGGATAAGCGCCGCCAGGAAACCGGTCTTGGTCAGTTCCTGGACGAACTCCTCAGGATATTCCTCGAGCCGTTCCTTCTCGCGCCAGTAGGAACCGGGGAAATTCTCGCAGATGGCGCGGATGGTCTCGCGGATATCGGCATAGTCCTCGCCGAGCGGAACGGAAGGGGTTTCGGCGGGTGCAGCGGTGAGCATCTCGATATCCTATTCAGGCTGGACGTGAAAATTCTTGGGAAGGCCGGCGGTCGCGATCGCTCCGGCGAAGGGCACGCCCGGCAATTCGTGCTCCACGGTCCTGCGGAGCGCGATGAGGCCTTCGATGTCGACGCCGGTGCGCAGGCCCATGGCCTCCATCATGAAGACGAGGTCTTCCATGTCGATATTGCCGGTGGCGCCGGGTGCGTAGGGACACCCGCCGAACCCGCCGAGCGAGGCATCGAAGGCCCTGACGCCGGCTTCCAGCGCGGCGACCGCATTGGCGAGGCCGAGGCCCCGCGTATCGTGGAAATGGGCAGCGACGGGGATCGGCGCGACATCGGCGATGACCTGCCGGAAGACGCGGCCGATGGCGGCGGGGTTCGCGTAGCCTACGGTGTCGGCGAGGACGATCTCGTCGACGCCCTCGCGGGCGAGACGCTGGGCGAACTCGCGGACCCTCTTCTCGCTCACCGGACCCTCGATGGTGCAGCCGAACGAGGTCGCAAGGCCGCCGGACAGGATCGGCCTCCTGTCCTTCGGCACGTCCTTCACCATGGCGATGATGCGGACGAGGTCGCTCATCGATTCCTCGGAGGACCGGCGCACATTGTTCTGGTTGTGCGACTCGCTGACCGACATCGCATAGTTCATCTTGTGAACGCCGGCGGCGATGCCGCGCTCCGCCCCCTTCGAATTGGGGATAAGCGCGCTGACGCACAGGCCGGGGATCGCCAATGCGTGGTCGACGATCTCCGTCGCGTCGGCGAATTGCGGCAGCAGTTTCGGCGGCACGAAAGAGCACACCTCGATCTCCGGCATGCCGCAGGCCGCCTCGCTCGTGCACCATAGTTTCTTCTGCTCGGTCGGCATGATGGTGGAAATGCTCTGCAACCCGTCGCGCATTCCGACTTCGCGCAGCGTCACGTCGATATTCTTCGTCATCTGGATAGTGCCACGATCAGCTTATTTACCGGCGTATATCGGCTTGCGCTTCTCATTGAAGGCCAGCATTCCCTCCCGGCGATCCTCGGTGGTGATCATCCGTTCGTAGGCCTGCACCTCGAAGTGAAGCGCGCTCTGGATATCCATCTGCATGCCGGTGCGGACGGACTTTTTCGCCTGACGCACCGAAATCGGCGCGTTCGAGCAGATGCGCCTGGCGGTCTCGAGCACCCGCGGCATCAGTTCCCCGGCCGGGCAGAGTTCGTTGACCATGCCCCAGTCATGCGCCTGGGCGGCGGTGAACGGCTTCGCCGAGAGGATAAGCTCCATCGCCCGGCGCTGTCCGATGGCCCTCGGAAGGTTCTGCGTGCCGCCGCCGCCGGGCATGATGCCGAGGCTGACCTCGGTCAGCGCGAAGTTCGCGTTCTCGGCGGCGTAGATGAAGTCGCAGCAGAGCGCCAGTTCGCAGCCGCCGGCATAAGCCGCACCATTGACGGCCGCGATCACCGGCACCGGACACTCCATCACCGCGTAGTAGCCTTCCTCGAAGATCGCGTGCTGGAGACGCCACGTCTCGTCGGTCATGCCCTTGCGTTCCTTAAGGTCGCCGCCCGCGCAGAACGCCTTGTCTTCCGCTCCCGTGATGACGATGCAGCGTATGTCGCCCGGCGTGAAGCGAAGCGGCACGAACAGGTCTCGCAGCTCGATGCCCATCCGCGTGTTCAGCGCATTGCGGACCTCGGGACGATTGAGCGTGACGACCATGAGCCCGGGCTCCGGACGGTCGATCGTCAGCGTGGTCGGTTCTCCTGCCATGTCACGCGTCCTTTCCGTTCAGAACCTGGCGATACCGTTCCCCGTGCTGATCCAGTGACGGCGGGGACCTGCGGAAAGGCGGCCGCCGCCCGCCGAACCGCAACGGCAGACCCATGATATTGAACTTGCCGTCGGGCGACTCCTGCAACATGCCCAACGCCTTGGTCTGGGGATGGCCGAGCACTTCCGCGGTATCCTGCAGCGGCGCGCAGGGCACGCCCGCCGCCTCGATTCGCTCGATCCATTCCGCCCGCGTCCGCCCGGAGATGATGTCGCCGATGAGCGCATTGAGCTCCTCGCGGTGCGCCACGCGGTCCGAATTCGTCCGGAAACGCGGGTCGGACGCCAGATCCGGACGGTTCAGCGCGCCGGTCAGGCGATTGAACAGATTGTCGTTGCCGGCGGCGACGATGAGATAGCCATCCGCGGCCTTGAAGGCCTTGTAGGGTGCCAGCATCGCGGCTTCCGAGCCGGTGCGCTTCGGCACCTTACCCGACGCCAGATAGAGCGCCGAGGGAACCGTCATCCACGCCAGAGCGGTTTCGAAAAGCGAGGTATCGACCACGCAGCCCTCGCCGTCGATGTTCCGCTTGCGCACGGCGGCCAGAATACCGATGGCCGCCCACATTCCCGTCGCCATGTCGATGATCGACGGGCCGACGCGCACCGGCGCCTGGCCCTCCTCGCCGGTGATGCTCATGATACCGCCGAAAGCCTGCATTAGCGGGTCGTAACCGGGCCTGCCGGCCAATGGCCCGATATTTCCGAAAGCCCCGACATTGCAGTAGATCAGGCTCGGCTTCTCCTGCACGAGTTCGCCGCCGATCCCGAACCGCTCGACCAGTCCGGGGCGCATGTTCTGCAGGACGGCATCGGCGTGCTCGAGGATGAAGCGACGCAGCGCGGCAAGTTCCTCGGGGTCTTTCAGGTCGATGCAGGCGGTCAACTTCTCGCGGTTGAGCGACTGGAACAGGGCGGCGGCGCCGTGCCAGAAGGGCGGCCCCCATGAGCGCGCGTCGTCGCCCTTCTCGGGCGCCTCGACCTTGAGCACGGTGGCCCCCATCGAGGCCAGTATCTGCCCGCCGAAAGGCGCGGCGACGCTATGGCCGAGCTCAACGATCGTCAGGCCGGCCAGCGGCAGTTCCAGGGAGGGCTCCGTCGTCGCAAATTCGTCGAGCATTTTTTTGATTTCTTTCATTCGAAACCCGGCAATTTAGTTGTCGGGGATACGCGGCGGTGCGTTGCCGGCCGGTGCGGGTATTCCCTCGAAAAGGTTCTCGGGAACGGCATTGAGGCCGGGAAGCGCCTCCAGGGCCGTGAATATTTTTCCGGCAGATTCCGCAACTCCGGCATGGTCGAAACAATCGTCGAACTTCGCCCTCAGACCCTCGATCTGAATCGGATTCTTCGCGTGCCCCAACGCGAAACGGATATTCCCGGAATCGAGTATCCGCCCGTCGCACAGGCGAAATTTCACCCTTTCGTTCAGGCTGAAGATCGGATCGGCGGGATCGATCTCGTCGGTGGTGTCGACGAACACCTTCTCCATCAGCGCCTGGACCTCCGGGCGCCTGACATATTCGTCCTGGAGCTCGGCAAGGCCGGCGGCGCGGCTGATAGCCGCCGCCGCCATCGCGAACTGGATGGAAAACTTGGCATCAAGCCCCGTCTGGGGGCGTGAATTGCGTAGAATGGTTGCCTGCGTCGCGCTCATCGTTACGTCGATGCGCTCGATGGCACTCGGATCGACATCGTGCTTCTCGGCGATGTCGATGGCGCCGTCGATCGACCGGTGCGTCGCATAGCAAAGCGGATAGCGTTTGATGTTGAGGCCGCTCTCCAGGATGTGCCAGCGGCTTCCCAGCGACCCCCCCCCGCCTCGCCGGGTACGTCCATTGGGCGAAATGGCCGACAGGAACCCCGTATCATGCTCGATCGCGTTATCGGCGGCAGTCATCCCCGCCTCGGCGAGCCTTGCGGCGAGAACCCCGCTCTGCGCCGCGCGGCCGGCATGCATCGGCTTCGTCATCGTGCCGAAATTGGCGACGATGCCGCCCGTCAGCGACGCCGCGATCGCGATCGCGCGGGCGGCCGTCACCGCGTCGTGCCCGCGCAGCACGCTGCAGCCCGCGGCGGCGGCAAGCGGGCCGAAAACGGCGGTCGGATGCCAACCCTTCTCGTGATGGCGGTCCTCGTCGCGATCCGTCAGTTCGCCCCAGATCTCGTATCCCGCGAGATAGGCGCGAATGATCCCGTCGCCCGAAGCGCCGGTCGCCTCCGCCTCGGCCAGGATGGCCGGCACGAGGACGGCGCTCGGATGCGCCCCGAGCGCGACATCGTCATAGTCCAGAGCATGCGCGGCGGTGCCATTGATCAGCGCCGCCGCCGCGGCGGTGGCGCGACCCTCGCGCGAACACACCCACGCCTCGTCTCCATCATCGCCGGCAACCGACTGGACGATCCGCACGACCGGTTCCGCCCGGCCGGCGATCATCACGCCAATGCAATCGGCAACGCCGGATATCACGATCTGCCGGGCGCCCTCCGGCAGCGAAATCCCGGTCATGCCGGCGGCGAAATCGCCAAGTTGTGCAGTAAGTCCAGTCATTCCGCATTCCGGCCCGCGCGCTGGGCCACCTTGTTCAGCCTACCAATAGAACGTTTCATTTGCTTATAATGCACATATCGCATTGTCTTACACAATCCTGCGTGAGAGCCGAGCGCCCGCCGGGATACCCGGCGGTCCCCGCCATCACACCCTGAAGTATGCCTGGTTTCCTGCCATCGGATCAGGATGGTCTTTCGTATTGTGGATGGGGATGGGAAGTTCTTCCGCCAGCCCCTTCAGTCTTTCGGCATATCTGTCGAGTTCTTCGGCCCGCCTCTCCGGCCCGATACGGGCCGGAGCCCACACAATCGCCGGCTCCAATGCCGCCAGACCGCACAAATTGAATACCCCGACATGAATCGGATAGATGACGTGGCGGATATCCCCGAAGATTGCGCCTTCGGAATAACGCTCGCTCGGCGCGCCGGCCGTCATCGACAACAGCGCCCGGCGCGGCCTCAAAGGTCCGTTCTCAAACCAGCGGCCGCCGCCATAGGCGAATCCGTATGCGAGAACCTTGTCGAACCAGCCCTTCAGTATTGCGGGAACGCTGAACCACCAGAGCGGAAACTGGAATATCACCACGTCGCTCCAGATCAGCCATTCCATTTCGCGCGCGATGTCGGGCGCAAAGCCGTTTTCGGCAACGGCGTGCTTCTGCTCTGTCTGGTATTTGAAGAAATCCCCGCGCTGGCAGGTCGAGAAGTCGCGGCGCGCCGGAACCGGATCGAAACCCTCGGCATAGAGATCCGAAACGCGCACCTCATGACCCTGCGCCTCCAGCTCCCGAACCGCCGTGTCTCGCATCGCGCCGTTGAAGGAAAGCGGCTCGTAGTGAGCGAACACGATCAGAAAGCGCCTTCGGGGTCGATCCGCATCAGCCTCGGTCACTGAATTCCAGCCTTCCCTTCGACAAATCCGGCATCGCCGGCCTCAGGCGGGTCGATACTCTCCGGCTCGCCATCCCACGCCCGTGAATTACCCGACCGACGGGGTGCTCCCGGACCGGCTCTCGCCTTTCCGCCCGGCCAACTGCGAATTGTTTAGGCACGGCGCGTCGACGTGTCAATGAACCGTTCCATCAAACCGGTGTAAGTCACCCGATCACGGACCTGTCGCAGATTTGCCGCCCCTCCGCCAATAGGAGTTCGTGCTCGCCTGGTTCTTGACAAACCTCCAAAGGAGCAGGGCCACCGGAGTCCCTGCGTTTGAGGGAATGGCGAACAGCTTGACGGCGCACGGCGGCAAAGGATAACTGTTAAATCGTTTCATAGGCAGCGCAGTGGGATCGCCGCTAAACCGTCAGCGGAACTCATGCGCGGTCGCACGGCATAAGAGCGGGTGCTGGCATGTCCGAGGGTTCGACGCCGTGGGACGGCGTGATCGGAAATGACGAAGAGAAGCGCTATGCGGCCGCCGGTTTCGGAAAGCGTACCGGCTTCGGGGAGCGCCCCGCCCTGCTCATCATAGATGTCCAGTATCGCACGGTCGGATCCCGGTCGATGCCGTTCTGGCAATCCATCGAGGAGTACAAGACGAGTTGCGGCGACGTCGGATGGGCAGCGGTGGAGAACATCCGCCCACTGCTGGCTGCGTTCCGCGACAAGGGCTTTCCGGTCATCTATCCCTTCGTCTCGCCGAAGGAGAGTTTCGATCGCGGGCGCCTGTCGGAAAAGGTGCCCGCATTGATGAAAATCGATTCCCACGGCTACGACTTCGTTGAAGAGATCGCGCCTTCGCCTGGCGACATTCTTCTTCCGAAGAAGCATCCCAGCGCCTTCTTCGGAACGCCGCTGGTCAGCTACCTCATTGACCTGAATGTCGACACGGTCGTTGTCACGGGCTGCACGACGAGCGGGTGCGTCCGTGGCACCGTGGTGGACGCTTTCGCTTATAATTTCAAGGCCATGGTTCCGGTCGAATGCGTCTACGATCGCAGCCCGACGAGCCACAAGGTCAATCTCTTCGATATGTCCGCAAAATACGCAGACATCCTCCCGGTAAAGGATGTGCTCCATACGATCAACCAGCTCCCCGCTCGAAACACCGGTAGTGAACAGTGACCCGCAAATTTGATCGATACAGCTTCTCCGCGCTTCCCAAACGCCCCACATATGAATGGCCGAACGGCACGCGGCTCGCCGTGTATTTCGCGCTGAATGTGGAGGCGTTCGAGTTCGGCAAGAATCCCGGCCCCGATTTCACCTCGCTGCCCTCCGCCCCGTTTCACCGCGGCTACGCCTATCGCGATTTCGGCAATCGGGTTGGGATCTGGCGCATCGCTCGCCTGTTCGACGAATTCGACATCCCGCTGGCGATCCTCGCCAACACCTCGGTCTACGACGCCTGCCCCGAGGTCCTTGAGCCTTTCCGCGAACGCGGCGATGAATTCGTGGGGCACGGCCGGACGAATTCCGAGCGGCAGGCGGAAATGTCGGAAGACACCGAGCGCACCATGCTGCGCGAGGTGCGCGATCGGTTCATCAAGGAAGAAGGCGCGCCGCCAACTGGCTGGCTCGGCCCCTTCATCTCGCAAAGCCCCAAAACACCCGAACTGCTCCTGGAAACGGGCTTCACCTATATGATGGACTGGTGGTTCGACGAGCAACCGCAATGGTTTCGCACAGATGCGGGTCAAATCCTGGCCGTGCCCTATCCATCCATGGAGCTGAACGACATTCCGGCCTTCATAAATCGCGGCGCCAGCGACGCGGAGTTTGCGGATATGATCGTCGGGAGTTTTGACGAGCAACTGGACGACTCGGCCAATTATCCACTCGTCTGCTGCGTGTCGCTACATACGTTCCTGTTCGGGCAGCCTCATCGGATTCGCCTGCTACGCGAAATTCTCCGCCACATGACGGCTCAGCGCGACCGGGTCTGGTTCACCACCCCCGGAGCCATCGCGCGCCACGTCGCAGGGCTGCCGGAAGGCACCGTCGCCAGGGCGTAGGTCGAGACCTCGCCGGCGGCGGCGATGTCGTCCATGCGGGTGGCATCGTAGCCGTTCTGGCGGAACAGGCGCACGGCGACCTCGATGAGGTCGAGCCTCTGCCGGTGCTTCTTGCGCTCGCGCAGTCCCTTCGGCGCGTTCATGGCGCTCCTTGCCTCGCGCTTCGCGGGCTCTACGGATTTCCGTGGCTGTCGTTCCGGCGGTGCCCTGCGATTCAAAAATATGTTTGCATAAAATAATACACACAAATAAACTTTTCTGACAGCCCGGTTCACCGGGCCGCGCGCCAATGACGGGGAACCAGCATGAGCAAACTGATCCGCGGTGGAATCCTGTTGTCGGGAACCGAACTCGAGCCGCTCACCGGCCGCGCCGTCCTGGTCGAGGACGGCCGCATCGCCTGGATCAGGCGCGAGGGCGACTTCAAGCCCCTCGCAGACTGGACAATCATCGACGCCGAAGGCGCCACCGTGATGCCGGGTCGGGAGTTGGGCGAACATGCGCTATCCGATTCAAATATCTATGAAAACCCCGGTTCTGCGGGAGACTCCCTCTTCCCGAAGGCACCGTCAGAGTGCCGAGTCGAGCATTCCTTTGACAGATAATATGAAACGTTTTATCGTCCAAAAATGGCACTATTTGGGAGGAATTTAAATGGTTTGCCAACGAGAGGATTCAACGCCCGTCCGCAGCCGCGTCGGGTATGCGCTTTCGGCTCTGATCCTGGGTTCCATGTTGACCGTTTCCGCCGCCTCGGCCGAGGTCGGCGTGACGCAAGACACGATCAAGCTCGGAATGTTCGGGCCGCTGACCGGCCCGACGAGCATCTACGGCTATCCGATCAACAATGGCGCTATCGCCATTTATGACGAGATAAACGAGAAGGGCGGCATCAACGGCCGCAAGATCGAGATCGTCCACGAGGACGGCGCCTGCGACCCGGCCAAGACCCGCGCCGCAGTCAAGAAGCTGATCTTCAACGACGAGGTATTCGCGATCAACGGCGGTAGCTGCAGCGCCGCGGTCTTTGCCGCTCGCGAGGAGTTCGCCCAGAACAAGGTTCCGTTCATGGTGATGGCGGCGACGATGGATCGTATCACCACGCCGGCGGACCGCTATATCTTCACCACCACCCTGCCCGGCTCCGGCGACGGCCGGATCATGCTCAACTTCGCGGCCTCCAACCCGAAGTTCAAGCGGATGGCTATCATCCGCCACGAGAACGAGTGGGCCGAGGCCAAATCGGCCACGATCTACGAGAACTACAAGGAAAAGGGCATCGAACTCGTCGCCGACGTCCGCCTGCCGGCACAGGCGACAGATGCCACATCGCAGGTTCTCCAGCTCCAGGCGGCCAAGCCGGACGTGGTGATGTTCGTGCTCTACCCCGGCGAGTCGGCGGTGTTTCTCCGCGACAGCCTTCGCTACGGCTTCGACGCACCGAAGATCGGCACCACCTCGGTGATGGACCTGCTGGACCTCGCCAAGCGGGCGGGCAGCATGGACGCGCTCAAGAACGTCTATGTCGGCTCGTTCCTCAAAGGCCCGATCGGCAGCTCCGAGCTCAGCGAGTGGACCGACATCTACAAGAAGCACTTCCCCAACGATCGCGTTCAATCGCTGTCCTTCTACGGCATGTCCGGCGCCCTGACGATCGTCGACGCGCTGAAGCGCGCCGGGCCGGACCTGACGCGTGAGAAGTTCGTCGACGCGCTCGAAGCCACCCAGAAGGGCAATGGCGGCCCCGCCTATTGCGAGGTCACTTTCGGCCCCGATGTCCGCCAGGGTTGCCTTGGCGGCGCCATCTGGACGCTGAAGGGCGAGGAGATCGTCAATATCGGCAGCACGTGGCCGGACAAGACCAACTAGTACAGACTGTAGTGGCTGCGGGCGGGTCGTTTACGATCCGCCCGCCTGCATAGTTGGCCCCTTTTCCGGAGCGACGATCTTGGATGCTGGAACCCTAATAGTAGCCGGCCTCGCGACGGGCAGCCTGTACGCCCTCGTCGCCCTCGGCCTGGTGCTCATCTACAAGACCCAGGACGTGGTGAATTTCGCGCATGGCGAGATTCTGATGGTCGGGGCCTTCATCGGCTACACCGCTTACGAGATCCTCGATCTGCCCTACGCGCTGGCGTTCCTCGTCTCGGTGGTACTCGGCGGCGTGCTCGGCGCGATCATCGAGCGGACGGCCTTCCGCCGCCTCGCCCACCACCACCACATAACACTGGCGATGGTCACCGTCGGCCTCTCCTTCGCCCTGAGAGGAAGCGCCCGCGTTCCTTTCGGCATGGACATCTACACGCTTCCGCCGATCTTCAGCGGCACGGCGCCGATCCGGATGGGCAACACCATCATCTCCCCGCACAGCCTCGTGACGCTCGCCATCACGGCGGCGATCACTGTCGGGCTGTTCATGATGTTCGCGTGGACGAAGATCGGCAAGCAGATGCGCGCCACCCAGCAGAACATCATCGGCGCCGCCATCGTGGGCATCAACACGGGGAAGATATTCTCCTACACATGGGCCCTGTCGGCCGCCATCGGAGCGGCGGCGGGGATGCTCGCTGCTCCCGTGTCGCTGCTCTATCCCGATATGGGCGCCGGCTTTTTGCTCAAGGGTTTCGCCGCCGCCGTCCTGGGTGGTTTCGAAAGCGTCGTAGGCGCGATCGTCGGCGGTCTGCTGGTCGGGCTGATCGAGATTCTGTTCGGCGCCTATGTCTCGACCGCCTTCCAGCACATCTCGGCCTTCGTGATCATCATCGTGGTCATGTTCTTCCGCCCGCACGGCCTGTTCGGCCACAAGCCGGTCCATCGGGTATAGAGCGATGCAGATGACCTTCATTTGGCGCTGGTTCGGGCTGGCGGCATGCCTCTTCCTGCTGGTGCTACCGCAATTCACCAACCCCTATATCCAGTACATGGTCAATCTCGTGCTGGTGTACGTCATTCTCGGCATCGGCCTGAATTTTCTGCTCGGCTATGCTGGTCAATTTGCCTTCGCCCATGCCGCCCTGATGGGTATCGGCGCCTACACCACGGCGATCGTCACCTACCGGCTCGGCCTGTCCTACTGGCTGGCCCTGCCGCTTTCGGGCATCACCGCGATGATTGTCGGCTCGCTCGGCGCGCTTCCCGCCATGCGGATGAAGCGCGTGTACCTGGCGTTGGTGACGCTGGCATTCGCCGAACTGCTGCACTGGGTATTCGTCCACTGGAAACCGGTGACCGCGGGCACCGACGGGATGAGCGTCAGGTCTCCGGAGTTCTTCGGCTATTCGCTTCGCGGCGACGACAACACCTTCTACGTACTGCTGGTGATCCTGATCTTCCTCTACATCATCGCGCGGCGCATCGTGGAATCGCGCATCGGGCGTTCCTTCGTCGCCATCCGCGAGAACGAGATCGTCGCCCAGTCATGCGGGATAAGCGTCGGCAGGACGAAGGCTCTGGTCTTCGCGCTGAGCGCCTTCTACGCCGGCATCGGCGGGTCGATGTTCGCGCTGACGCTGGGGTATATCGTGCCCGACAGCTTCAATCTCTTCCAGCTCGTCGTGCACTTCTCCATCGTCGTCATCGGCGGCCTTATCAGCATCTACGGCTCGATCATCGGCGCCGTGATCCTGACCGCCCTGCCCGAACTGCTGCGCGATTTCCAGGCGCTTCAGGAGATCATCTACGGGGTGCTGCTGATGGTCTTCATCATCTTCATGCCGAGCGGCATCGCAGGCGTCGCCAAGCGTATCGGAATTCTCCCCGACGAGATTCTTTCCCGTAACTGGCGGCGCCTCAAGACGGCGCCCGGGCGCCAGCCCCAATCCGACGATGGCAAGGCATGAGCGTACTTTTCGAATCCAGGGGCGCCACGGTCACTTTTGGCGGCCTTGTCGCCGTCAAGGACGTGGACATCAAGGTCCAGGCCGGGGAGATTCATGGCGTGATCGGGCCTAACGGCGCCGGCAAGACCACGTTCTTCAACGCGATTTCCGGACTGGTATCGCTAAGCCATGGCGACCTGCTGCTCGACGGCAAGAGCTTCGCCAGGCTGCCACCCTATCGTCGCCCGGCTCTCGGCATGCGCCGGACCTTCCAGTCCGTGCAGCTCATTCCGCAGTTCACGGCGCTGGAGAACGTCCTGACCGGCCTGCATCTCGAGACGCGGGACAACCCGCTTTCATGGCTGCTTTCGCTGAGCGGACGCAGCGCGGCGGAGGAGAAGGCGCAGGACCGCGTCATCGAGATGCTCGAGGAGCTCGGCATCGCCGATACGCTTTTCAAGCGCCCGAGCGAGCTCACCTTCGTCGAGCAGCGCTTCGTGGAGATCGCCCGCGCCCTGATCTCCCGACCGCGCCTGCTGATGCTCGACGAGCCGGCGGCCGGGCTGAGCCCGAGCGAGGTCGACCAGATCAACGCGTTGCTGAGGAAGCTCCGCGGCGACCACGGGATGACCATCATGCTGGTCGAGCACGTCCTCTCGCTCGTTCTCGACGTGTCCGACGCCGTCACCGTTCTCGACAAGGGCCAGGTCATATCCCGGGGAACGCCGAAGGAAGTTTCAGGCGATCCGAAGGTGCAAACCGCCTATTTCGGAGATCCCGACGACATCGCGCCGGAGCAGAATGCACCCGAACGTCCCGCTGACCGGAAATCATCATCTCGCGGCGGAGGTTCCGATGCTGACCGTCACTGACCTGGAAGCCGGATACGGCCCGCTCAAGGTCCTCCGGCAGATCAGCCTCGAGGTTCCCGCGGGCAAACTCGTCGCTCTGCTCGGCAGCAACGGCGCCGGCAAGACGACCACGCTCAAGTCCATCTCCGACATCATCCCGGTAACCGGCGGGTCGGTGGAATTCGACGGTGCGGCGATTCAACGCGAGCCCTCCCACCGCATCTTCGCCCGCGGGATCGCTCTCGTCCCCCAGGGCCGGGAGCTGTTCCCGGACATGACGGTGGAGGAAAACCTCGAGCTCGGCGGCATGTCGCACGGCGGCACGAGCGCCGATCTTCCGCAGCGCATGAAGGGCGTCTTCGATCAGTTCCCACGGCTGCTGGAACGGCGGACCCAAAAGGCCGGCACGCTATCGGGCGGCGAGCAGCAGATGCTGGCCACCGGCCGGGCGCTGATGTCGCGGCCCTCGTTGCTGCTTCTCGACGAGCCGACCACGGGCCTCGCGCCGATTATCGTCCATGAACTCGCGAAAATCTGCCGGGAACTGAAATCTGCCGGCCAGACGATCCTGCTCGTCGAGCAGAATGTCCGCATGGCGCTGAGTGTCGCCGACTACATCTACGTCCTGCGCAATGGCTCGATCGTCATGGAGGGGCCGCGGGACTCGATCTCCGGCGAGGAAGATCTCACGGAAGCCTATCTCGGCTGATCCGCAAGCGGATATCCCGAACCGATCACGTCACGACGAAGTTTCAGGGCGGGCAGCCATAGGGCCGCCCGCCCGTTTTCCATGCGCGCCTAGTTCGGCTTGCCGGAGGCCTTGAGCTTCGCGCGCAGGTCCGCGGTCGCCTTCGCGTCGACCTTCCCGTCGAGCACCACGACGCCGTAGTCGTCGCGGGCCGACTCGACGCTCACGAGATCGTCGAGCACGTCGTCGAGGACGTCCTCGGCATCGCGGGTGAGCGGGTCGCCATAGCCGCCGGCGCCGGCCGTCTGCCAGGAGACGACATCGCCCTCCTGCAGCCTGTAGGTCCCCTTTGAGCCAAGCGGCTTTTCAGAGTTCCGGCCCGGATTGAGAAGCGTCCGGCCGAGCCGCCCGGGCTTGCCGTCGAAGAGCCCGTATGGCGGATAGAGATTGCGGTCGCCGAGATTGTAGAGCGTCGAACCCTCGACCAGCACGCGGATGTCCTTGCGCAGCCCGCAGCCGCCGCGGTTGCGGCCGGCTCCCGCCGAGTCCTTGATCAGGCCGACCCGCTCGACGATGACGGGGTTGCGGCTTTCCTGGATCTCGACCGGAACGTTGGTCCCGTTCCAGGGCGACGAGGTCGCCTCCATGCCGTCCTTGTCGGGCCGCGCGCCGATGCCGCCGATCACCGATTCCCAGCAGATGAACTGCTTGCCGGTGCGCTTGTCGGTGCCGCCGATATTGGGATTGTAGAAATGCGACGTCGCCGCGATCACCTTGTCGGGCAACGCCTGCGAGAGCGCGCCCATCACCGTTTCGTAGATGCGGTGAGAGGTGACGGCGCGACCGCCGCAGGCCGCCGGGTGGATCGGATTGAAGAACGATCCCGCCGGCGCCTTCACCTCGATCGTGCTGATGATGCCGTGGTTCTGAGGCACCGAGGGAAGCGTGACGCTCTTCACCGCCGCGATCGAGTAGGCCATCGTGTAGTGGATGTAGCTGTTCATCCCTGCCTCGCGCTGCGGGCCGCTGCCTTCCCAATCGACGAGGATGCGCCCGTCGCGCACCGTCACCGAGACGCGGGCGAGGACCGGCTCGGTATCCGGGCCGACATCGTCCATGTAGTCCTCGAAGACATATGTGCCGGGACGCATTGCGCGGATCGCGTCGCGCATCTGCTTCTCGCTGCGCTCGATGAGCTCGTCGGTCGCTGCGAACAGCACTCCCGGCCCATAAGTCGCGGCTAGCGCCTGCAATCGGCGGCCGCCCGTGATGTTGGCGTTGTACTGGGCGCGCAGGTCGCCGAGAACCTCGGGAACGCGGACATTGGCGCCGAGGATATTCATCACCGCCTTCACCGGTTCGCCGCCGTCGAAAAGCAGCGTCGGGGGAAAGCGGATGCCTTCCTGGTAGTTGTCGAGGATGCCGGCGATCGTCTGCGAGCCCGCACCCGAGCCGCCGATGTCGATCTGGTGAGCGATGTTCACGGCGAATCCGAGCAGCGTGTCCTCGTGGTAGAACGGACACATCATGTAGATGTCCGGCAGGTGCCCGGAGCCGACCCGCGGGTCGTTGCAGATCACAGCGTCGCCGGGCTTCAGCGTCTCGACGGGAAAGTCCTGCAGCATCCGCCGGACGGCGAATGCCATGGAGCCCAGATGGCCCGGGCTGTAGTCGCCCTGGGCGATCATCCGCCCGTGCCGGTCGAACATGCCGGTGGAGAAATCCGAGCCCTCGCGGACCGCTACCGAATAGGCGGTGCGGGTAAGCGTGACTCCCATCTCCGCCGCGGCGGAAAGCAATCCGCCCCAGACGACGGAGAAGGTGACGGGATCAATTGAACTGTTCTGCATCGGCCGTCTCCATGACTTCCAGATCGACAATGATGTTGCCTTCGCCGTCAACGGTCGCGAGGCTCCGCGGCAGGATCACCGCGGTCGACTCCCGCTCCTCGATGATCGCCGGGCCGGGAATGCTGTCACCGGGGCTCAGCAGATAGCGGTCATAGACCGGGGTCTCCACGAAACCGTCGGTTTCCGGGAAATAGACCTGCCGCTTGCCCTTGGCCGCGCGCTCCACCCCGCCGGAATGGCTATCCGCCTTCTCGGCATGGTCTTCACGGGTCGGGCTGGTCGCGGTCAGCCGGAAATGGACAATCTCCACTGGATCCGCCTTGTTGAGGGCGCGATCGCCATAGGCTTCGCCATAGGCCTTGAAGAAGGCTTCGCGCAGCTTCGAGGCGTCGCCCGAGGTCGACTTGTCCAGCGGGACGTTGATTTCGTAGCCCTGCCCGACGAAACGCATGTCGGCGCTCCGGCGCAGGCTGACATCGCCTGTGATGCCGCAGGCGGCGAGTTGAGCGCGGCCCTGCTTCTCGAGGTCAGCGAAGACGCCGCTGACGGTCGGCACCGCGTCGTCGGTTATTCCGATGATGCTTGTGCGGGCGAGATCGAAGGAAGGCTCGGCCAGCAGCAGACCGATGGCCGATTTGACGCCCGCCCCGGTCGGGAACAGGATGCGCGGGCAGCCGAGCATGCGCGCCAGGCGCGCGCCGTGCTCGGGGCCGGCGCCGCCGATGGGACTGAACGCGAAGTGGCGCGGAGCGCGACCGGCCCCGACGGTGACCATTCGGGCTGCCTGCGCCAGCTGCGCGGTGACGATCTCGTGGAT
>JBFWXZ010000023.1:0-25239 GCA_050186955.1 Flavobacteriaceae bacterium
GTTTCGGTGAACTTCTCGGCGGTATTGGCCATTTTCGGTTTCCTTTCGACTGGGTGCGCGCGCGTTCCAAGGGCCTCGGGCGCGCGCGGACCCGATTGAACTCATTCGCTCCGCTGACGTTTTTCCGCCAGCTTGAGAAGCCAATATAATACAGGCTTTGTGCATTGCAACATCTTTTGTGCGTTGCAGCAAAAAATCTGTGGTCAGAGGATGGAGCGATGGCGTGGCAGGCGAATGACACTGCGCCCCTGAGGTGGCGGAATCGTGGCGTGCGCCTTCTCGCCGCCGCGCTGTCCGCCTGCGCGCTCGGCGCGGCGGCGTTCCTCGTCGTGCCGCAGGGGCGCGAGGCGGGCGCGCTGCTCGCGGAAGCGGGCGCACCGGAGGCCGTCGCCCGCTACCGGCTGGCGGGCATGGAGACGGAGGATTTCACGCGCGTGGCGGAAACCGCGCTCGTCGCCGGCGACGCCGATCTCGCCGCCTCGGTGGCCGAACTCGCCGCATCCCAGGGCAAGCCGCTGCCGGCGGCCCTCCAGGACCGTATCTCCGCCGCCCGCGAGGCCGAAGGCGAGCGCACCGCGGCGGACGCCTGGGCGGGCTTCCTGTCGGGCGACGCGCCCAACGAGGCGGCACTGGCCGGTGCCATCGCCGCGGACCTGACCGGCTACGGGGATTTCCGCGACCTCTACCGGCAGGCCGAGGCGCATATCGCCGGCAAGGAGGTCGACATGGTCACGGTCGGCCTCGCGGCGGTCGGCATCACGCTGACGGCGGCGACCGTCGCATCGCTGGGCACCGCCTCGCCGGCCAAGGCGGGGGTCAGCACGCTGAAGGCGGCGCGGCGCGCCGGGCGGCTGTCGCCGGCGCTCGCCGGACAGGTCACCCGCATCGCCGGCAACGCGGTCGACGCCGGCGCGCTCAGATCCGTCGGCACGGCGGCCGCCGGCCTCGACCTGAAGGCGATGCGCGCCGCAGCCGGCCGCGTGCTGCGGCCGGGCCCCGCGCGGCAGTTGCGCGGGCTTGCCGGGGATGTCGGCACGCTGGGGCGCAACACCGGCTATCGCGGCACGCTGCAGGCGCTCGACAGCGCCGGGAGCGCGACGGACCTCCGGCGCGCGGCGCGCGTCTCGCAGAGTTTCGGCAAGCGCACGCGCGGCGTCCTCGCCATGTTCGGCGGCGCGGCGCTGACCTTCGGCTCGGTCGCCCTGTCGGTGACGGGCTGGCTGATCTCGGCGCTGGTCTGGTGCGCGGCGACCATCTGGTTCGTCGCCAGGCTCGGCGCCCGAACGCTTGACCGCATCGTGCCCGGAGGCCGGCGAAATGCCCGCGCGGCTTAACCATCCGCCGAGTTTCATGGTTAGCGAAGTATTGATCATGTGGACGCGCGAAGCGCCGCGCCCCTATAGTTCCCGCCGATACTGCCGCGGTCATGTCGGGTCACGCCGGCCGGGGCGAAAGATGCGGGTTTGAGTGAAAGTCGAACGATCCGCTTCGCCTCGCGAAAGCTACAGCCGGATAAAAAGCCTCGATGACGAACGACAAGAAGAATATCGACCTGAAGACCCTCGAAGACCTTCTCGCCGGCGCGCCGCGATGGAGCGTGGATTCGGCCAGCGGGCGCGTGCTCGGCGGCAACGCCGCCGCCGCCATCCTCTTCGGCGCCGGCGAGGTCGCGCGCCTCGAGGGCGCGGGCGAGCCCCGCCTGCGCCGCCAGCTCGCCGCCGTCGCCGGCCGCGATGCGCCGGGCATCGAGCGCATCCGCGTCTATCAGGGCATGCGCGACCTGGTGCTGACCTGCATGCGCTCGCCCGATGCGGCGCGCGGCACGACGGATTTCCAGGCGGTCGACACCGGCCTGATGCGCATGGCCCCGCTTCCGGCGCGGCTCGCTGCGCTCGGCGCCGACGCGCTCGCCGGCGCGCAGCTCCTCGACGCCGACGGCCGCTCGGTCGACGGCGGCCCGGTGACGCCGGCGCTGGCCAGCGCCGCGGCGGCGCTCGCCGCCTCCGGCGACGGCCGCGCGGAGACCGGCTTCGCGCTGGAGAAGCTGCTGATTGACGGCAACGCCTATGTAATCGCCCGCGAGGAGCGCACGCCGCAGACACCGGCCGCCGGGGAGAAACCTTCCGAGCCGACGCCCGCCGAACCGGAGATCGCGACGCCGGAGGAAGACCCGCTGTCGCAGGCGCGCTACCGCCTGCTGATCGACCGCGACGGCATCGTCATCGAGGCCGACGCGGCGCTGTCGGCGCTGCTCGGCTACGAGGGCGACGACATCTGCGGCACCGACCTCGTCACCGACACCGAATGCCGCGACGACGCGCTGGAGAAGGCCGTCGCCGCCGGCGTCGCCTTCCGCGACGTGCCGGCGGTATGGACCGGCCCGGCGGGCCATCGCGGCTTCCTGCTCGCCGGCGCGCCGGTCTATGACGAGAATCTCGACCATGTCGGCTACCGCACGCTGGCGACCGGCGGCGTCGAGATCGCCGACGACACGACCGACGAGGACGACGCACCCGCCGTGGCGACGCAGACGTCGCCGGAGGCGCCCGTTGCCGATGCCGACGATCTCGGCGGCCAGGATCTGGACGACGAGGATTTCGACGACGATCTGATCTTCGCCGACGACCCGCGCGCGCCGGGCACCGTGCTGCCCTTCTCGCGCGGCGGCGACGGGACGGAAAGCGCCGGCCAGCCGAAGCTGACCGAGAACGAGGCGCAGGCCTTCAAGGCGATCCGCGCCGCCCTCGGCCCCGCCGACGAGCTCGGCTATCGCGAGATCACGCCCTCGGCGAACGACACGGAGACGAACGCCGACGACACCCAGCGCGATTCCGCGCCGGAGGAAGCCGCGGAAGACACTGCCCCGCATGCCGCCAAACCGGCGGCCGCGGACGACACATCGAAGGACGAGACCGGCGAGGCGAGCGGCCACGCGCTGAGCGGCAGCGTGCTCGACGAGATATCGGAGGCCGTGATCGTGCTTCGCGGCGACGAGATCCTGCACGCCAACCGCGCCGCGCTCGACCTCTTCGGCTACGCCGATACGGGCGCCATCGAGGAGGAAGGCGGGGTCGGCGCGCTGTTCACCGAATCGCCGGCCGACATGTGGACCGGCGAGCGCCGCGTCGACGGCGTGCGCAGCGACGGCAGCCCGTTCCCGGTGGACGCCAGGCTGAAGCGCATCTCCTGGGACGGCGAACCGGCGATGGGCTATTTCCTCAAGTCCCTGCCGGTGTCGGAGCCCGAGCCCGAACCCGAGCCGCGCCCGGCGATCGCCGAGATGGACAGCGCCGAGCTGCGCGCCGAGATCGACGAATTGCGCACCATCCTCGACACCGCGACCGAGGGCGTCGTGGTGCTCGACGCGGAGGGGCGCATCGAGCGCCTGAACCAGAGCGCAGAGGCCCTGTTCGGGCACGACAGCGCCAGCGTCCGCGGACGTCCCTTCTCGGTGCTGATCGCCGCCGACAGCCGGGAATCGGCGGAGGACTATCTGGAGGGCCTGCGGCGCAACGGCGTCGCCAGCCTGCTCAATGACGGGCGCGAGATCACCGGCCAGGTCGCCCAGGGCGGCCCGGTGCCGCTGTTCCTGACCGTCGGCCGGCTCGGCGACGGCGAGAACGCCAAGTTCTGCGCGGTGATCCGCGACATCACCCAGTGGAAGAAGGCCGAGAGCGACCTCATCGAGGCGCGCCGGCGCGCCGAGACGGTGAGCTCGCAGAAATCCGACTTCCTGGCCAAGATCAGCCACGAGATCCGCACCCCGCTCAACGCCATCATCGGCTTTTCCGAGGTGATGATCGAGGAGCGCTTCGGCCCCATCGGCAACGAGCGCTATCGCGGCTACATGCAGGACATCCGCGCCAGCGGCGAGCACGTGCTGAGCCTCGTCAACGACCTGCTCGACCTGTCCAAGATCGAGGCCGGGCGCGCCGACCTGGAATTCGGCAGCGTGGCGATCAACGACAGCGTGCAGCAGGCGGTGGCGATCATGCAGCCGGAGGCCAACCGCGAGCGCATCATCATCCGCACCAACATCACCCAGGAGCTGCCGCCGGTGGTGGCGGATTCGCGCAGCCTCAGGCAGATCCTGCTGAACCTGCTGTCGAACGCCATCAAGTTCACCCCGCCGGGCGGCCAGATCATCGTCTCGACCATGCACACGGCGAGCGGCGAGGTGGTGCTGCGGGTGCGCGACACCGGCATCGGCATGAGCGACGCTGACATCCGCACCGCCATGGAGCCGTTCCGCCAGGTCGCGGCGCTGCGCGGCCCCGACCGCAAGGGAACCGGCCTCGGCCTGCCGCTCACCAAGGCGCTGGTGGAGGCCAACCGGGCGAACTTCCACATCGAGAGCAAGGTCGACCACGGGACGCTGGTGGAAATCTCCTTCCCGCAGAACCGGGTGCTCGCCGAGTAACGCTCCAACTATCTGGAATCGTTCTAATATATCGGGAAACCCGGCTTCCGGGTTTTCTTGACAATCACAGTCAACTTGCCGGAATATCGGGGCGGCGGCGGAGATCTCCGGCGCCATCATCGCTCGATGACAGGGCCTTGAACCCTGCCGATTGGAGGTCCCCCATGAACACCGTGCTAAGGCGCGCCGCCGGAACGATTGCCGGCTTCGGCGCCGCCCTCTTCATCGCCAGCGCCGCGCAGGCCGACGGCGAGGTCAACATCTACTCCTACCGCCAGCCCGACCTCATCGCGCCGCTGCTGGAAGCCTTCACCAAGGAGACCGGCATCGAGACCAACGTGCTGTTCTTCAACCAGGGCCTCGACGAGCGGCTGAAGGCGGAGGGCGAGAACTCGCCCGCCGACATCATCATGACCGTCGACATCGGCCGGCTGGAGGGCCTGAAGACGGCCGGCGTCACGCAGCCGCTCGAGGACGCGACGATCGAGGCCAACATTCCCGCCCAGTACCGCGACCCGGAGGGCCACTGGTTCGGCCTCGCCATGCGCGCCCGCGTCGTCTACGCCTCGCGCGAGCGGGTGAAGCAGGACACCATCACCTATGAGGAGCTCGCCGACCCGAAGTGGAAGGGCAAGGTCTGTCTCCGCAGCGGCCAGCACGCCTACAACATCGCGCTCATCGCCTCGATGATCGCCCATCACGGGGCGGAGAAGGCCGAGGAATGGCTGACCGGGCTGCGCGACAACCTCGCCCGCAAGCCGGACGGCAACGACCGCAGCCAGGCCAAGTCGATCTATGCCGGCGAATGCGACATCGCGCTCGGCAACACCTACTATGTCGGCCTCATGATGACCGACGAGAAGGAGCCCGAGCAGAAGGAATGGGCGAAGGCGATCAAGGTGCTCTTCCCCAATTCCGGCGACCGCGGGACGCATGTGAACCTGTCCGGCATGGCGCTGGCGAAATACGCGCCGCACAAGGAAAACGCCGTCAAGCTGATGGAATTCCTCTCCAGCGGGAAGGCGCAGGAGATCTACGCCAACCAGGTCTTCGAATACCCGCTGAAGGACGGCACCAGGGCCAATGACATCGTTCTGTCCTTCGGCGACCTGAAGCCCGACACGCTGTCGCTCGACACGGTGGCGGGGCTGCGCAAGCAGGCCTCCGAGCTCGTCGACAAGGTCGGCTTCGACAACGGCCCGTCGATGTAGCGGAACGCTCCTGGCGGTCACCGTTCTTCGGTCAACGCTCTTCGGTCAACGCTCTTGGCGGTCCTCGAACAACTGGATGACGGGGGCAGGGCGCGCGCCCTGCCCCGCTTTTCTTCCGATACGCGATGGCTGGCGGCGGGTGCGCTCGCCGTCTGCGTGCTGGTGCTGCTGCCAATCGTCTCGCTGATCTGGATCGGGGCGACCAGCGGCACCGACAGCATGGGCCGGATCGCCCGCTACGTGCTGCCGCAGGCGGCGTGGACGACGGCGCTGCTGATGGCCGGCGTCGCCGCGCTGACCGCGGTCATCGGCACCGTCAGCGCCTGGCTCGTCACCTTCTACCGCTTTCCCGGCCGCCGGGTCTTCGCCTGGGCGCTGGCGCTGCCGCTCGCCGTGCCGACCTATCTGGCGGCCTACGCCTTCGTCGAGTTCGCGACCTTCACCGGGCCGCTGCAGGGCGCCTATCGCGCGATCTTCGGCTTCCGGACGCTCCAGGACTACTGGTTCCCCGAGGTGCGGTCGCTGCCCGGCGCCGTGGTCGTGCTGTCGCTGGTCCTCTACCCCTACGTCTTCCTGTCGACGCGGGCGCTGTTCGTCCTTCAGGGGCGCCGGCTCGTCGACGCGGCGGGGACGCTCGGCGCCGGCCACGCCCGCATCTTCTTCACGGTGCTGGCGCCGCTGGCGCGGCCGGCGGTGGCGCTCGGCGTCACGCTGGCGCTGATGGAGACCCTCAACGACATCGGTGCGGTGGAGTTCCTCGGCGTCCCGACGCTGACCTTCTCGGTCTATTCGCTGTGGCTCAACCAGGGCGATCTCGGCGGCGCGGCGCAACTGGCTATCGCGCTGTTCCTAGTGGTGCTGCTGCTCATCGTCGTCGAGCGCAGGGCGCGGCGAAACCGCCACTACGCCGAGACGCGGCAGGGGCCGGCGCGGCACACGCGCCCCGCCTATCCGCTCACCGGATGGCGGGCCGGGCTGGCCTTTCTCGCCTGCCTGGCGCCGCCGGCGCTCGGCTTCGGCGTCCCCTTCTACATCCTCGGCGGCTACGCGCTGAAACGGCTCGACACCATCGGCGACCCGAAGCTCATCGAGGCGCTGGGCACCAGCATCCTGCTCGCCGGCGGGGCGGCGCTGCTGACCGTCGCCGCCGGCCTGCTGCTCGCCTATTGGGGGCGGCTGTCGCGGTCGCGCCTCGCCAAGGCGGCGATCCGCGTCGCCACCGTCGGCTACGCGGTGCCGGGCACCATCATCGCGCTCGGCATGCTGATCCCGCTCGCCGCCCTCGACAACCGCATCGACGCGCTGTCGAGGTGGCTGACCGGCGGCGGCACCGGCCTGCTGATCACCGGCTCCGGGGCGCTGCTGCTCTACGCCTATGCGGTGCGCTTCCTGGCGATGGCGGAGGGCACCGTCGACGGCGGGCTGAAGAAGCTGTCGCCGAGCCTCGACATGGCGGCGCGCACGCTCGGCTGCAACGCCACCCGCACCGCCGGCAAGGTGCTGCTGCCGCTGGCCGCGCCGGCGCTGATGACCGCCGGCCTGCTGGTCTTCATCGACTGTCTCAAGGAGCTGTCGGCGACGATCCTGCTGCGCCCCTTCGGGCTGCACACGCTGTCGACCTACATCTACGAATTCGCCTCGATGGCGCGGCAGAACGAGGCCGGCATCGCGGCCCTCTTCATCGTCGTCACCGGCATGGTCCCGGCCTTCCTGCTGTCGCGGCTGATGCTGCCGCGCGAGCGCGGCTGACGGCCTTTACAATCCCCGGTGCGATCCCCGACGATTGGCCGGCGGGGGGAGAATCACCCTCGCGGACAGGCGGCGGGATGAAACGCGACAAGGAACTGCGGCTGGCGCTCGTCCTCTATGGCGGCGTGTCGCTCGCCGTCTACATGTTCGGCGTGACCCGCGAGATCGTGAAGCTGGTGCGCGCCTCGCGGCTCTATTTCGCCGAGCCCGACGCCGAGCGCCGCGACACCCTGCCCTTCCCCGAAGACATCGCCGGCACCGACCGCGAGACCGACACCGAACGGGTCTATTACGACCTCGTGCGGGCGCTCAGCCGGGAGACCGAGATCCGCATCGTCTGCGACGTCATCGCCGGCGCCTCGGCCGGCGGCGTGACGGGGATGTACCTGGCCCGCGCGCTCGCCCACGACCTGCCCCTCGACCCGCTGCGCGAGCTGTGGCTGAAGAACGCCGACGTGCTGGCGCTGGCCGACGACGAGGCCAAGGGGACGCGCTGGGTCAAATATCTGCTCAACCCGTTCATCCGCCGGCTGATGACCGGGCGCTTCGATTTCGGCGACGCCGACGCGGAGACCCACGAGAAGCTGTCGAGCTTCATGAATCTGCGCTGGTTCAAGCCGCCCTTCTCGGGGCGCAAGTTCACCGGCTGGATGCTCGACGCGGCGGCCGAGATGGACGGCTTCGACGCCGGCAACTCGCTGCTGCCCAACGGCCACCCGCTGGAGCTCTTCATCACGCTGACCGACTTCCACGGCCATCCGAGCCGGCTGAAGCTGCACGATCCCGGCTTCATCGAGGAGCGCGAGCACCGCTGTCCGATCGCCTTCCGCTACCGGCGCAGCCCCGCCGGCGTCACCGACACGCTGGGCCCCGACAACGTGCCCGGCCTCGTCTTCGCGGCGCGCGCGACCTCGTCCTTTCCCGGCGCCTTCCCGCCGGCGACCATCGCCGAGATCGATTCCGTGCTCGCCGAGCGCGGCGGCAAATGGCCGATGCGCGACCTCTTCGTGGCGCGCAACTTCGACACGCCGGGCAACCGCCGGCGCAGCCTCGACTCGATCCCCTATATCGACGGCAGCGTGGTCAACAACAAGCCGTTCGGCGCCGCCATCGGGGCGCTGTCGCGGCGGCCGGCGAGCCGCGAGGTGATCCGCCGCGTCGTCTATGTCGACCCGAGCCCGGAACGCCTCGGCGGCGCCGGCGAGGCCGGCCCGCGCGTCGCCGAGCCGTCGCCGGGCTTCTTCCGGGCGATCTTCTCCTCGCTGTCGGAGATCCCCCGCAACGAGCCGATCCACGACGACCTCGCCATCGTCGAGGAGCACAACCAGAAGGTCCGCCTGATCGCCTCGGTGATCGACGCGGCGGCGCCGCAGGTCGGGCCGATGGTGGAGAGCATCCTCTCGGGCGGGGCCAGGGAGGCGCCGTCGGCGGCGACCTTCGCGCGCTGGCGCGACATGGCCAACACGGCGGCGGCGCAGCAGTCGGGCTTCGCCTTCCAGAGCTATCTGAGGCTGAAGACGCTGCTGGTGCTGAGGCGCGTCGGGTCGCTGGTCGCCGGCCTCGCGGAGACCGAGATCGCCGACTACACGGCGGAGGAGGTCGAGCAGCTCACCGGGCGCGGCGGCGGCAGCGCGGTGTCGGATGCGGCGATCCGCTTCCTGCGCGGCTTCGACCTCGACTTCCGGGTGCGCCGGCTGCGCTTCGTGATCTACCGGCTGAACTCGCTCTACCGCTCGGTCGGCAAGGGCGGCGAGGGCCGCATCGAGGGCGAGTTGCTGGACGACCTCAAGAACGAGCTGCACCGCCAGCTCGACGAGGCGCGGGCGATCTGGCAGCCGGAGAACCACGGCGACGCGATGCGCCGCGCGGCGCGCGCGATCATCGCCTCGGGCGGCATTCCCGATCCCGACGGCAACGCCGCCGGCCTCGCCGCGGGGCTCGGGCTCGACGCCATCGACCAGGCCTGCGACGAGCTGTTCTCGGTGATGGTGCTGAACTACCTGCCGGAATGGGCGCGCGAGCCGCTGATCGTCGCCTATGTCGGCTTCCCGTTCTTCGACGTGCTCACCCTGCCGATGACGCAGAAGACGGATCTGGAGGAGCTCGACCAGGTGATGGTCGACCGCATCAGCCCGGCCGACGCCAATTCACTGCGCAAGGGCGGCGCGCGCGAGAAGCTGAAGGGCGTGGCGATGCACCACTTCGGCGCCTTCTTCAACCGCCGCTGGCGCGAGAACGACTATCTGTGGGGGCGGCTGAGCGCGGCCGAACGCCTCGTCGACATTCTCGCCGGCGCCGCCGACGTGCAGGGCTTCGACGCGCAGCCCTTCAAATACCGCCTGTTCGAATCGATCCTGGCGGCGGAATCGCGCCATCTCGCCGCCGACCCGGACCTCATCGGGACGCTCCGCAGGGAGCTGGCCGAAGCTCAGGCCTGAAGCTCAGGCCTGAAGCTCGGGAAGGTCGCGGAACAGCTCCAGCGCCTCCGGATTGGCCAGCGCCTCCTTGTTCTTGATCTCGCGCCCGTGCACGACGTCGCGCACCGCCAGCTCGGTGATCTTGCCGGACTTGGTGCGCGGGATGTCGGCGACGGCGACGATGCGCGCCGGGACGTGGCGCGGCGAGGCGCCGCTGCGCACCTGCCGGCGGATGCAGTCCTGCAGCGCGTCGTCCAGGGTGACGCCGGCGGCGAGGCGCACGAAGAGCACGATGCGGACGTCGCCGTCCCAGTCCTGGCCTATGGCGAGCGCCTCGACGATCTCGGGAAGCTGCTCGACCTGGGCGTAGATCTCGGCGGTGCCGATGCGCACGCCGCCGGGATTGAGGGTGGCGTCGGAGCGGCCGTGGATGACGATGCCGCCATGCCCGGTCCACTCGGCGAAGTCGCCGTGGCACCACACGCCGGGGAAGCGCTCGAAATAGGCGGCGTTGTATTTCGCGCCGTCGGGGTCGTTCCAGAAGCCGACCGGCATCGACGGGAAGGCCTTCGTGCAGACCAGCTCGCCCTTCTCGCCGGGCGCGCAGGGCCGGCCCTCGTCGTCCCAGATGCCGACCGCCATGGCGAGCATCGGCGCCTGGATCTCCGAACGCCAGACGGGGCCGAGCGGGTTGCCGCCGACGAAGCAGGCGACGATGTCGGTGCCGCCCGAGATGGAGGCGAGGTGAATGTCCTTCTTGATGGCGTCGTAGACGTAGTCGAAGCCCTCGGCGACCAGCGGCGAGCCGGTCGAGGTCATCAGCCTGAGCGCCTCCAGCCGGTGGGTGCGGCCGGGCTCCAGCCCCGCCTTGCGGATGCCGTCGATATATTTCGCCGAGGTGCCGAAGACCGCGAAGCCGACCTCGTCGCAATAATCGAACAGCACCTCCTGCCGCGGGTGGAAGGGAGAGCCGTCGAACAGGCACAGCGTGGCGCCCGAGGCCAGCCCGCTGACCAGCCAGTTCCACATCATCCAGCCGCAGGTGGTGAAGTAGAAGAAGCGCTCGCCCGGCCGGATACCGCAGTGAAGCTGCTGCTCCTTGAGGTGCTGGAGCAGCGTGCCGCCGGCCCCGTGGACGATGCATTTGGGAACGCCCGTGGTGCCGGAGGAGAACAGGATGTAGAGCGGGTGGTTGAAGGGCAGGCGGACGAATTCCGGCTCGCGCGCCGCAAAGGGCGCGATGAAGGCGTCGAGCGTCACCGCCCTGTCGCCGAGGCGGGAGGCGAAGTCCTCCGTTCCGCCGGTCAGCGGCACCACGACGGCGCGCTCCAGCGTCGGCAGGCGGGCGACGATCCCCGCCACCTTGTCGGCGATGTCGATGGTCTTGCCGGCGTACCAGTAGCCGTCGCAGACGACGAAGAACTTCGGCTCGATCTGGCCGAAGCGGTCGAGCACGCCGCGCTCGCCGAAATCCGGCGAGCAGGAGGACCAGATGGCGCCGAGCGAGGTCGCCGCCAGCATCGCGGCGATGGTCTCGGGCATGTTCGGCATCATCGCCGCGACCCGGTCGCCCTGCTTGAGGCCGGCCGCCGCGAAGGCCTGCTGGAGGCGCGAGACCAGCGCCCGCAGTTCGTCCCAGCTCAGCGAGTAGCTCTTCCTGTCCTCGGCGCGGAAGAGGATCGCCGGCTCTGCGCCGCGCAGCCGCAGCAGGTTCTCGGCGAAGTTCAGCCGCGCGTCGGGAAAGAAGTCAGCGCCGGGAAGCGTGTCGGCGCCCAATATCCTCGCGCCCTTCTCGCCGACGACGCCGCAATGGTCCCAGACCGCCGACCAGAAGGCCTCGCGCTCGTCGACCGACCACGCGTGCAGCGCCTCGTAGCCGTCGATCCTGCGCCCGGCGCGCTCCTCCGCGAAGCGGATGAACCCGCTCATCGGTGCGTTGGCGATCGCGGCGGCGGAGGGCTTCCAGAGCGGCTTGTCGGTCATGCTGATCACCTTGCAGAACGTCCCGCGACGCCTTGCCCCCGGGCGGGGAGAAACGGCGGGCGGTTTTGTGCGCACACGGCTTTCTTGCCATATTTCGATGTGAACACAACACCAAACCGCTTTGTATTCGGGCGGTCGAACGCCTATCGTCGTTGCCGCGCGGCGGACGCCGCGGGGGAACGTCCTGGAGCAGCCCGTCACGGCATGAAACGACTATTGATCGCAATCGCGCTCGTCTTCGCGGCGCTTGCCGCGGGCGTGCTGCTGTTGCCGCAGCTCGTCTCGACGAGCCTGCTGAAGCGCGAGGTGGCGCGCTACGCCACCCAGCTCACGGGCTACGACGTTCAGATCCGCGGCGATACGTCGCTGCGGCTGTTCCCGACCATCGGCTTCAACATCCGCGACGTCACCCTCTCGGCGATCGGCAATTCGGGCCCGCCGGTCGCGACCATGGACGAACTCGCCGGCGCCATCGAGCTGCTGCCGCTGCTGAAGGGCCACGTGTCGGTGCGCTCCTTCACGCTGGTCAGGCCGCAGATCACGGTGGTGCGCGGTCCCAATGGCGGCAACTGGAACTCGCTCGCCGAGGGCTCGGTGGAGAATGCGGAGCGCAAGGAGCCGCAGGCGCAGCCGGGCGCGCGCTCGGTGCGCATCGGCCTGGTGCGGGTGGTCGAGGGGACGCTGCGATATGATTCCGGCAATGGCGAGCCGGTCGCCGTGCCGGGCATCGACGCGGCGCTGTCATGGCCCTCGGCGAGCGCGCCGCTGCAGGCGGAAGGCTCGTTCGCCTGGAGCGGAACGCCGGTCGCCTTCCGCGCCGAGGTCGCCGATCCGGCCGGTCTGTTCGCCGGCCGTCAGAGCACCGTCGTCGCCGCGCTCACCAGCTCGGTCGCCAAGCTGCGCCTCGACGGCAAGGCCAACATGGCGTCGGAATTCCAGCTCACCGGGCGCACCGAGATCGCCTCCGAGGCGGCCCGCGCGCTGTTCAAGATGCTCGGCGCCAATGTCCCCGCCGGGCCGGGGCTGAACAGCTTCTCGCTCGCCGGCGACGTCAATCTCGTGGGACGCAGCGCCGCCTTCTCCAAGCTGTCGATCGCGCTCGACGGCAACCGCGCGGAAGGGGTGATGAAGATCGGCGTGGCGCAGGGCGTGACCTCGGTCAACGCGACGCTGGCCAGCGATTCCCTCGACCTCAGCCGCTACACGAGCGGCGGCGACGCCCCCTCCTCCAACGCCGCCGGCGGAACGGCCGCCGACTGGCGCGACCGCAGGATCGACCTTTCCGGCCTCAAGCCCTACGACCTCGACATCCGCATGTCGGCGGCGAACGTGAAGATCGGCAACACGGTGATCGGCCGCGCCGCCGCCAGCGTCACCGCGCGCGGCGGGCGCTTCCAGATCGCCATCGGCGAGGCCAGCCTGTTCGGCGGCCAGGCCAAGGGCACCCTTTCCGGCACGATCTCCGGCAGCGCCGGAAGCGCGCCGGCGATGGCCAACTTCCAGCTCAAGGATCTGCAGGCGGCGCCGCTGCTGGCGGCGCTCGGCGGCAAGGCGCAGTTCGGCGGGCGCATCGACGCCACGGTCTCGGTCGACGGCAACGGCGCCTCGGTCGCCACGTTCCAGCGCTCGATGTCGGGACAAGCCCGCATCGACATCCAGAACGCCACCGTCAACGGCGTCGACCTCAAGCGGCTGCTGGAGCTGCTGCTGGCGCCCAACGCCGCGCCGGGGCAGGCGCCGAGCGGGCAGACGGTGTTCTCGCGCATCGGTGGCAACTTCGCGATCCGCACCGGCAAGGCGACCACCAGCGACCTCCAGTTCGCCGGCAACAACCTCAACATCCTGGTCGCCGGCGACCTCGACATTCCGAGCCGCGCGATCCGCGGCACCGGCACCGCGACGCTGGGCAAGCCGGCGGATTCCGGCTCCGGCAAGGTGGTCGCCGAGATGCCCTTCATCTTCGACGGCACCCTCGATTCCCCGCATATCGCGCCCGATCCCAAATGGCTGATGCAGAAGCTCGGCGGCAAGAGCGGCCAAAACGGCGGCAACAGCCTGGAGACGGTGGTGCGCAACGGGCTCGGCGCGCTGGCGCCGCGCCTGTTCGGAAACTCGACGGCGCAGGAATAGGCCGGCCGGACCGGGGGGCAGCGATGACAAGCCGCGCCGCAAGGACAGCGTTACTCCTTCTCGTCCTCTCGCTCGCCACCGGCTGGCTGCTCGAACATTTCGACCTCGCGCCCGACGCCATGCTGGGCGAACTCGGCATCGCCCCGGAAGGCGGCGGCGCGATGTCGCCGCTGCGGCTCGCCGGACAGGCGCTTGTCGGCGCCTTCGTCGTCGTGCCGGTGTGGTTCCTCCTCCATATCTTCCGCTCGCCGCGCTGATGCGCCTGCCGCTCGCCGCCTTCTGCCTCGCCTTTCTCGCCGCGACCGTCGGCGGCGGCGCCCGCGCCGAACTCGCCGTGGTGCTGGAGCGCGAGGCGCCGGAAGGCGGCTTCTACGCCGCGGGATCGCGCAGCGCGCTGCGCATCGTCATCGCCAACCGGGGGAGCGAGGCGGTTTCCGACATCGCGCTGTCGCTCGGCGGCTCCGGCGTCTCGCTGCGCCCGGGCGGGCAAACGGAGTGGCGGAACGAGGACGGCAGGCTGCACGCCTTGGTGCCGAGGCTGGCGGCCGGCGAGCGGCTGGTCCTCGAGGCTGAGGCCGAGATCGCCAGCGCCGGCGATCCCTCGCTGGCGGCGGCCGGCGGCGAGGCGGTGCTGGAGGGCGCGACCGGCGGCGGCGAGCGCTTCACGGCGGCGACGCGCTGGCATGTCGACGGCTGCGCGGCGCGCTTCCACCGGGCGCTGCAGAGCGTGCGGGCGCGCCATGACGGGGCGATCGGCGACGCGCTCGCCCGCGCCTCGAGGCCCGAGCCCGGCGTCGGAACCGGCTTCGTGTTCGACCTGCCGGCGGGCGCGCGGGCCGACCGCGCGGCGCTGAACGCGGCGGCGCGGGCGCTGCGGGCGCGGCTCGCCGACAGCGAGATGCGCAGCGCCGACATGAAGTGGCTGACCGGCCGGCTGTCGAAGGACGTCGCCGCCTATCTCGGCCAGCCCGCCGCCGGCAGCCTGTGCACCGGGGCGCCGCGCTGGACCGGCATCATGCGCCGGCAGGCCCGCTACCTGGTCGACCGGGTGGCGGCGAAGGAAGCGGTCGTCCAACGGCTTCGCCCCGACGCTGCAAGGGCGGTGGCGGCGGCGCGCGAGAAGCTCGCCATCGCGCCGGAGCCCGCGGACACGGCGCTTTCGGCGGACCGGCGGCTGGCCGATCTGTTCCTGGAATCCGGCCACGGGATCGGCGCCGGCGGCGACGGCGTCTTCGCCACGGCGAAGGCGGTGCTGGCCTCGCCGGCGCCCGGCTGGGACGAGGAGGCGCGCGACAGCATCACGATGGCCGCGGCGCTGCTGGAACGGCTGTCGGTGCTGGAGCGCCAGCAGGCCCGCTCCGGCGGGGTCCTCGCCGCCCTCGACGGCACGCTGGAGGCGGTGCGGGAAGCCCATTCGGCGCAGTGCGGCTGCCGCTGAACGACCGTTTGAACATGTTCAAACGGTCGTTCACCGCGATTTTCGCCTGAGAGCGAGATTCCCCTAATTATTTCAACGGCTTGCGCCCGACGCCCGGCGCGCGGGCGGGTTTGAACGCGTTCACGCCCCGCACCACGACAGCGTTCAGGGCGCGGCGGCGGCCAGCCTCTCGGCGCGCTGGCGCTCCATCTCCTTGCGCTTGGTGACGATGGAGGCGGAGATGACGCCGAGGGTGACGAAGGCGATCAGGATCGTGCAGACGGCATTGATCTCCGGCGTCACGCCGAGGCGGACCTGCGAATAGATCTTCATCGGCAGGGTGGTGGCGCCGGGGCCGGTGGTGAAGCTGGCGATGACCAGGTCGTCGAGCGACAGGGTGAAGGCGAGCATCCAGCCGGCGACGATGGCCGGGGCGATCAGCGGCAGGGTGATCTGGAAGAAGGTGCGCAGCGGCGGGCAGCCGAGATCGAGGGAGGCCTCCTCGAGGCTGCGGTCGAAGGTGATCAGCCGCGACTGCACGACGACGGCGACGTAGCACATGGCGAAGGTCGTGTGGGCGATCATCACCGTCCAGAAGCCGCGGGCGAAGTTCATCGCCACGAACAGCAGCAGCAGCGACAGGCCGGTGATGACGTCGGGCATGACGAGCGGCGCGTAGACCATGCCGGAGAACAGGGTGCGGCCGGGGAAGCGCCCGTAGCGGACCAGCGTCACCGCGGCCAGCGTGCCGAGCACGGTTGCGATCGAGGCCGACATCACCGCCACCCGCACCGTCACCCAGGCGGCGTCGAGCAGCCCCTGATTGTTGAACAGCTCGCCGTACCACTTGGTCGAGAAGCCGCCCCAGACGGTGACCAGCCGCGACTCGTTGAAGGAGTAGATCACCAGCAGCACGATGGGCAGGTAGAGGAAGGCGAAGCCCAGGGTGACGGAGGTGACGTTGAACCAGCTCGGACCCCTGTTCATCGCCCGTCCTCCAGCGCCTTGGCCTGCTGGTTCTGGAACAGCACGATGGGGATGACCAGGATCAGCAGCAGCAGCACGGCGACGGCGCTCGACAGCGGCCAGTCGCGGTTGGAGAAGAACTCCACCCACAGCGTCTTGCCGATCATCAGCGTTTCCGAGCCGCCGAGCAGGTCGGGGATGACGAACTCGCCGACGATCGGGATGAAGCAGAGGAAGCTGCCGGCGATGACGCCGGGCAGCGACAGCGGGAAGGTGATCTTCCAGAAGGCCGAGATCGGCGGGCAGCCGAGATCGTTGGCCGCCTCCAGCAGCGTCTCGTCCATCTTCTCCAGCGACGAGTAGAGCGGCAGCACCATGAAGGGCAGGTAGGAATAGATGATGCCGATATAGACCGCGACATTGGTGTTGAGGATGGTCAGCGGGTCGTCGATGACGCCGAGCGACAGCAGCAGCTGGTTGAGCAGCCCCTCCTTCTTGAGGATGCCGATCCAGGCGTAGACGCGGATCAGGAAGCTCGTCCAGAAGGGCAGGATGACCAGCATCAGCAGGGTCGGCCGCCAGGCGCGCGGGGCGCGCGCCATGCCGTAGGCGATCGGGTAGCCGACGGCGACGAGGAACAGGGTCGAGAAGAAGGCGATGGCCAGCGAGGTCAGGTAGGCGCGGATATAGAGGCTGTCCTCGGTAAGCCAGAGATAGTTGTCGAAGGAGAGCTGCTTGAAGCGCGCCCACAGGCCGGCGATGCCGTCGCCGAGATCGAGCACCGGCGTGTAGGGCGGCATCGAGATCGCCACCTGGCTGAAGGAGATCTTGAAGACGATGAAGAAGGGCGCGAGGAAGAAGACCAAGAGCCACAGATAGGGGATCAGGACGACGAGCCAGCGGGTCAGGCTGCTGCGCCTGGCGAGGCCGTTGTCCTGAGGGTCGGTGTCCTGGGTGGCGGTGTCCTGAGCGGCGATGTCCGGAGCGGTCATGGCGCGGCCCTCACTTCGTCAGCACGACGCCGCCGTCGCGCGCCCAGCTCAGCCACACCTTCTCGTCCCAGGTGATCGGCCGCTCGACGAGGCGGGTGGCGTTGGTGACGGTGGCGCGCATCGTCTCGCCGCTTTCCAGCCGCACATGATAGACGGAGACGTCGCCGAGATAGCCGATGTCCCAGACCTCGCCGGAGACCGCGTTGACATTGCCGCGCGGCTTCGAGGTCGCGATCGACACCTTCTCCGGGCGGATGGCGAACCAGGCGGTGTCGCCGGCGCCGGCGTCGACCTGCTGGTCGGTCTCGACGGTGGCGCCGACATCGGCGCATTCGAGGCGGGTATTGCCCTTCGCGGCCCTGGCGACCTTGCCCTCGAGCAGGTTGATGTCGCCGATGAAGTCGGCGACGTAGCGCGAATTGGGCTCCTCGTAGATCTCCGCCGGCGTCGCGATCTGGACGATGCGGCCGTGATCCATGACGGCGATGCGGTCGGCGACCGTCATCGCCTCCTCCTGGTCGTGGGTGACGATCAGGAAGGTCATGCCGAGCTCCTGCTGGATGTCCATCAGCTCGAACTGGGTCTCCTCGCGCAGCTTCTTGTCGAGGGCGCCGAGCGGCTCGTCGAGCAGCAGCACCTTGGGCCGCTTGGCGAGCGAGCGGGCGAGCGCCACGCGCTGGCGCTGGCCGCCGGAGAGCTGGTGCGGCTTGCGCCCGGCGAACTGCTCGAGCTTGACCAGCTTGAGCATCTGCTGGACCCGGTCGTCGATCTCGCCCTTCGGCATGCGGTCCTGCTTGAGGCCGAAGGCGATGTTCTTCTCCACGCTCATGTGCGGGAACAGCGCGTAGGACTGGAACATCATGTTGGCCGGGCGGCGGTAGGGCGGGATGCCGGAGATGTCCTGGCCGTCGAGGAATATCTGGCCCTGGCTGGGGTTCTCGAAGCCGGCGATCATCCGCATCAGCGTCGTCTTGCCGCAGCCGGAGGGCCCCAGAAGCGCGAAGAACTCACGCTCGAAGATCTGCAGGGAAAGGTCGTCGACGGCGACGAATTCGCCGAACCGCTTGGTGACGTTGCGAAACTCGATATAGGGCTTCGCCTTGGGATCGGTCCACGGCGAGAAACTCTTGCGGACCGGACCGAGCGTCTTGGCCATGCTGCTCCCCCTGCTGCCGGCGGCGGGCGACGCCCGCCGCATTCCTGCTCCCCTTCAAACAGGAAGGCCCGGCTTGCGGCCGGGCCTTCCCGCGATCCTCACTGGCCGCTCTTGACCCTGGTCCAGAGCCTCGTCACCACCCGGTTGACGTTGGGCGCATAGGCCGTCGTCGTGTAGAGCTTGTTGACAGTCGCCTCGTCGGGATAGATCGCCGGATCGCCGATCACGTCCTCGTTGAGGAACTCCTGCGAGGCCTTGTTGCCGTTGGCGTAGTAGACATAGTTCGACGCCTTCGCCGCGACCTCGGCCTTCATGATGTAGTCGAGGAAGATCAGCGCCTCCTCGGGATGCGGCGCGTCGGCGGGGATCGCCATCTCGTCGAACCACATCAGGGCGCCCTCCTTGGGGATGATGTATTCGACCTCGACGCCGTTGTCGGCCTCGGCGGCGCGGTCGCGCGCCTGCAGGATGTCGCCCGACCAGCCGAGCGCGACGCAGATGTCGCCGTTGGCGAGCGCGTTGATGTATTCCGAGGAATGGAACTTCTGCACGTAGGGCCGGATCTTCATCAGCAGCTCGGCGGCCGCCTCGAGATCGGCGGTCTCGTGCGAGTCCGGGTCCTTGCCCAGATAGTTGAGGGCGGCCGGGAACAGCTCGGTCGGCGCGTCGAGGACGTGGATGCCGCAGGAGGCGAGCTTCTCGGCGTTGGCCGGGTCGAAGAGCAGCGCCCAGCTATCGGTCGGCGCGCCGTCGCCGAGCGCCTCGGCAACCTTGGCGACGTTGATGCCGATGCCGGTGGTGCCCCACATGTAGTTGATCGCGTAGTCGTTGCCCGGATCGTATTTGGCGACGCGCTCCTCGATCTCCTTCCACATGTTCTTGAGGTTGGGCAGCTTCGACTTGTCGAGCTTCTTGAAGACGCCGGCCTCGATCTGGCGCGACAGGAAGGTGCCGGAGGGCACGACGACGTCGTAGCCGGTGCCGCCGGCCAGCAGCTTGGTCTCGAGGACCTCGTTGGAATCGAAGACGTCGTAGACGACCTTGATGCCGGTCTCGGCGGTGAACTCCGAGAGGATCTCCTCGTCGATATAGTCGGACCAGTTGTAGACGTTGACGACGCGCTCCTGCGCGAAGGCCGCGCCGGTCAGCGCGACAGTTGCGGCGAGCGCCGCGGCCAGATGCTTCAGCATATCGTGAACTCCCTCTGTTCTACCCCTGTCGGTGCGGCGCAGCGTGATTTCCGCGCCTTTCGCGGCCTCCCCCTTCGGAACCTCGCGGTCCCGGCCGGGTAGCCGCTTCCCCGACCATTAAAAACGCCGATCCCCGGCGCATGCAAACCCTATTCTGCGTCCCGCCCCTCCCCGGACGGTCACAAATATGTTTCGTGCTCGAGGCGCGAGATTCGCTCGTCGAACACCGCCTGCTCGGCCTTCTTCAGCTCCGAGAAGATGCGGCGGAACTCGGTCCCGAAAGCCTCGGCGACGAAGTCCGACATCTCGAAGGCCTCGACCGCCTCCTCCATGTAGTCGGTGAGCTCGGCGCCGACCCCGAGGCCGGCATAGGCGTTGCCCTCGATGGCCGGCGGCGGCTCCAGCCTCGCCTCCAGCCCGCGCATCATGCCCGAGAGGATGCCGGCGAGCACGAGGTGCGGATTGGCGTCGGCGCCGGCGATGCGATGCTCGAGCCGGCGCGCGGCGGCCGAGCCGCTCGGCACCCGTACGGCGACGGAGCGGTTGTTGCGGCCCCAGGTGACGCGGGTCGGCGCGTAGGAGCCGGGCGCCAGGCGGCGGTAGCCGTTGAAGGAGTTGATGAAGATCGCCAGCAGCTCCGGCATCGTCTCCAGCGTCCCGGCGACGGCCTGGCGCAGCAGCGCCGCGCCGGCCTCGTCGGCGAAGACGTTGACGCCGTCGGCGTCGGCCAGCGAGACGTGGACATGCATGCCGTTGCCCGGCCACTCCTGGAACGGCTTGGCCATGAAGGAGGCGCGCATGTTGTGCTTGCGGGCGACGCAGGTGATGAGGCGGCGCAGCAGCACCGCGTCGTCGGCGGCGCCGAGCGGGTCGCTCCTGTGGTTCAGATTGACCTCGAACTGGCCGGGCCCGGCCTCCGAGATGACGGTGTCTACCGGCAGCCCCTGGGCCTCCGCCGACAGCCTTATCTCGGTGAACAGCGGATCGAGCGAGGCGAGCTCGGAGATCGAGTACATGCGCTGGCGCTCGGGGCCGACCGCCTTGCCGGTGACCGGCAGCGGGCTCGCCTGCGCCTCGGTCTCGAAGTCGGGGCGCAGCAGGTAGAATTCGAGCTCGAAGGCGACCGTCGGCGTCCAGCCGAGGCCGCGGAAGCGCTCGCAGACGCGCTCCAGCACGTGGCGGGGATCGGCGAACCAGGGCGAGCCGTCCTCCTCGAACATCGACAGCAGCACCTGGGCGGTCGGCCGCTCGGCCCAGCGCACCGGACGCACCGAGCCGGGGACGCCGATGCACACGCCGTCGCGGTCGCCGGTCTCGATATGCATGCCGGTCTCCGGCACCTCGCGGCCCCAGATGTCGAGGCCGAAGATCGACAGCGGAAGCTGGATGCCCTCGCCGAAGGCCTTCTTCAGCGTGTTGGGCGGGCCCCATTTGCCGCGGATGATGGAGTGAGTGTCGGGCAGCAGCATCTCGACGACCTCGATCGACGGGTTGTCGTCGAGGAAGCGAAGCGCGGCCTCGCGTCCCAGCTCACGCTGCCGCGCTGCGGGCGTGTCGTCTTTCCGCGGGTTTTCGTCCCCCATCAGTCACCGCTGCGGCTTTTCAAGATTGTCGTCTTCTGCGGGCGTTGCATCGCCGGGTAGGCTTTGCAAAGATCGCGATTATTGTGATCACGTCCGCAAAGGCAAGTCAACGCGATGCGCCCGCCTGATCCCCGGACCGGCTTTGGCGACGGCCCCGGGCAGGCCGCGCCGCCGCCCTTCGACAGCATCCACCAGCGCGTCTACGAGGCGCTGCGGACGCGGCTGCTGGGCGGCCAGATCCTGCCCGGCAAGGCGCTGTCGCTGCGGAAGATCGCCGCCGATCTCGGGGTCAGCCCGATGCCGGTGCGCGCGGCGCTCAACCGGCTGATCGCCGAGCGGGCGCTGGAGATGCGCTCCAACCGCCGCGTCTACGTGCCGGAGATGAGCGGGGCGCGCTTCGCCGAGCTGGTGTCGGCGCGCGCGCAGCTCGAGCCGGAGGCGGCGCGGCTGGCGCTGCCAGCGCTTCCCCACGGCATCGCCGACACCCTCGCCGCCATCGACGACGAGATCGACGAATCGCTGAGGAACGGCGACGTCGAGGGCTACGTCACCGTCAACCGGCGCTTCCACTTCACCATCTATCGCGGCAACCGGGCCGGCGTGCTGGTGCCGCTGATCGAGAGCGTCTGGCTGCAGTTCTCGCCCTTCATGCGCACCGTCTACGGGCGGGTCGGGACGACGACGCTGACCGACTATCACCGCGAGGCGGTGAAGGCGGCGAAGGCGCGCGACGCCCAGGGCTTCGCCGACGCCATCCGGGCCGACATCATGCAGGGCATGAACCATATCGGCTCCGGCGTCCTTTCCGGCATCTTCGCCGAGGCGGCGGACGGCCCCGTTGACAGCGCCCATTTGTGATCACATTATCGAAACCCACCCTGAGAAGCGAGACGATGCGATGAGCGGCGAGAGCGCCGACGGCCCGAAGCGCGGGGTCAGCAATTTCGAGGAAGCGCGCGGCTGGATGGAAAGCCGCGGCATCGACGAGATCGAGTGCATCGTGCCCGATCAGGCCGGCGTCGCGCGCGGCAAGATCATGCCGGCCTCGAAGTTCTTCCAGGGGCGGGTGATGAACCTGCCGCAGTCGATCTTCATGCAGACGATCAGCGGCGAGTATCCCGACCTCGACAGGCTCGACAACTACGACCCCGCCGACGGCGACTACAATTTCACGCCGGACTTCTCGACGCTGTGCCAGGTGCCGTGGGAGACCGAGCCGACGGCGCAGATCATCCACGACGCCTTCCACCGCGACGGCCGCCCGGTCGACATCGCGCCGCGGCAGGTGCTGAGGCGGGTGATCAAGCTGTTCGAGAACAATGGCTGGGTGCCGGTGGTGGCGCCGGAGATCGAGTTCTACCTGGTCAAGCCGAACACCGATCCCGACTACCAGCTCGAGCCGCCGATCGGCCGATCGGGACGCCCGGAGGCGGGCCGCAAGTCCTTCTCGATCAGCGCCGTCAACGAGTTCGACCCGCTGGTCGACCTGATCTACGACTATTCGGAGGCGCAGGGGCTGGAGATCGATACGCTTATCCACGAGGAAGGCGCGGCGCAGATGGAGATCAACCTGCGCCATGGCGATCCGGTGCAGCTCGCCGACCACGTCTTCCTGTTCAAGCGCTCGATCCGCGAGGCGGCGCTGGCGCACAACGTCTACGCCACCTTCATGGCCAAGCCGATGAGCCGCGAGCCGGGCTCGGCGATGCACATCCACCAGTCGCTGGTCGACGCGACCACCGGCGAGAACATCTTCAGCGACGCCGAGGGCAACCCGACGCCGGCCTTCTTCTCCTTCATCGCCGGCCAACAGGCCTATCTGCCGGCGGCGATGGCGATGATGGCGCCCTACGTCAACTCCTACCGGCGGCTGGCGCGCGGCTCGACGGCGCCGATCAACATCCAGTGGGGCTACGACAACCGCACGGTGGGCATCCGCATCCCGCATTCGGGGCCCTCGGCGCGGCGGGTGGAAAACCGCGTGCCCTCCTCCGACGCCAATCCCTATCTCGCCATCGCCGCCTCGCTGGCGGCCGGCTGGGTCGGCATCGAGGAGGAGCTGACGCCGAGCGAACCGGTCAAGGGCAGCGCGCTGGGCTACGACTACGACCTGCCGCGCGGGCTGCTGGAGGCCGTCGCCATGCTCAAGGAGAGCGAGCCGCTGCGTGAAGCGCTGGGCGACGCCTTCGTGGAGACCTACGCGGCGGTCAAGACCGAGGAATTCGAGACCTTCATGCAGGTGATCAGCCCGTGGGAGCGGGAATACCTGCTGCTCAACGTATAGGAACACGCCCATGCTGCAGACGCCCAACCTGTCGACCGCGGATCTGCGCCGCATCGACGCCGCCCACCACCTGCACCCGTTCAGCGACCACGGGGCGCTCAACGCCGAGGGCAGCCGCGTCATCAGCCGCGCCGACGGCGTCTATCTGTGGGATTCCGAGGGCAACCGCATCCTCGACGGCATGGCCGGGCTGTGGTGCATGCAGGTCGGCTACGGCCGCAAGGCGATCGTCGACGCCGCCGCCCGGCAGATGATGGAGCTGCCCTACTACAACACCTTCTTCAAGACCACGCATCCGCCGGCGGTGGCGCTGTCGGAGAAGCTGGCCAGCCTCGCGCCGGCGCATGTCAACCGCGTGTTCTTCACCAATTCCGGCTCCGAGGCCAACGACACCGTCTACCGGATGGTCCGCCACTACTGGCAGCTCATGGGCAGGCCGGAGAAGAAGATCGTCATCGGCCGCACGCTCGGCTACCACGGCTCGACGGTGGCGGCCTCGGCGCTCGGCGGCATGGCGGCGATGCACGGCCAGGGCGGCATGCTGCCCGACATCCACCGCATCACCCCGCCCTACTGGTTCGACTTCGGCGGCGAGATGAGCCCCGACGAGTTCGGCGTCCACGCGGCGCGCGAGCTGGAGAAGGCCATCGACGAGCTCGGCGAGGAGAACATCGCCGCCTTCATCGCCGAGCCGGTGCAGGGCGCCGGCGGCGTCCTCATCCCGCCGGCGACCTACTGGCCGGAGGTCAAGCGCATCCTCGCCGGGCGCGACATCCTGTTCGTCGCCGACGAGGTGATCTGCGGCTTCGGGCGCACCGGCCGGTGGTTCGGCAGCGACTATTACGGCCTCGAGCCGGACTTCATGCCGATCGCCAAGGGCCTGTCCTCGGGCTACCTGCCGATCGGCGGCGTGCTGGTCTCCGACCGGGTCGCCGACACCATCGTCTCGAAGGGCGGCGAGTTCTTCCACGGCTTCACCTATTCGGGCCACCCAGCCTGCTGCGCGGCCTCGCTCGCCAACCTCAGGATCATCGAGGACGAGAAGCTGGTCGAGCGGGTGGCCGACGACATCGGCCCCTACATGCAGAAGAAATGGCTGGCGCTCGGCGAGCACCCGCTGGTCGGCGAGGCGCGCATGCTCGGCCTGTTCGGGGCGCTGGAGCTGGTGCCCGACAAGACGGACCGCACGAAGCGCTTCGCCAATACCGGCGAGGTCGGGACGATCTGCCGCGACATCTCCTTCGGCAACGGGCTGGTGATGCGCGCGGTGCGCGACGGCATGATCATCTCGCCGCCGCTGGTCATCAGCCGCTCCGAGGTCGACGAGCTCGTCGCCATCGCCGCCAGGACCCTCGACGAAACGCTCGCCGAGGTGAAGAAGCGCGGCCTCGTCGCGTAACGGCGATGGCTGCCGCCTCCGACAGCGGGCACGCGCCCTCCTACTACGCGGCGACCGCCGTCGGCATGGAGGCGCATCCGCCGCTTCAGGGGTCCGCCAGCGCCGATGTCTGCGTCATCGGCGGCGGCTTCACGGGGCTGTCGGCGGCGCTGCATCTGGCCGAGCGCGGCCACGACGTGGTGCTGATCGAGGGCCGCCGCCTCGGCTGGGGCGCGACGGGCCGCAATGGCGGCCAGATCCATTCCGGCCAGCGCCGCGACCAGGACTATCTGGAGCGGGTCGCCGGCATGGAGGCGGCGCAGGCGCTGTGGGCCTTCGGCGAGGAGGCCAAGTCGCTGATCC
>JBFWXZ010000024.1:0-24907 GCA_050186955.1 Flavobacteriaceae bacterium
TCGACCACCGTATAGGCGTCGAGGGGGAAGAATCCCGCCGCGATAAGGTCGGGATGGCTGAACGAGAAGGCGTGCTCGATGCTCGCGCCGAAGGTCAGCCCGTATTCGGGGACCATGATCGCCCCCTGCAGGCTGAGGATGTCGCCGACGGAGTTGCCGGTGAAGATGTCGCTCGGCAGCGCGATGCGGTTGCCGAAGCGCACCTCCGTGCTCGAGAAGGAGGCGGCGAGGAAGCCGCGCGCCCACTCGTAGCGGGCGAACAGGTCGAAGCCCTCGGTGACGAGGTCGTCCGTGCTCGAAATGCGCACCGGCCCGGCGATGGCGACTGGGTTGTCGATCCGCGTGTGGAAATATTTCGCGCCCGCCGAGAAGCCGTTGCGCGCGTACGTCACGCCGATCTCGGAATTGGCGGCGCGGGCCGGCTGGATGGCCGGGTCGTAGGTGTAGTCGCGGGCATGCGCCAGCGCGGTCTCGAATTTCTCCAGCCCGCCGAAGACGGAGGCGAACCCGCCATAGACCCGCAGGCCCTCGATCAGCTCGACGCCGACCGTGATGTTGGGCGAAAGGCCGGTATTGTCGAAGGTCTGGCCGTCGACTGCCCGGTACGACTGATGGTCGATCCGCAAGCCGGTCGAGACGTCGATGCGCTCGCCGATATCGAAGCGGGCCTGTAGAAATCCGCCGATATTGAAGATGTCCTCGGAGACGAAGTCCGAGAAATAGTAGCGCTCGATCTCGGTGGTGTTGTCGTAGAAGTCGAAGCCGGCGGTGATCCGCGCGGCGCCGAGCGTGAAGGTGTTCTGCGCCTTGCCGCCGAACTCGCCATTGTCGGAGTTGAAGTCACCCGTGGGGGCGATCGACCCCGCCATCATCGGACGCAGCAGCAGGTCGTTGTTGTAGTAGAGGACGATCTCGGGATCCCACATCTCGCTCGGAGAGGTGTCGGTGTACTGGAAGACCGCCGTCTTGCGCTCCTGCTCGTTGAACAGGATGCCGCCGCCGAAGAAAAGGTTCGGCCGCAGACGGCGCAGCCCCTCGTCGTGGAAATACTCGCCGGAAATCTCGAAGCGGTGGCCTTCCGCCGATTCATAGGCGCCCTTGACGAGACCGGACAGCAGGTCCTCGGCGGTGTAGAGCTCGTGCATCCCGTTGCCGGCCTTGTAGTCGTTGCCCTGGCCGCGCGTCAGGATGCCGAGGAACTCGAACCCGTCGGACTTGCCGTAGCCGGCAGCCGTGCCGCGCACGGTCTCGGAATTGGTGTCGTAGCGCACCATCGCGGTGCCGCCGACAGTGCGGCCGGGCAGCAGCATGTCGCCCGCGTCCTTGGTCTCGAACTTCAGCGATCCGCCGAGCGCGCCGGGTCCGGAATCGGCGGGCGACACGCCGGCTTCCAGCTCGACGCTCTTGAGGAAGAACGGGTCGACGCCGAGCGTGCCGTTGTGATGCCACACGCCGTTCGACTGGCGCGCGCCGTCGATCTGCACGTTCACCTTGCTCTGGTCCAGGCCGTGGACGTAGATGCGCTGGCTGGCCGCGCCGCCGCCGGTGACTGCGATCTCTGGCGTGGTCGCGAAGACGCTCCGCAGGTCCGGCGCGTTGACCCTTTCCAGATCCTCCTCGGTGATCTCCACATCGGTCTCCGCCGCCTTCTCGCCGTCGCCGCGGCTCTCGTCGGCGACCACCAGCCGCTGGAGGCGGGTGCTATCCTGCGCCTGCGCAAGGCCGGACAGCGCCAGCAGGCTCGCGGATGCGAGCAGGAGAGACCTGAATACGCTAGATGACATTGTGAACGCCCCCTTACGGCGAGGCGGAGCTGCAGGAACGCCCTGCGGAACCGCCATTTGTAAACTTGAGTTTTGTTATCCGGTTTTTTACAAAGGGAGGCGCGAAGGCT
This sequence comes from Flavobacteriaceae bacterium, assembly GCA_050186955.1. Classification (GTDB taxonomy): domain Bacteria; phylum Pseudomonadota; class Alphaproteobacteria; order Rhizobiales; family Tepidamorphaceae; genus JACKJP01. The sequence goes on from JBFWXZ010000024.1 coordinate 1,895, forward strand.
GCAATTCAGTTCTGATTTGCGCATGAGCCAAATTTCTTTGCGCTTTACGGTCGTGAAAGCGCCGAATCTGGAGTTCCGGCCATGGATCCGGCGATCATCAAGGCGGGCGAGTTCGCAGACGCGGCTCTGAACGCCGGCGTGGATGCCGCCATACCCGGACTGGGTCCGGAAGCGGCGCTGATGCGCGGGCGCAACGGTTTTGCGAGGCTTCGCGAGGGACTGCTGCTCCACTATGCCGATTCAGAGCATCTGTGCGAACTCGCCGTGGACGCCGAGTCCGAGCCCCATCTCGGCGTGAATCTCTTCCTGAGCGGGTCGGTGGACGCCTGGATCGGAAGCACGAAGCTTCCGATGCCGGTCCAGCTCGGCGAGGGCGAGCGCTGGCGTCCGGTCGGGCTTTTCATCTCCCAGAACCTCCGCGAGCGCTTCATCCGCCGTTCCCGGCGCGGTGCGCGCCTGCGCAAGGTGGCGGTGACGATCGCGCGGGAGTGGCTTTTCGAGCTCGCCGGCCTGACCGGCGACGGCCGCCGGTTGCTGCAGCGACTGGCGGACGAGCCGCTCACCATACGCTCCTGGACGCCGGATGCGCGCGCCGTCTCGCTGGCCGAGCAGCTCATCAACCCGCCGGACCAGCCGGAGCTGATGCGCCGGCTCTACCTCGAAAGCCGGGTCATCGCGCTGATCGAGGATGCGCTGTGGCATGTCGTCGGCAGCGAGGGAAGGCGGGAGGGGCTACGCACGCTGAGGCCGCACGAGCGCAAGCGTCTCGAGCGGGTTACGGAATTCGTGGAGGCCAATGGCGGCGGGCCGCTCGATGCGGAGAGCTTGGCGCGCGAAGCGGGCATCAGCGCCAGCAGCCTGCAGCGCCTCGTGCGTGACGCCCATGGCATGCCGGTCATGGAATTCATCCGCGGCCTGCGCCTCGACAAGGCCCGCCACAGTCTCGAGGCAGGAGAGATCAGCATCGCCGAGGCCGCGCACGCAGCCGGCTATTCCACCACTGCCAACTTCTCAACGGCCTTCAAGCGCCGTTTCGGCGTCTCGCCGAGGACGGTCCGCATATTGGGGAACTGAGCGATCCTATATCGTCGCGGATCGCCAGCGATGCGGAAGCAGCCGGAACCCTGCCGGGTCATCTGTTCGAGCACGGCGCGGGCAGGCAGAACGATGCCGGCGACGATGGAATCGAGGATCGGCATGACCTCGCCGATGGTCCTCGCGACAGGGGAAATGCCCGGTGCAAGGCGCTCTTTTCGTCAATTGCGGCCCGCTTCCCATCCGTGGAACGCGAAAAGAGCCGGAAATTTGTGATTTTCCGGCTGGCCTGCTAACCATGCATCAGATGGCTGAGAGAGATCGCATCAACTCGCCGGCGCTCGCGAGCGCTTTCATGTAGCCGACGTGCTGCATTTCCCCTGATGTATCTCACCTTCCCCCGGTCGGGCGGCTTGTGCTGTTCACAAGCGCTAGCCGCCGTTCAGCCCGATCATTTTGCAGAAATACCGAAAGGAGTACGCAATGCGTAGGTTCACGATTTTCGCTGCTGTTGGCGCGGCCAGCCTGATGACGGCGTTTGGCGCGCAGGCGCAGGAACCCGGCAAGTGCGGTGAGGTTTCGATCGCCCAGATGAACTGGGCGGCCGCCGCGGTGACGACCAATGTGGCCAAGTTCCTGCTGGAGCAGGGCTATGGCTGCAAGGTGAACCTCGTGAAGTCGGACACGATTCCGGCGATCACCTCGGTTGCCGAGAACGGCGAGCCGGATGTCGTGACCAATCTGTGGCTGAACTCGGCCGGCGATGCCTACAAGAAGCTCGAGTCGGGCGGCACCATGAAGCGCGTCGCCAATGTGCTCGAGCCCGGTGGCGTCGAGGGCTGGTGGATCCCCACCTATCTCGCCGAGGAGCATCCCGAGCTGAAGACCATCGAGGGTGTCATGGCGCACCCTGAATGGGTCGGTGGCCAGTTCAACAACTGCCCCGATGGCTGGGGTTGCCGGGTCGTCAGCGACAATCTGGTGCGGGCGCTGAAGCTCGAGGATTCGGGCATCAAGGTGTTCAACCACGGTTCCGGTGAAACCCTCGCCTCGTCCATGGGCGCCGCCGTCACCGACGAGAAGCCCTGGTTCGGCTACTACTGGGGCCCCACGGTGCCCATGGGCAAGTACGACATGACCCGCGTTTCGCTCGGCGACTATGAGGAGGCTTCCTTCGAGAAGCTGCAGAATCCCGATACGCCCGATCCGAAGGTGTCGGATTTCCCGGCGGCGCCGATCCTGACCTCGGTTACCGCCGACTTCGCCAAGAGCCACCCGGTGGAGACGGAGTTCCTCAGCAAGATGACCTTCAAGACCTCGACCATGAGCCAGCTTCTCGCCTGGCAGGACGAGAACAAGGCCTCTGCCGAGGAGACCGCGGTGCATTTCATCAAGTCGAACACCGGCGAGTGGTCCTCCTGGCTCAGCGATGATGCCAGGGAGAAGCTGTCGAACCTGCTCGACAAGGGCTGACGCGACGGCTTCCCGGCGGGAGCCGTAGATATGACGGGACGGCGCCGGAAGGCCGGCGCCGTCTCCCACCCACCGCAAGCGAATTCAAGACAGGGCGGATCCCGAGCGGTCCGCAATGGGCATGGCAACCTATGACGGCGTATTCGACGCGCTCGGGCTGAGAGCCTGGTGCGATGCGGGCGCGGGCGACGGGCCGATGTCGATGGCCGATCTGATGGCCGAAACGACCGGCAAGGCGCAGGCGACCTCGATCTGGGATTATCCCTTTCCCTCCCTCGATGTCCTGCACAAGGCCTGCGGGGCGGTGCCGCAGTCGCGCGATCTGACGCAGGGGCTGGAGGCCGGCTTCCTGGCGCTGCGCGACGCGCTGCGTTTCGTGGTCGATCCGCTCACCCAGCCACTGAGCTGGATGCTGCGTGACACGTTGTGGGTGATGACGGCGACGCCATGGTGGATCGTGATCCCGGCCCTGCTGCTGGTGACATGGGCGGTGGCCAGGTCGCTGCGGCTGGTGGCCTTCGTCGCGGCCTCGATCTGCCTGCTGGCCTTCATCAATCACTATACGGAGGCGATGCAGACGCTGGCGATCATCTTCGTCTGCGCCTTCATATGCGTGTTGTTCGGCGTGCCCATCGGCATAGCCATGTCGCGCAGCGACCGGTTGCAGCGTTTCGTGATCCCGATCCTCGACATGCTGCAGACGCTGCCGCCCTTCGTCTATCTGATCCCGCTGATCTTCCTGTTCTCGGTGACCGAGCCCAAGCTCTACGGCATCGCGGTCATCCTCTATGCCATCGTTCCGGTGGTGCGACTCACCGATCTCGGCATCCGGCTGGTGGACCGTGACGTCATCGAGGCAGCCGACGCTTTCGGCATGACCGGCAGGCAGAAGCTCTTCGGGGTCCAGATACCGCTGGCGCTCCCCAACATCATGGCCGGCGTCAACCAGACCATCATGATGAGCCTGGCGATGGTCGTGATCGCCTCGATGGTGTCCGCGCCGGGCCTCGGCATCCTCGTTCTGCGGGGCATCCGCAATCTCGAGCTGGGCGTCGGTCTCGTCGCCGGCTTCGGGATCGTGCTGCTGGCGATCCTGCTCGACCGCGTCACCAAGGCGTCGCTGGCGAGAATCGACGCCAGCCGTGCGCGGCGATGAGGGGACGGGGCATGGACGGGCAGGCAATGGACGAGCAGGCGACGGACAAGCAGGTAAAGGTCTCCATCCGCGGTCTCTACAAGATCTTCGGCACCGACCCCCAGGCCGCGCTCGCCGAGGTGAAGGCCGGCATGAGCAAGGACGAGCTGCTGGAAAAGCGCGGCCAGGCGCTCGGCCTCAAGAACATCAACGTCGATATCGGCGAGGCCGGTATCACGGTCGTGATGGGACTGTCCGGCTCGGGGAAGTCGACGCTCATCCGCCATCTCAACCGGCTGATCGAGCCGACCGCCGGCGAGGTGCTGGTGGGTGGCGAGAATATTCTGGAGTGGGGCGCGGCGCGGCTGCGGCGGTTGCGCCGCGAGAGCATGTCCATGGTGTTCCAGAAGTTCGCCCTGCTGCCGCATCGCACGGTGCTGGAGAACGCCGGCATGGCGCTCGCCACCAGGGGGTGGAAGAAGTCCGAATACGAGGCCGAGGCCAACCGCTGGCTGGAGCGCGTGGGCCTGGGTGGATACGGCCGGCAGTATCCGCACCAGCTCTCAGGCGGTCAGCAGCAGCGCGTGGGGATCGCCCGCGCGCTGACCTCCAACGCCGACATCATGCTGATGGACGAGGCGTTCTCGGCGCTCGATCCGCTTATCCGCACCGACATGCAGGATCTGCTGCTGGAGCTTCAGGGCGAGCTTCACAAGACCATCGTCTTCATCACGCATGATCTCGACGAGGCGCTGAAGCTCGCCGACTATCTGGTGATCCTGAACGATGGCGAGGTCGCCCAGCAGGGCGAGCCCCAGGATATCCTGCTCAATCCCGCCGATCCCTATGTCGAGGACTTCGTCAGCGATATCAACCGGGCCCGCGTCCTGCGCGTGCGCTCGGTCATGGAGAAGGGAGCGCCGAGGGGCAAGGTCTCCGGCGAGATCGATCACGACGACAATCTGGAGAGCGTTATCGCCGCCGCCGGCGGCGCGGTGGACCGCCGGTACCGGGTGATGCGCGACGGCAGGCCCGTGGGATCGCTGGCGATGCCCGCGGTCATGCAGGCGCTGGTGCCGCGCCGCGCGTCGCGTGAAGCGGCGAGGGCCTGAACCCGGCTGCCCGTACCAAAGATCGTCACTATTCCGCAGCCGCAACGAAAAATCCCGAGGGAGATGAGTGATCGCTTCCTAGCTAGCGGCCATAAGTGACATGAATTCCCTGCTGTGCAGCGGAAATTCCCTGTTCTTTCCGGTAGGGAATTTCTCCGATAGGCCATTGTAATATTTCATTTTCTTGGGCTGCAAAAAGCTGTGGTGCGCCCAATTCTCGCAAAATTCCCTGCAAATTCCCTGAAAGCAGGGAATGACTGCAAGGCACGTCCGCCTCAGACTGCCCACACAGCCACCCGGTCTCCCATTTTCGCTGATTACCGCTTCCGCGCCGCGGGACGCCGCGTCTCTGCGGCCTTTGCGGGTATGGGGTCCCGGAGCACATCGCGGACGATGGGTTTCTGGGGATCGCGCTCCGCGAGGAGCATCCTGCGCTGAGATTGCCCGCCGGCAACGCTGCCTTGAACCGACCGCCCCGGACGTTCCCGACCGGGGCGATCCAGGGGCTGAGAACCGCTCAGCGCCTCTTGATTCCCTGGGTCAGGATGAAGGACAGCACCGGATCGCCGTTCTGGTTCTTCGCCGTGTAGCGGATTTTGGCGACGCCGAGATGCGGCTTCGATGACGAGGGACGGGCCTCGATGATCTCGCCGACGACCCGGATCGTGTCGTTCGGCTTCACGGGCTTTGTCCAACGGACCTCGTCGGCGGCGTTGCCGCCAAGATTGTGCTCGAGGACGCCGGAATCCAGGACCAGCCGAAAGCTCAGCGCCAGCACCTGAAAGCCGCTCGCTATGATGTCGCCGAAGGGCGACGCCATCGAGGCGGCCTTGTCGATATGAAAGAACTGCGGGTCGTATTGAAGGGCGAAATCGATGATCGACGATTCCGTCAATGTCACGCCGCCGGTCTCGAATGTGTCGCCGACCTTGAACTCGTCGAAATAGCGTCCGCGCATGTTTCCTCCGTTGTCGTCTCGCGGTCAGGCCGCCGCTGTTGCGCATTCGGGAAATGGCTTCGCGCGCGCCAATTGTCCCGGCAGATTGTGTCCGAACAGCCCCTCGAGCCAGCCGACGGTGCCGATCAGCGCGTCCAGGTCCATGCCGGTGTCGATCCCCATGTTCCGCAGCATGTGAGCGAGGTCTTCGGTCGCGATGTTGCCGGTGGCGTCGGGCGCGAAGGGGCACCCGCCGAGGCCGCCGATCGAGGCGTCGATGACTGTTGCGCCGGACTCGATGGCGGCGACGGCATTCGCAAAGCCGGTATTGCGGGTGTTGTGGAGGTGCACGCCGAGCGGAAGCGCGTTTCGCAGGCGCCCCTTCAGGCCGCAAAGGACGCCGCGGACCTGGGTCGGAACGGCGCAGCCGATCGTATCGGCGAAGATGACCTGTCGGGCGCCGGCGTCGATCAGCCGCATCGCCAGGTCGATGGCCGTTTCGGACGAAACGGTTCCCTCGAAGGGGCAGCCGAATGCGGCCGAGACGACGGCCGTGGTGCCGATGCCGCCGCCGGCCGCCACCTTTGCGGTATCGGAGAAGTCGGCGATGCTCTGGGCAACGGACACGCCCTGGTTTCGCTGGTTGAACGTCTCCGTCGCCAGAACGGCGAAACGAATCTCGGAAACCCCTGCTTCGAGTGCGCGTTCGGCGCCGCGCCTGTTCAGCGCCAGTCCCGCATAGGCGACGCCGTCGCGCTTTCGAAGACCGGCCAGCACCTCCTCGGCATTCGCCATCTGCGGCACGCGTTTCGGATTGACGAAACTCACCGCCTCGATCTTCCGGATGCCGGAATCGGAGAGCCGTTCGATCATTTCGATGCGCTCGTCGACCGAGAATATCCGCGGGTTGGCCTGCAGCCCGTCGCGCGGCCCCACCTCGCAGATCTCTATGACATCGGGCATGACCATGTCTTCAGATGACGCCTTGCTTCTCGAGCGCGTCCACTTCGTCGTCCGAAAGCCGGGCGAGCGAGCGGTAGACCTCACGGTTGTCGGCGCCCGGCTCGTCGCGCCCCAGATAGCGTATCTCGCCGGCTGTCAGGCTGAGCTTGGGAACGATGCCGGGAACGGCGAGGGACCCGAACCTGGGGTCCTCGACGTCGACGATCATGTTCCTTTCCCGGAAATACGGGTCGTTGACGATGTCGGCGATCGTATAGATCGGGCCGCAGACGACGCCGTTCTGGTTGAGCAGCGCATCGATCTCATCGGAATCGCGCTCCGCCACCCAGCCGGCCACGATGCCGTCCAGCTCCGCGGCATGGCTGCCGCGCGCCACGTGGTCGACGAATTTCGGATCGTCCGCCAGCTCCGGCATGCCCATGACGGCAGTCAGGCGCCGGAAAACCGCATCGAGATTGGCGGCGATCACCACCCATTTCCCGTCCTTCGCCTTGTAGATGTTGGATGGCGCGACATTGGCCAGCGCGGTGCCGGACGGCTGGCGCACGACGCCGAGCTTCTCGAATTCGGGGACCGCGCTCTCCAGCATGGCGAAACAGGATTCGACGATCGACGTGTCGATCACCTGGCCCTTGCCGCCGCCCTTCGCGTCCCGCCAGTAGAGGGCTATCAGCAGACCCTGCACGGCGAACATCGCGGTCAGCGTGTCGCCGAGCGAGATTCCCATGCGCGGTGGCGGCTGGTCGGGGTAGCCGTTGAGGTGGCGCAGGCCGCCCATCGCCTCGCCGACCGACGCGAAACCGGCGCGCTGCGCATAGCGGCCCGTCTGCCCGAAGCCGGACACGCGGACGATGATCAGCCGCGGATTGACCGCATGGAGCTCTTCCGGTCCCAGCCCCCACTTTTCCAGTGTGCCGGGCCTGAAGTTCTCGACCAGCGCATCCGCTTCCTCGACAAGCCGCAGCACCAGATCGCGGCCTTCGGCCTTGCGCATATCGGCGGTTATGCAGCGCTTGTTGCGGGCGAGAACCGGCCACCAGAGCCCCCGTCCCTCGAAACGGTGGTGCCCCCATTCCCGCATGGCGTCGCCCTTGCCGGGCGCTTCGATCTTGATGACGTCGGCGCCGAAATCGCCGAGCCGGTGCCCCACGAACGGCCCCGCCAGCAACTGGCCCAGCTCGAGCACCCGCAGCCCGGCAAGCGGTGCGCCGCTCGTCTGCTGCACGCTGGCGCCGGCCTGGCTGTCGCTATGCTTGGGGTCGTTCATGCCGTTTCTCCACCTCTGATAGGTCTCAGTGCTGCGAGAGAAGGGAGCCGTACCCTTCCATCCTGTCGTCGATTCCGTTGGATCGCAGGGCATGCCAGTAGGTCGCCGTGTTCACCGCGATCACCGGCTTGGCGAGTTCCTGCTCCATTTCCGCCGCGAGGCGTCCCATGGGCAGGTTGGCGCCGAATTGCAGGACCGCCTCCACGTCGTCGCCATCGACCTCGCGAACGGCCTGGCGCAGGCGGTCGAGCGGCGTGTGTCCGATGGCGACCGGGCCCTTGCAGGACAGGTGCACCATTCGGACCGGCGTATAGCCGACCGCCCTGATGAACTCGGCGAGATGCTTTTCGGCGACGGGGAAATAGGGGGTTACGAGCGCCACCCTTTCCTTGACGCCTTTCGCCTTGAAGGCGGCGGGGATGGCGTCGGCCGCCTGTGTCAGGCCGATGCCGCCCGAGCGTTCCTTGACGCGCCGCTCGATCTTCTTCGAGGGCTCGAGCCCGCCGCCCCAGATGCTTTCCGCGGAAATGCCGAGGATCAGATGATCGGGGTGGCAGGTCATGACCCGGTCGACCGCCTCTTCAAGCGCGACGTCGATCCGGCGGATCAGCTCGTTGAAGTCCTCGTCGGATTCCACCGGGTCGTCAGGAATGTGCATGCGCGACAGGTGATTGGTCACCCCGTCGGGGCGCATGTCGTCATATTCGGGTTGAACCACCGTGTTGGTGGACGGTGTGACGACGCCGAACTTCATTCTCCAGCCGAGAATGTCTCCCATGGGCCTGCTTCCTTCCTTGCCGGCGGCTACTTCGCCGCCTTGTTATGTTCGGACTTGAGACGGAAACGCTGGATCTTCCCCGACGAGGTCTTGGGAAGATCGTCGAGAAACTCGATCCAGCGCGGATATTTGAACGGCGCCAGCCGCGTCCTGACGAAGTCGCGCAGTTCCGCCTCGAGCTCGGGCGTCGCGCGTTTGCGGTCCTTGAGCACCACGAAGGCGGCGGGCTTGATCAGCCCGTTCTCGTCGGGCCGGCCGGCGACCGCGGCTTCGAGAACGGCTTCATGGCCGACGAGCGCCGACTCGACCTCGAAGGGCGATACCCAGATTCCGCCGACTTTCAGCATGTCGTTGCCGCGCCCGCAGAAATGGTAGTAGCCGTCTGCGTCCCTGAAGCACATGTCGCCGGTGTGGAACCAGCCGTCGCGCATCGCTTCGGCCGTCCGTTCGGGCTTGTTCCAGTAGTATCGGGCGGTGCTCTCGCCCTTGATCGCGAGTTCGCCGACCTCGCCGTCGGGCAGGTCGTTGCCGTCCGGGTCGACGATTCGGCCCTCGTAGCCGGGCACGATCGCGCCGCCCGATCCCAGCCGCACCGAGCCCGGACGGTTCGCGGTGTAGAAATGCAGGACCTCGCTCGAGCCGATGCTGTCGGTGATCTCGATTCCGGTGAGCTTCTTCCACCGCTCGTAGAGCGCCGGCGGCAACGGCTCTCCCCCCGAGGGGCAGAGCCGCAGGCTTGTCAGATCGGCCTGGTAGCCGTTCTCGAGCAGGTTCAGCATGCTCGCGTAGAGCGTGGGGATCCCGAAGAACACGTCGGGCCTGGTCTCGGTGATCATGTCGAGCGTGCCCTCGGGCGTCGGGCGCTCCTCCATCATCACCGCCTGGGAGCCGATCCACAGCGGGAAGCTGAGCGAGTTGCCGAGGCCGTAGGCGAAGAACAGCTTGGCGGGCGAAAGGCTGGTCTGCGACCCGTCGAGCCCGGCGATGCCGACGCCGTAGTGATGCGCGGTGTAGATCATGTCCTTGTGCTGATGGACGGACGCCTTGGGCGATCCCGTGGACCCCGAGGAGTAGAGCCAGAAGCAGTCGGTCTCCGGTGTCGTCGGCGCCGGGTCGGCGGTGGAGCCCGCAGCCTCCAGGAGCGGCGACAGCGCCTGGAATCCCCGGGGGGCATCATCCGTCGCCAGCCTGATTTGCGCGACGTCGCCGGCACGCTCCAGGGCGGGAAGCACCTCGTTCATCGCCTCGCCGGAGACGACGATCGCGCGCGCGGCGGAATCCTGCAACATGTATTCGTAGTCGTGAGCGCGCAGGAAATAGTTCACCGGAACCGCGACCGCGCCGATGCGCGCCGCGCCGAGGAACGCGTAGTGGAATTCGGGGCAATCCCTGACGAGCAGCATGACCCGGTCGCCGGCCCCAATGCCCGCGTCGCGGAGCAGGTTGGCCATCCTGCACGTGCCCTCGTGCAACTGCCCGAACGTGATGCCTCCGCCGCGCCACCTGAGTATCGTGTCGTCGGATTTGCCGTTCGCCATGTGCCTGTCGACGAAAGGCATCGTGACGTTGAGCACGGAATCGAAATCGAAACGCGCCGGCTGCGTGCTCCGGTCTATCCGTACCTGATGCTCCGACATCGTGGCCTCCGCAGCCTCGCCCGACACTCTCTCCTGCCGCCGCGACCTTATCGGTTGGGCAGGGGGTGATCAACAGGTTTGTATACACTGCGGAACAAGAAAATGCGTGGCTTGTCGATTATCTATTGATATCAATGGATGAATCGGAAAGCTTCGCTTCCGTAGGCGTTGATTTTGTATACGATATGTGTCATCGGGGAAGAGGCTGGCGCAATGCTGGGGGATGAATGAGCGATACCGGGACATGGATCGGGCGGAGCGTTTCCCGACGAGAGGACCGGGCGCTGCTGACCGGCGCGGCGCGCTTCATCGACGATTTGTCGCCCGTCGCCGGGATCTGCCACGCGGCGATCCTGCGAAGCCCCCACGCGCACGCCGAGATCCGGTCCGTGGATATATCGGCGCTGGAGGGGGCTCCCGGCGTCGTCGGTGTCCTGACCGGCGCCGACGTCGGATCGATGTCGCGCCCGCTCGGCAATCTCATCAGGTCGGCGCCGGCTTACTATCCCTGCGCCATCGACAGGGTTCGCTATGTCGGCGAGCCGGTCGCCGTGGTCGTCGCCGACAGCCGCTACACGGCCGAGGACGCGCTCGAGCGGATCGTCGTCGACTACGCGGTACTGGAGGCGGTGACCGATCCCGAGCGCGCCGCCGCGACGGATGCGCCGAAGATTCACGATGTCGACGGCGGCAACGTCTTGCACCGGCGCACATTCTCCTACGGCGATCCGCAGCGCGCATTCGCCGATGCCGACGAAATCGTCGAGGTCACGACCCGCCTCCCCAGGGTGAACTCGACGCCGATGGAATGTTACGGACTGGTCGCCCACCATGAAAGCGAGCCGGACCGGTATACGGTCTGGTCCAACTTCCAGGGGCCCTTCACCCTTCATCCCATGATGTCGATGGCGCTGGGCGTTCCGTCCGCCTGCCTGCGACTGGTCTCGCCGCCGGCCAGCGGCGGCAGCTTCGGCATCAAGCAGGCGATCTACCCCTATGCGGTCCTGATGGCGCTTGCCAGCCGCAAGCTCGGCGTTCCGGTCAAGTGGACGGAGGACCGCGTCGAGCATCTCGCCGCCTCGTCCAGCTCGACCGGCCGCGTCTGCAGGATGCGCGGCGCGTTCGCGAAAGACGGCGAGCTGCTGGGGCTCGATATCTCGAACCTGGACGATGTGGGGGCCTATCTGCGCGCCCCCGAGCCCGCCAGCACCTACCGCATGCACGGCACGCTCAACGGCCCCTATCGTGTCCGCAACATCGCGATCGAGAACCGCATCGTCGTCACCAATACGCTGCCCAACGGACTCAATCGCGGTTTCGGCGCCCCGCAGCACTTCTATCCGCTGGAGCGCCTGATGGATGTCGCGGCGGCGCGCCTGGAGCTCGATGTCGTGGCGATACGCCGCCGCAATCTGGTTCCCGCCAATGCCTTTCCCTACGCATGTCCGAGCGGCTCCATCCTCGACAGCGGGGACTATGAGGCTTGCCTTGAGCGCCTGCTCGAGCGCACCGGATACGAGACGCTGTTGCGCCGGAGGGAGGAGGCGCGCAAAGAGGGGCGCCTCTTCGGCATCGGCCTGGCGCTGGCGGTCGAGACCTCCGGATCGAACATGGGATACGTCACGCTCGCGCTGACGCCGCAGGAGCGGGCGCGCTCGTCGCCGAAGTCCGGCGGGCCGGCCGCCGCGACCGTCTCGTTCGATCCCCTCGGCGGCGTCACGATACAGATAGACAGCACGCCGAACGGTCAGGGCCATGCGACAGGCGCCAGCCAGGTCGCGGCGGAGATCCTCGGCATGGATCCGGACGCCGTGAACGTCCTCACCCAGCTCGATACGGCGACCGGCGCCTGGAGCATCACGTCGGGAAACTATGCCAACCGGTTCTCCACGGCGGTGCTGCCGGCCATCGCCAAGGCGGCGGAGGCGGTGGCGGGCGAGTTGCGCATTCTCGCCGCCGGCCATCTGGGCTGCGCGCCCGCCGACGTCCGGCTGGCCGACGGCATGGCGACCGCCCCCGACGTGTCGAACCGTTCGCTGCCCATCGCCAAGCTCGCCGCCGAGACGCACTGGAACTCGAGCAACCTGCCGGAGGGCGTAGTGCCGGCGCTGCGCGCCACCCGCACCGTCTGGCAGCCCGGCCTGAAGGAGCCGGACGAGGCCGATACCATTCCCTCGTCGATCACCTACAGCTTCATGTGCGATCTGGTGGCGGTCGAGGTCGACCGCGATACCGGGCGGATAGAAATCCAGTCCTACGGGACGGTCCATGATGTGGGGCGCGTCATCAATCCGGCGCTCGTCGAGGGCCAGGTGCGCGGCGGTTTCGCCCAGGGCCTCGGCGCCGCGATGTACGAGCGCATCGCCTACGCGCCGGGCGGCGCCCTTCTTAGCGGGACCTTCGCGGAATATCTGTGCCCGACCGCGCCGGAGATCCCGCCGCTGTCGATCGATCATCTGGAAAGCCCGTCTCCGAACACGCCGCTCGGCGCCAAGGGTTCCGGCGACGGGCCGACGCTGACGGTCCCGGTGGCGATCGCCAATGCGCTCGCGGACGCCACGGGCATCCAGGACCTCGCGCCGCCCTTCACGCCCGGCCGCGTGTGGAACCTGCTCAACGGGATCGATCCCGATCCGGCCCTGCGGCCGCTTGCCGGGGGAACGGGGGAGGACGGGGAGATCGACGCGGCGGGCCCGTTGCGCGGCGAGGGCCGGGTGAAGCTGGCGGCCCCGCCGGAGCGGGTCTGGAAACAGCTCTTCGACGCCGATGGACTGCGCGAGATCATTCCCGGATGCCGTTCCGTGGAGGAGGTCGAGCCGGGCGTGTTCGATGCCAGCGTGCGGATCAGCGTCGCCGGAATCGGCGCCGTCTATGGTGCGCGGCTGGAGATCGCCGATGCCCGCGAGCCGCATTTCGCGCGTCTGCGCGGGCGCGCGGAAAGCCGGCTCGGTCACGGGTCGGGAGAGGCGATCGTGCGCCTCGCGGCGGAAGGGGATGCCACGATGCTCGACTACCGCTACGCGGCCACCGTCGGCGGCCCCGTCGCCGGTGTTGGCGGCCGCCTACTCGACGGGGCCGCCAAGCTGCTTATCGCCGAATTCTTCGAGGAGTTGCAGGCCGTGCTCTCCGGCACCGGCCGCACACCGATGTGGCGGCGGCTCCTGCGCCGCCTGCTGCCGCGGCGCGAGGGGACGCGGCCATGAAGCCGGCGGCGTTCCGCTATATCAGGCCCGACAGCGTCGCCGAGACCGTTGGCGTGCTTCGCGAGCATGGGGATGGCGCCCGCATACTGGCAGGCGGCCAGTCGCTCGGCGCGATGCTGAACATGCGGCTGGCGACGCCCGCCATCCTCGTCGACACGCTCGCGATCGCCGATATCCGGCGAATCCACAGTGACGAAGCGACGGTGTCGATCGGCGCGACGGTCACGCAGGCCGCCGCTCTTGCGTCTCCGCTGGTGCGCGAGCGCGTGCCGTTGCTGGCGCGCGCGTTGCCGCATGTAGGCCACTTCCAGACCCGCAATCGCGGAACCGTGGGCGGATCGGTGGCGCATTGCGACCCGAGCGCGGAGATTCCGCTCGCCCTTCGGGTTCTCGGCGGCGCTGTGGTTCTGAAAGGCGGATCGGGTGTCAGGCAAGTCGCGGCGGCCGACTTCTTTCGCGGCGCGCTGACGACCTCCCGGCGCGCCGACGAGATGATCGTCGAGACGCGCTGGCCGTCGGGAAAAGGGCGAACCGGCGTATCCTTCCAGGAGGTGGCAATTCGCGAGGGCGACTTTGCAATCGCCGCCTGCGCATGCGTGCTCACCCTTGCCGGTGACGACGGCATCGAGCGGCTGCAGATCGGCTATGCAGGCGTCGGAGACCGTCCGCTACTGGCCGATTGCGCGGGCTTTGCGGGTGCGCCGGCGTCGCGGATATCGCGCGCGGATATCGAAAATCTGACGGTGCCCGATCTGCGTCTGCGGGACGATCTGCACGCCGGCGCCGAATATCGCCGCCATCTGATGAAGCTGTTGGGCTGGCGTGCCTTCAGCGAGGCTCTGCAGGAAGCGGGAGGGCGGATCCATGCGTGACATCGGCGCCGACGAACTGGTCGACATCACGCTGGAACTCAACGGCAGAACGGTGTCGGGCAGGGTGACGCCGCGCACCCAGCTCGCCGACTTCCTCCGTCATGAGCTCGGCGCCTACGGAACCCATGTCGGCTGCGAGCACGGTGTCTGCGGCGCCTGCACGATCCTCGTGGACGGCCTGGCGACGAGGTCCTGCCTGATGTTCGCGGTGCAGGCCGCCGGCTGTTCGTTACGCACCGTGGAGGGGCTTGCGGAGAACGGCGACCTGAACGCCCTGCAACGCGCCTTCATGGAACATCACGCCCTTCAGTGCGGCTTCTGCACGGCGGGCATTCTCATGTCCGCCACGCAGTTCCTGAAGGAGAATCCGAGGCCGTCGGAGGCGGAGGTCCGCTCCATGCTGTCCGGCCATATCTGCCGCTGCACGGGCTATCAGCCGATCGTCGAGGCTATCCTTTCCGTGGCGAATTCCGACGCTTGATGTATACACGGAATACAATCACAGAAATTTCTGCACAACCGATCCTCTCTATCAAACCGTTGAATATAATGATAGATTCCTGATTTAGGGGAAATCCGGCCTCGCCAAAGCCACGGTTATTCGGTGATTCTGGTGTACAATCTCGTTGCGACATGGCTGGAGTTCCCCTATCATTTTCCGCGGAAAGGGGTGTCCGGCCTCAGCCGCGGCAGCCGTCATTCCGGTAGAAAAGAAACATGGGAGGAGAATGATATGGATTGGCGTGGATCTCTTGGCGCCGCGATACTGGTCGGCGCCGGCCTCGTCTCCCTGCCTTCGCTGGCGGCGGATGCGGTGAAATTCGGCTACGTCCTCGATGCATCGGGGCCGACCCAGGACATTTCGAAGCCGACGCTCGACGGCTTCAATCTCTACATCGACAAGGTGAATGCCGCCGGCGGCGTCGACGGACGCAAGATCGAGGTCGACGTCCGTGACGTCCAACTCGACACCCAGCGCGCCGTCGTGACGTCGCAGCAGCTCGCCGAGGAGGGCGCCGTCGCGATCATCGGCCTGCCGCTGTCCTCGACGCAGATGGGCATCTACCAGTCGATGGCGAAGGCGGGCACGCCTGTGGTGGCGGGCTTTCCCTCCAACATCCGCGTGATCGCGCCGCCGGCCATGGAGAATGCGTTCGGCATCGGCGTGATGTTCGACCTCATGGGCTGGATCGGTGGCGATCTGCTTCGTGACGCCGCGCCCGCCGGCAAGAGCATGGTCTGCACGACCTTCGAGAGCCCCGGCGGGCTCGTCTCGTGCAAGGGCGGCGAGGCCGCGGCCAAGAAGGACGGGTTCGAGAAGACCGAGTCGGTGACCTTTCCCATCGCCCAGCGCGACTTTCGGGGCATCGCGGAGCG
Organism: Flavobacteriaceae bacterium; assembly: GCA_050186955.1. Classification (GTDB taxonomy): domain Bacteria; phylum Pseudomonadota; class Alphaproteobacteria; order Rhizobiales; family Tepidamorphaceae; genus JACKJP01. Next base: position 17,684 of record JBFWXZ010000024.1, read on the forward strand.
CATCGCCTCGATCAATCCCGATGTGGTTCTGACGGTGCTCGGCCGCGGTCGCACGCTGGCCATGCTGCCGGCGCTCAGCGAGGCGGGCTACAAGGGCATCGTGCTGTCGATGGAAGCGGGTACCGGCGACGATATCGTCCGTCAGGCCGCCAAGGCCGCGCCGGGCATCGAGATCTACAGCTACACGCGCTATGTCGCCGAGGGTTACGGTTCGGGCGCGCAGGTCGACGCGCTCGCGGCGGCCGCGAAAGCGGCGGGGCACGAGGGCTGGACCGCCGCGCAGGCGGGCGGCTGGACGCTCGGCATGCTGGTCGAGGATCTCGTCAAGCGCTGCGCTGATCCGTGCACGGCCGAGAAGATCCAGAAGGCGCTCGTGGAGACCGATCTCGACACCGGCGGTCTCACCGGAGGTCCGATCCGCTTCACCGACAAGGACCACTACGGTTCGACCTACTACATGCTGGTGAAGTACGATCGCGACACCGACGCCATGAAGCCGGTCGGCGACTGGCGGGAATACTCCAGCGAGATTCCCGAGTACTGACGTCGGGTACGGGGGAGTTCCGCGATGTCATGGTTGCCCATACTGGTTGCCGGCTTCGGCACGGCGATGATCATCGCCGTGATGGGCCTGGGCGTGGTGCTGGTCTATCGCACCAGCGGCGTCCTCGCCTTCCATGTAGGGGAGGTCGGCGTTCTCGCCGCCTATACCATGACGTCGGTCTGGCAATCCGTCGGCGGTGGGCTGGGGCTTGGCCTCGGGCTCGCCGCCGTCATCGCCGTCGGCATCGCGGCGGGCCTTCTCGCCTTTCTCCTCGTCGAGGTTCTGGGCTCGCCTTTCGGACACTTCACCGGAACCGTCGTCACGATCGCCCTCGCGATTTCCATGGCCGGGCTCATCAGTCTGCTGTGGGAGGGACACGCCTATCGTCTGCCGGTCTTCGCCGGTTCGCTCGCCATTGCCGCAGCGACCGTGCCGCTGTCGGGCATCGCCGTCGCGGTGATCGGCGCCGCGCTGGCGGCGCTCCTGATCATCGGCGTCGCCCACACCGGCATCGGGCTGGAGATGCGCGCCGTCGCCGGCAGCCCGAAACTGGCAAGCCTGCGCGGCGTGCCGGTCAGGCGCACATTGTGTCTCGTCTGGCTCGGCGCGAGCGTTCTGGCGGCTCTCGCCGGGACGCTTCTGGCGATGGTGTCGGTGGCCTCTCCGGAGGGATCGGCGATCGGCGTGAGCGCCATCGTCGCCGCCATTCTGGGCGGGCTGACCAGCATGTGGGGATGCATTGTCGGTGCGATACTTCTCGCCGCCATAGAAACCGGCGTCACCGTCTTCTTCGAGCCCCGCTATGCCCATGTGGTGCCCGTGCTGCTGCTCCTGGCGCTCCTCGCCTTCAGGCCCTCGGGGCTGGCCGGGCGCACCGAACAGATAGCGCGCGTGTAGCCATGGGTTCGTCCGGGCCACCCACCGAGGCCGTCGAAGCGTCGGCCGCTCCGCGCATCGGGAAATCGGCCATGGTCGCGGCGGTCGTCGTGCTCGCCGCCTTTCTGGTCGCGATGTTCGGAAGCCCCTTCGCGCTGCGGATCGCAAACCTCGGGGGGCTCATGGCGATCGCCGCCATGGCGCTCACGGTTCTGACGGGCACGGCGGGCCTGCTTTCCCTGGGGCATGCCGCCTTCCTCGGCATCGGCGCCTTCACCGCCGGTATGCTTGCCGCCAACCACGGACTGCCGTTCCCGTTGGTCGTTCTCGCTGCCGGCGTGTGCGGGCTTCTGGTCGGTGCCGTCGTCGCCTTCATCACCTTGCGGATCTCCGGCCTCTATCTCGCCATCGGCACATTCGCGCTGCACTACGTCGTCGTCCTGCTCCTCAACGATCTCGAGGTCACGATGACCTACGCCGTCGGCTTCATCATGCCGACGGCCGACTTTTTCGGCATCACGCTGGACGGCCAGCGCTCCTGGTGGGTTTTCATCGTTGCCTGTCTCGCCGTCGAATATCTGGCCCTCGCATGGCTCGTGCGCAGCCATGTCGGTCGGGCGTGGACGGTCAGCCGCGAGAATCCGACGCTTGCCGGCGCGCTCGGCGTTTCGCTGATCCGCGCGCGCATGAGCGCCTTCGCGCTGACATCGTTCATCACGGCCGCCGCCGGTGCGCTGGGCGGCTACTATCTCGGCATCGTGGTCGCCGGCACGTACACGCTCCACCTCGCCGTCATCTATGTGACGGTGGTGGTTCTCGGCGGGCTCGGAAACCTGCTCGGCGCCGTCATCGCGTCGGACGCGATCACGCTGCTTCCCGATGCCATCGAGGCAGCGAGGGGCTGGGCCGGCCTGACGGTGATGAGCGGCGTGGCCGGCCTGGAAGGCATCCTGCTCGGCATCATTCTGGCGGTTTCGCTGCTGAAGCTGCCGCAGCGGCTTGTCGCGCGATACGGGAAGACCGGGAAATGACCGTCGAGAACATCCTCGAGGTGCGCGACCTGAGCGTCGACTATGGCGCCCAGCCTGCCGTCCGCAGTGCGAGCTTCACCGTGCCGGCGGGAAGCGCCACCGCCCTCGTCGGCGCCAACGGCGCCGGCAAGACGTCGGCGCTGCTCGCGATTGCGGGGGCCTTGCCCCGCGGCGCGGCGATGAGGGGCACGGTCGCGGTGCACGGGCCGGATGCCGCGGGAGCGGTTTCGCTGATACCCGAACAGGACAAGGTCTTCGCGCTGCTTACCATCGACGAGAATCTCCGCCTCGTGGCGCGTCGCAGGTCCGGCGGGCGGTTCGGCCTTGCCGACGCCTATGAGTGGTTTCCGCGTCTGGGCGAGCGCCGAAATCATCTCGCCGGCAATCTTTCGGGCGGCGAGCAGCAGATGCTGGCGCTCGCCATGGGGTTGCTGGGCTCGCCGCGTCTGCTGCTCATCGACGAGCCGACGCTGGGCCTGGCGGTTCCGGTGATCGAGATGCTGTGCGAGAAGCTGGCGCGGCTACGCGGGGAACTCGGCGTCTCGATCCTGCTCGCGGAAGCCGATGCGAACTGGCTCGCCGAGCTGGCGACGCGGGCGGTGGTGCTGGATCGCGGCGCCGTGCTCGGGGAGTGGTCGGGCGACCTTGCCGCCAAACGCGACGAGATACATCACATGACCCTTGGCCTCGAGGAGGCGGCGGCGTCATGAGCGGGCTGTTGAGCATCCGGGATCTGCGCTTGGTCTTCGGCGGGCTGGCGGTCCTCGACGAGGTGAGCCTCGATGTCGAGCAGGGCGAGGTCATGGCCCTGATTGGCCCCAACGGCGCCGGCAAGACCGCCCTCGTGAACTGCATCAGCGGAATCTACCGGCCCGATCCGGCAAGCCGCATCCTGCTGCACGGCGAACCGATCGCATCCTTGGAGCCCCATCGCATCGCCGCCTGCGGTGTCGCGCGCACCTTCCAGCATGCCCACATCCTCGGTTCGCTGACGGTGCTCGACAACGTCCTGCTCGGCTTGGCGCCGCAGGTTAGATGCGGGGTCGCGACCCGATTGGCGGCGCCGTGGATCGCGCTGCGCGAGGAACGTGCGCTCGCGGATCGTGGCAGGGAGGCCCTCCGCCAGTGCGGTATCGAACACCTGGCTGACGTGAGCGCCGATGGACTGCCGCTGGGGGTGCGCCGGCGGGTGGACCTCGCGCGGGCGCTCGTTTCCAGGCCGACCCTGTTGCTGCTCGACGAGCCGGCGTCCGGTTTGGCGCATGACGAGAGATCGCTGATCCTGGAGTTGATAAACATCGCCCGGGGAGAGCGCGAGATCGGCGTCGTCTGGATCGAGCACGATCTCGATCTGGTGGTATCGGCGGCAGACAGCGTTACAGTGATGCATCACGGCAAAGTCGTGGCTACCGGGGCTCCGCGGGCCTCGGCGAAGCAGCGGCAGTCGCTGATCGACGCGTATATGCGCGGCGCTTGAGGGTCATGGACGGCTGATATGGCTAAGGCGGTCGAGGAAAGCTACCAGACTATCCGCAAGGCGATTCTCCGAGGCGACTATCCCTCGGGGATGCACCTCAAGGAGGCGGATCTCGCCGCCACTCTCGGCGTCAGCCGCACGCCGGTCCGCGAGGCCCTGAGGCGCCTCGACGCCGAGGGGCTCGTCGCCGTCACGCCGAATTCCGGCACCCGGGTGGCCACGTGGAACCAGAGCACGGTTCGGGAGATCTTCGAGCTCCGGGCGATCGTGGAAAGCTATTGCGCGGGGCTGGCGGCGAACAAGATCAACGACGAGCAGGTCGCCGAGCTGCACGCGATCGTGGACGCCATGGAAGGTCTGCTCGACTGCGACACGAAGGACGGCGTCGATCAGCTCGCAGCTCTCAACAACCAGTTCCACGCCATCGTTCTCGAAGCCGCCGACAACCGGCATCTGAGCGCCTTCCTGCCCGGCCTCATCGACATAACGGTCGTCCTCAAGACCTATACCCGCTACTCGCGCGACGAACTGCTCCGCAGTTGCCGCCAGCATCGCGATCTCATCGAGGCCCTGGAAAATCGCGATGAGCGGTGGTCCTCGGCCGTCATGTCGCTCCATCTGCTGACGGCGCGGAGCAAGTATCTCTCCAGGACCGCGGATGAGGCGAAGGACGCCAACGGCGGTTCTTCGTGATTTTTACGTTTTGAAGCCGGGAAGATCGGCGTTCCGGCGATATCCGGGACCCGTTCCGGGCAAGAAATTTTCGCCGTTCTCACTCTTGGGGAATTTCTCCGACAAGCTATTGGAATGCTTTGTGGCTTGGGCCGCTCAACCTGCGCACTTCCGCGGTTTCCCCAATTTTCCCCGCAAGTTCCCTGAAAGCAGGGAATGAGTGCGAGGCGCGTCCGCCTCAGGCTACCCACACAGCCACCCGGCTTCCCGTTTTCAATGAATGCCCGTTCGAAGCCGCTGGGCTCTTTGTTTTCGCGGCTGTCGTGCGGATTAAGTGATCCGGTGCAGCTGGATCCCGCAGGCTGATCGACCTTTCCAGCGGCGCGGCGCGGGCGCCTGAGAACATCGCTCATCCGTGCGCGTTTTCCGGGAAATCGGCGCGCCGCGAAGCGCCGGGACGGGCCTCCCGCGTTCAGCCTTACCGCGTTCCGCCCTGTGCCAACCTTCAAAAAATGGAAACAGAATCCCGCTCTGTGAAAATCAATTGACAGGTCATGGCGCCGCTTGTAGCGTCATCAAAATGGAAACAGATTTCCGCAGAGTGAAAAACCCAGGCGGCGTCAGGTCCGTCTCCCGCGCGCTCGCGCTGCTCTCCGCCCTCGACCGGGGAGGCCGGACGCTGACCGAGCTCGCCCATGCGGCGAACATCAGCATCAGCACCGCGTCCCGGTTGCTGAACACGCTCGAGGCCGAGGGTTTCGTCAGCAACACGCACGACAACAAATACGTGCCCGGTCTGGCGCTGACCTCGCTGCTCTACACGACGGACCAGTGGGCGCCGCTGCGCCGCGTCGCGCGCGCCGCGACCCAGGCGCTGCGGGCCGAGCTTGACGAGACGTCGGCGTTCTTCGTGCGCACCGGCAGCGACAGGCTGTGCATCGAATCCCATGAATCGACCCAGCTCGTGCGGCGGGTCTGCCTGCCCGGCGAGCGCGGCAAGGTTTATCTCGGCGCCGCCGGCAAGACGCTGCTCGCCTTCGGCGCCGACGGCGATCCGTGGGTGGAGCTGTTCGGCTCCAAGGGTGAGTTCACCACCGCCTCGGAGGAGGTTCGCCCGGTCGCCGATCTCAAGGAGGAGTGCGAGCAGATCCGTCTGCAGGGTTACGCCTTCAGCCGTCACGAATCGACGCTGGAATCCTGGGCGGTCGCGGCGCCGATGTTCATGAACCGGACCCTGATCGGCGTTCTCACCATGGTCATCCCGACCACCCGCTACGGCAGCGAATATCTGACCCGGGTGATCAGGGCGACGATGAGCGTCGCCAAGGATCATTCCGACACATCGCGCAAGGGACGCTGACCATCCGATGAGCGACAGGAGCCAGTTCACCCATGATGACAGGAGCGCCGTCCTCGATGTCCTGAACGGCGTTGCCTACATCCTCGACTCCAGGGCCTACGACCGGCTCGGCGAGGTTTTCGCCGCCGACATCCATTTCGACAATCCCGGACGGCTCACCGCCGACGGCCTCGACAAGCTGATCGACGCCTTCAAGGCCATCGCCAACCCGTCGATCAGCCATCACATCACCAATGTCGTCGTCGTGCCGGACACCGGCGAGCGGGCGACGGCGACCAGCAAGGCGCTGACCATCAGGGCGGACAAGGCCGTCGCCGCCGCCGAATACACCGACGTCGTCAAGAAGACCGCCGCCGGATGGCGGATCGCATCCCGGAGCATCCGGCCGCTTACGTGACGATGGTCCTTCGGGAACGGTTGACCTCATGAAGAGCATCCATGTCGAAGCATGACGTCATCATCATCGGGGCCGGCCACAGCGGGCTCGTCGCCGGCTGGTATCTCGCCCGCGCCGGCTGGAAGGTGCTCATCCTGGAGCGCAGCGACCGCGTCGGCGGGACCTGCGTCACCGAGGAGATCTTCCCCGGTTATCGCGGCAGCACCGTCGCCAATTCCAGCCACAGCCTCGATCCGCAGATCTCCGGCGATATGGAGCTGCACCGCTTCGGCCTCGAGCTGACGCATCCCAGCCTCAGCTCGCTGACGCTGTTCTCCAACGGCGACGCGCTGGTGATGTGGCCGGACCGCGACGAGCGCCGCCGCGAGATGGCGCGCTTCGCCGACGAGGCGGACATGGCCGGCTTCTCCGGCGTCCTCAAATTCTACGAGCGTGTCGCCCGCCAGAGCGGCGTGCTGTTCCACGAGCTTCCGCCGTCCTATGCCGAGGTGGCCGCCCGCTTCACCTCGCCGGAAGACAAGGAGGCGTTCAACCTGGTGATGTTCGGGAGCGTCTGCGACGTTCTCGACCGGCATCTCAGGTCGCCCTGGCTGCAGGCGTTTCTCGCCGGCACCGCGATGGCCACCAACCTCGTCGGCCCGCGCACCCCCGGCAGCGGCTATCTACTGCTGCAGCGGCCGCTGCACGAGGAATCGATGCGCCGCCGCGGCGTCTTCGAGAGCAACGAGCTGATGATGAAGAACGCCGCCCCCATCGGCGGCGTCGGCGCGGTGACGCAGGCGATGGCGCGCGCCAATGTGAGTCTCGGCGTCGAGATCGTGCTCGAGGCCGACGTCGCGGAGTTCAGGTGCCGCCGCGGCAGGGCGC
>JBFWXZ010000025.1:0-24738 GCA_050186955.1 Flavobacteriaceae bacterium
GTTGGGACACGCCTTCCGCCGGCGCCAATATCGCCCGCATGCCGGTCTCCGGCTTCATCACCGGCGACAAGGCGACCGACGACCTGCTGGAGCGGATTTCCGAGGATTCGACCGCCAAGGCGCTGGTGCTGGCGATCGACAGCCCCGGCGGCACCACCACCGGCTCCGAGATCCTCTACGACGCGGTGCGCAAGGTCGCGGCCACCAAGCCGGTCGTCGCCGAGCTCGGCACGCTCGCCGCGTCCGGCGGCTATATCGCCGCCATTTCCGCCGACCACATCGTCACCCGCCGCAACACCCTGACCGGCTCGATCGGCGTCATCTTCCAGTGGGCGAACCTGTCGAAGCTGCTGGAATCGCTCGGCGTCTCCGTCGATACGGTGAAGAGCGCGCCGCTCAAGGCCGAGCCCAACCCCTTCACGCCGGAGAACCCCGAGGCCATCGCCGCCATGGAGCGGCTGGTCGCCGATTCCTTCGACTGGTTCGTCGGCCTCGTCGCCGAGCGCCGCAACATGAACCCGGCGAGCGCGCGCGCGCTCGCCGACGGCCGCCTCTACACCGGCAAGCAGGCGGTCGAGAACGGCCTCGTCGACGAGATCGGCGGCGAGAAGGAAATCCGCGCCTGGCTGGCGGGCCGCGGCGTCGACGATCCCGACTTGCCGATCCGCGACGTGACGCCGCAATCGCGTTTCTCCGCGCTTGGCCTCGCCGGGCTGGCGCGCGCCGCCGGGCTCGACACGTTGGCCGGGCTACTCTCCCGCGAGCAGGCGGCCCAGGCCGGCCTGCTGTCGGTCTGGTATCCGCAAATCGCTGACCGATAAGGCGAATTTGCAATTCACACGGTCCGCCTAAAGGGCTAGGCTAGGGCGGCTAGAGACATCGGGTGCGCGTCAGGCGCCGGCAATACTCAGGCCCGAAGCCCGGAAAAACCGGGTCGGGAATACTGACAAGAAAACTGATCGGCGGGGGCCATGATCAAGTCAGAACTCATTTTGAAGATCGCGCAGCTCAATCCGCATCTCTACCAGCGCGACGTCGAACTGATCGTCAACGCGATCCTCGACGAGATCACGCAGGCGCTGGCGCGCGGCGACCGGGTCGAGCTTCGCGGCTTCGGCGCCTTCTCGGTGCGCAACCGCCGGGCCCGCCAGGGCCGCAATCCGCGCACCGGCGACAAGGTGTCGGTGGAACAGAAATCCGTGCCCTTCTTCAAGAGCGGCAAGGAGATGCGCGACCGTCTCAACAACGGCGGCTGAGCGGGCGCGCGGGAGTGGCAGCTTGATCAAGCGTATCGTCTGGATCTTCGTCGTCCTGCCGCTGGCCGTCCTGCTCGTCGCCTTCGCGGTGGCCAATCGCGGCCGCGTCGTCCTCTCCCTCGACCCGTTCTCGCCCGCCGATCCGGCGATCGGGCTGGAGATGCCGCTCTACCTGCTGTTCTTCCTGACGCTGATCGCCGGCGTCGTCATCGGCGGCGCCGCCGCCTGGCTCACCCAGGGAAAGTGGCGCAAGCAGGCGCGCCAGCAGCGCAACGAGGCGGCGCGATGGCGCGAGCGCGCCGAGACCGCGCAGGCGCAGGCCGCCGGACAGGAGCAAGCCGCGCGGCAGGCGCTGCCCGCCCCGCGCTGACCCCTGCAACCGTTCGACGACGCGCCCACCGCCGGTATCGCGCCGCGGCATTTGCCGCTATTGATCGCCCGCTGAATTTTCCAAGGATTCCGGACAGAAACCCATGCCGCTCGAGATCAAGATCTGCGGCCTCCGCGATGAGGCGAGCCTCGACGCCGCGCTCGACGGCGGCGCCGACATGGTCGGCTTCGTCTTCTTCCCGCCGTCGCCGCGCGACATCGCCGTGGCCGAGGCCGCGCCGCTGATCGCGCGGGCGCGGGGCCGGGCCCTTTCGGTCGCGCTGACGGTCGATCCCGACGACGCGCTTCTCGACGCGGTGGTCGAGCGAGCGCGGCCCGGCATGATCCAGCTCCACGGGCGCGAGACGCCGCAGCGGGTCGCCGAGATACGCGCCCGCACCGGCCTTCCGGTCATGAAGGCGGTCGGCATCGCCGCGGCGGAAGACCTCGCCACGATCGCCCCCTATCGCGGCGTCGCCGACCGGATTCTCGTCGACGCCAAGCCGCCGAAGGGAGCCGACAGGCCGGGCGGCCACGGGCGCGCCTTCGACTGGTCGCTGCTTGCCGCGCTTGACGCTTCACTGCCCTTCATGCTTTCCGGTGGCCTGACCGCCGACAATGTCGCGGACGCCGTGCGCGCCGTGCGGCCCGCCGGGGTCGACGTTTCCTCGGGCGTCGAGCGCGCGCCGGGGATCAAGGATACCGGGCTGATCGCCCGTTTCATCGCCGAGGCCCGGGCCGCCGACAGGCCCGCAGATACCGAACGAGTGGATTGAGCGACGTGAACGTTCCGACCCCCAACTCCTACCGCACCGGACCCGACGAGCAGGGCCGCTTCGGCATCTTCGGCGGCCGCTACGTCGCCGAGACGCTGATGCCGCTGATCCTGGAGCTGGAGCGCCACTGGAACGAGGCGAAGAACGATCCCGCCTTCCGCGCCGAGCTCGACGCGCTCAACCGCCACTATGCCGGCCGGCCCTCGCCGCTCTATTTCGCCGAGCGCCTGACCGAGCATCTCGGCGGTGCCAAGATCTATTTCAAGCGCGACGAGCTGAACCACACGGGCAGCCACAAGATCAACAACTGCCTCGGCCAGATCCTGCTCGCCAAGCGCATGGGCAAGACGCGCATCATTGCCGAGACCGGCGCCGGCCAGCACGGCGTTGCCTCCGCCACCGTCGCCGCCCGCTTCGGCTATCCCTGCATCGTCTATATGGGCAAGACAGACGTCGAGCGGCAGTCGCCCAACGTCTTCCGCATGAAGCTGCTGGGCGCCGAGGTGAAGCCGGTGACCTCCGGCCACGGCACCCTCAAGGACGCCATGAACGAGGCGCTGCGCGACTGGGTGACCAATGTCGACTCGACCTACTACATCATCGGCACCGCCGCCGGCCCGCACCCCTATCCCGAGCTCGTCCGCGACTTCCAGTCGGTGATCGGCAGCGAGGCGAAGGAACAGCTCATGGAGGCCGAGGGCCGGCTTCCCGACCTGCTGGTCGCCGCCGTCGGCGGCGGCTCCAACGCCATCGGCCTGTTCCACCCCTTCCTCGACGACAAGTCGGTCCGCATGGTCGGCGTCGAGGCCGGCGGCAAGGGCCTCGAGGGCGACGAGCACTGCGCCTCGCTGACCGCCGGACGCCCCGGCGTGCTGCACGGCAACCGCACCTATCTGCTGCAGGACGGCGACGGCCAGATCAAGGAAGGCCACTCGATCTCCGCCGGCCTCGACTATCCCGGCATCGGCCCCGAGCACTCCTGGCTCAAGGAGACCGGCCGCGTCGAATATGTGCCGATCATGGACGACGAGGCGCTGGAGGCGTTCCAGTTGCTGACCCGCGTCGAGGGCATTATCCCGGCGCTCGAGCCGAGCCACGCGCTCGCCGAGGTCGTCAAGCGCGCGCCGAAGATGCGCAAGGACGAGATCATCGTCATGAATCTCTGCGGCCGCGGCGACAAAGACATCTTCACCGTCGGCAAGATGCTCGGCATGGAGCTGTGAGCCGGTGTCGCACGTCAACCCGACCCGCGAGCAGTTCAAGGCGATCTTCGGCCTGCCGCTCGACGAGCCGGTCATGATGCTGAACCTGCTGCGCTTCCGCGACCGGGCGGCCTACGCCGAGGGCGATCCCGAGCGCGGCGGGCCAGCGGTGTCCGGCGCCGAGGCCTATCGGCGCTATTCCGACGAGGCGACGCCGGTCTTCGAGGGGCTCGGCGGCTCGCAGGTGTGGATCGGCCGCGCCCAGAGCATGGTGATCGGCCCCGACGGCGAGGACTGGGACCTCGCCTTCGTCGCCCGCTACCCGTCCGCCCGCGCCTTCGTCGAGATGCTCCGCGATCCCGACTACCAGCGCGCCGTGCGCCACCGCAACGCCGCCGTCGCCGACAGCCGCCTCATCCGCTGCAGCGAGGAGAAGCCGGGCCGGACCTACCAGCCGGGCTGAACGAGACACCCTTTGGAACCCATTCGAGCGATCCCATGACCGAGTCCCGCATCGACCGCCGTTTCGCCGCCCTGAAGAAGGAGGGCCGAGCCGGCCTCGTCACCTTCGTCACCGCCGGCGATCCCGACCGCGACACCGCGCTCGAGATTCTCAAGGCGCTGCCGGCGGCGGGCGCCGACATCATCGAGCTCGGCATGCCCTTCTCCGATCCCATGGCCGACGGCCCGGCGATCCAGGCGGCGGGGCTGCGCGCGCTCAAGGGCGGCCAGACCATGGTCCGGACGCTGGAGATGGTGCGCGCCTTCCGTCAGGACGACGCCGACACCCCGCTCATCCTCATGGGCTACTACAACCCGATCTACAGCTACGGCAACGAGCGCTTCCTCGACGATTGCCGCGACGCCGGCGTCGACGGGCTGATCGTCGTCGATCTGCCGCCGGAGGCCGATGACGAGCTGTGCATTCCGGCGATGGAGCGCGGCATCGCCTTCATCCGCCTCGCCGCCCCGACCACCGACGAGAAGCGCCTGCCGCGCGTGCTGCAGAACACCTCCGGCTTCGTCTACTACGTCTCGATCACCGGCATTACCGGCACCGCGGCGCCGGACGCCGGCAAGGTCGCTGCCGCCGTCGCCCGCATCAAGGCCGCGACCGAGTTGCCGGTCGCCGTCGGCTTCGGCGTCAGGACGCCGGAGCAGGCGCGCGCCATCGCCGCCGGCGCCGACGCCGTGGTCGTCGGCTCCGCCCTCGTCGAGACGGTGCGCGAGAGCCTCGACGCGGCCGGCAGGGCCGGCGCCGAGACCGCCGGCCGCGTGACCGGCCTCGTCAGGGCGCTCGCCGAAGGCGTGCGCGGCGCCTCGCCGGTTGCCGCCGAATAGCCGCAAACGGGGAAGAGCATCCATCCATGTAGCGGATTGAGAAATGAACTGGATCACCAATCGTCTCCGCCCGGGTTTCCGCAACCTGCTATCGCCCAAGCGCGATGTGCCGGAAAACCTCTGGGTCAAGTGTCCCGAAACCGGCGAGATGGTCTTCCACCGCGATCTCGTCGCCAATCTCTACGTCATCCCCGGCTCCGGCTATCACATGCGCATGCCGGTCGACGCGCGGCTCGCCACCTTCTTCGACGGCGGCGAATACGCCGCCATCGACATGCCCGCCGTGCCCCACGATCCGCTGCGCTTCCGCGACGAACGGCGTTATGCCGACCGTCTGAAGGACGCGCGCGCCAAGACCGGCCGCGAGGACGCGGTGACGCTCGCCGACGGCAGGCTCGACGGGCTCCGGGTGACGGCGGCGGTGCAGGATTTCGAGTTCCTCGGCGGTTCGCTCGGCATGGCTGCCGGCGCCGCGGTCGTCGCCGGCATGGAATGGGCGGCCCGCCATCGCACGCCCTTCATCATGTTCGCCGCGTCGGGTGGCGCGCGCATGCAGGAGGGCATCCTGTCGCTGATGCAGATGCCGCGCACCACCGTTGCCGTACAGGAGCTGCGCGAGCTCGGCCTGCCCTATATCGTGGTGCTCACGCACCCGACGACCGGCGGCGTCACCGCCTCCTACGCCATGCTGGGCGATGTCCAAATCGCCGAGCCGGGGGCGCTGATCGGTTTCGCCGGCCCGCGCGTCATCGAGCAGACGATCCGCGAGAAGCTGCCCGAGGGCTTCCAGCGCGCCGAATATCTCCACGACCACGGCATGGTCGACATGGTGGTGCCGCGCTCCGAGCTGCGGGCAACCCTGTCGCGGGTCTGCCGCATGCTGATGAAGGCGCCGGCGCTCGCCGACATGCCGCAGGAGGCCGCCCTCACGCCGCCCCCCGCCACTCCGGAACCGCCACAGCCCGCGGCCTGACGCGGCAACGAGCCCCATGTCCGATTCATCGACCCTGCTGGAGCGTCTTTCCACGCTCCACCCCAAGCTCATCGACCTGTCGCTGGAGCGCATGTGGCGCATCCTCGCAGCCCTCGGCAATCCGCAGGACAGGCTGCCGCCGGTGATCCACGTCGCCGGCACCACCGGCAAGGGCTCCGTCGTCGCCTATCTGCGCGCCTTCCACGAGGCGGCGGGCCGCCGCGCCCATGTCTACACCTCGCCGCATCTGGTGCATTTCCACGAGCGCATCAGGCTCGGCGCCGAGGGCGGCGGCCGGCTGGTCAGCGAGGCCGAGCTGGCGGAAGCGCTGGAGGAATGCGAGCGCGTCAATGCCGGGGCGCCGATCACCCTGTTCGAGATCACCACGGCGGCGGCCTTTTTGATCTTCTCGCGCCATCCCGCCGAGGTGCTGCTGCTCGAGGTCGGGCTCGGCGGCCGCCTCGATTCGACCAATGTGGTCTCGCATCCCGCCGCCGCCGTCATCACCCAGATCGCCCACGACCACGCTGACCTGCTCGGCACCGACCTCGCCGGCATCGCCGCCGAGAAGGCCGGCATCGTCAAGAAGGGCGCGCCGGTCATCGTTTCGCGCCAGAGCGAAACGGTACTGGCGGTGATCGAGCGAGCTGCCGCGCGCAACCGCGCGCCGCTCCACGTCTCGGGCGCCGAATGGCACGCCTATGGCGAGCACGGCCGCTTCGTCTTCCAAGACGAGATCGGCCTCATCGACCTGCCGGCGCCGCGGCTTCCCGGCCGCCACCAGTTCGAGAACGCCGGCACGGCGATCGCGACGCTCAGGGTGCTGGAGCCGGGCTTTCCCGTTTCCGCCTTCGAGAGGGGCCTGCAATCGGTGGAATGGCCGGCGCGCCTGCAGCGGCTCGTCGACACGCCGCTATCGAAGCTCGCGCCCGCCGACGCCGAGATCTGGCTCGACGGCGGCCACAACCCCGCCGCCGGCCGCGTCGTCGCCGAGGCCATGGCCGAATGCGAGGAGCGCGATTCCCGGCCGCTCTACCTGATCGCCGGCATGCTGACGACCAAGGACCCGTCGGGTTTCTTCGAGGCCTTCGCCGGGTTGGCCCGCCGCGTCGTCACCGTGCCCGTGCCCGATACCGCCGCGGGCTTCCCGCCCGCCGATCTCGCCGCCGCCGCCCGCAATGCCGGGCTGTCGGCGACGCCGGCGCCGGGCGTGCTGGAGGCGCTGGAAGGGCTGCCGCGCGATTCCAGCCCGCGCATCCTCATCTGCGGCTCGCTCTATCTCGCCGGCGAGGTGCTGAGGCTCGCCGAAGCCGCCGAGATGCCGGCCTGAGGCAAAGAAAAAGGCCGCCCCGGAGGGCGGCCTTCATGAAACGGGCTTCTGAACCGCTCAGATCGAATCGTTGATCCAGCTCACCAGCCGGCTCTTCGGCTGCACGCCGACCTGGGTGCCGGCGAGCTCGCCGTTCTTGAAGATCGCGAGCATCGGGATCGCCCGGACGCCGTATTTGACGGCGAGATCCTGGTTCTCGTCGATATTGACCTTGGCGACCGTGACCTTGCCCTGCATCTCGCTGGCGATCTCGTCGAGGGTCGGCGCGAGTTGCTTGCACGGACCGCACCATTCGGCCCAGAAATCGACGATGACCGGCTCGGCGGAATTCAGCACGTCGGTGTCGAAGGACTGGACCGTCACATTCTTGGCTGTCATGGAAAATCTCCGGATCGCGGCGTCTGTTTCTCGCCGCCTGAGGGACCGTTCGCGGGAATCGAACTCGGCCAAGAACGTAGGAACGCGCCCCGCATGCGTCAAGCTTGGCCCCGAAGCCGGTGCGATCACGACTCCGGGATCGGATCGAGGCGCGGCGCCGCCGTCCACAGCAGCGCCGTCTCCACCCTGCGGCCCGGCCACGCGGCTGCCGCCAGCGCCCGGTAGTCGGCCATCTGCCGGCGGTAATGCGCGGGTACCGGCGCGCCCTCCGACGGTGGCGCGGCATCGCTCTTGAAGTCGACGATCAGGACCCTGTCCGCGCCGACCGCGATCCGGTCGACGCGGCCGCTGACCATGCGTTCGGCTCCGTCCTCGCCCGCCAGCATGCCGGCGAGCCCGGCCTCGGCACGCGAGCCTTCGGCGAAGACGGCGGCGAAGGCGGGATCGGCGAGGATGGCGAGCACGCTCGCCGCAAGGTCGTCGCGCTCGGCGGCGGAAAAGGCGGGCAGGCGCGCCCGCAGCAGCTTCGCCGCCAGTCCCTTGCGCGCCGCCTCGTCGACATCGGGCAGGATCTGCAGCAATTCGTGGACGGCGATGCCGCGCCGCCTCGCCGTCTCGTCGCCGCCCTCGAAGGCGGCCGACGGCCGCGCGCGCGCCGGCTGCGTCTCCGGCGCAGCCGGGCTCACCGCCCAGTCGGGGAGCGCCGTATCCGCTTCCACGTCGGTGCCGCCCGGCGCGTCTGGAAGCGCATCGCCGGCGAGCCGCATCCGGCTCTCCTCGTCCTCGACTGCCGAAGCGCGTCTCAATCCGTCCTCGACCATGCGGTGCCAGAAGGCCTCCTTCGCCTGCCGGGAGGCGGCGGCGCCGCAGATATAGAGCCGGTCCTTGGCGCGCGTCATCGCGACATAGAGGAGGCGCCGGTATTCCTCCTCCAGCCGCGCCATCGCGGCCTCGCGCAGATCGCCGCTGCCGGCGCAGTCGTCGCCCTTCGCCGGCATCCACAGCGCGCCGGCCGGCGGGTCGAACGGCTCGCGGCCGGGTGCGAAGAGCACCGCGTCGAGGTCTCTGCTCGTCGGCGGCTGCATCGTGTCGGGCAGGAACACGACGGGGGCCTCCAGCCCCTTCGAGCCGTGCACCGTCATCACCCGGATCTCCGGGCCGCCTTCCTCGATGTCGCGCTTGATCTCGGCGTCGCTGGCGGCGATCCGGGTCAGGAAGCCCTGCAGCGAGGCGACCTCTCCGCGCTCATGCGAGAGCGCCAGCGACAGGAAGGCGTCGACGGGGTCGAGCGCCTCGTTGCCGAGCCGCGCCCGCAGCGCGTCGCGCCCGCCGGCCGGCCCCAGGACATGGGCGTAAAACTCGAAGGGCCGTACCCGGTTGCCGATCTCGCGCAGCGCCTGAAGCCTTTCGAAGGCCTCCCGGTCAGCGGCAGCGCCGCTCGCCGCCAGCGCCTCGAACAGGCTGCCCTCGCGGTCATGGGCGAGGCGGAAGATCGCGTCCTCGTCGAGCCCGAAGAGGGGGCTTTTCAGGACCGCCGCGAGCGTCAAATCGTCCTCGGGCAGCCAGCACAGCGTGCCGAGCCCGATCAGGTCCTTGACGGCGATGTGGTCGGCGAGCTTCAGCCGGTCGGCGCCGGCGACCGGCAGGCCGGCGTCCTTCAGCGCCTTGACGATCGGCCGTGCCAGCGTCGTGCGCTTCCTGAGCAGGATCAGGAAGTCGCCCGGCCGCGCCGCCTCGCCGGTCGAGGGCAGCACGGTGCCGGCGGCGACCAGCTCGCCGATGGCGGCGGCGATGCGGCGCGCCAGCACGGTCGCCGGGTGGCTCTCGTCGTCGCGGTCGAGCGGGGCGTCCCACGGGTCGCCCTTGTCCTTCTCGCTCGCCGGCACGGCGGACCACCATTCGACATGACCGGGCTCGTCCTTGCGGATCGCCTCGTGGCGCTGCGCCTTCTCGCCGTCCCGGGCGAGGCCGCGCGCCGCGCCGGCGTCGGCGAAGGTCTCGTCGACCGCCGCCAGCACCTGCGGCGTCGAGCGGAAGGAGTGGGTCAACTGAATATGGCGGAATGCGCGCGAGGCCGCCTCGACGCGCTTTTCGAAGATGCGACGCATCTCGATGAAGCCTTCCGGGTCGGCCCCCTGGAAGGAATAGATCGACTGCTTCTCGTCGCCGACGGCGAAGATCGTGCGGACCCCCTCGCTGGCGCCCTCGCCGGCGAAGAACTCCTCTGCGATGGCGCGGACGATGCGCCACTGCGCCGGGCTCGTATCCTGCGCCTCGTCGACGAGGATGTGGTCGATGCCGCGGTCGAGCCGGTAGAGCACCCACGGCCCGTGGCCGGCCTCGAGCAGCGCCGCCATCCGCTCGATCAGATCGTCGAAATCGAGCGCCGAGGCCGATTTCTTCAACGCCGCATAGGCGTCGAGCACATGGTCGGCGAACGCGAACAGCGCCTCGCTCGCCGCCGCGATCCGCACGGTGCGCAATCGCTCCATGGCGGCGACGGCGAGATCGAGATCCTTCGCCATCATTTCGGCGAGGGCAGGATTGTCGTCATGGACGGATTTCGCCGGAAACTGCTTGAGCGGCGTTCCCCCCTTGGTGAAGCAGGCGGCGATCAGGCCGACGGCCTGCGCCAGCCGCTCCGCCGTCGCGAGCCCGGAGAGAAGCGCGCCGAAATCGCGCATCTTCTGGCCGGTGTCGGCGGCGAGCTGCCGGCCCGCCTCAGGGAGGCCGAAGTCGATCAGCGCGCTTCGGCTCGCGAAATCGTCGAGAACGTCGTCCTCACTATCGCGCGGGTCTGTCCGCAGGAATTTGTGCGCCGTGCCGCCGCCGGCCCGCCAGGCGCGGAACGGCCCGCGCTTGGCGATCAGCACCGACAGCGCCTCGCGCATCTGCGATTCGCTCCGGCGCGCGAGAATGGCGTCGAGCGCCTTCGCGATGTCGCCGTCCGGGCGCGCCTCGGCCTCGACCAGCACGCTGGAAAGCGCTTCCTCGATCATCGCCGCCGCCTGCACCTCCTCCAGCACCGTGAAGCCCGCCGGCACCCCGGCTTCCAGCGGAAAGAGCTGCAGCACGCGCTCGCAGAAGGCGTGGATGGTCTGGATCTTGAGCCGCCCCGGCGTCTCGATCGCCTGCGCGAAGAGCGTCCGCGCCCGCCGGGTCTCCTCCGGCGTCGGCGGCCGCCCGAGCAGGGCCTCGAGCTTGCCGTCCAGCGTCCCGCCATCGGTGACCGCCCAGCCGGCGAGCTCGGCGCTCACCTTGTCGGCCATCTGCGCGGCTGCCGCGTTGGTGAAGGTCAGGCACAGCATGCGGCCGGGGTCGACGCCGGCGAGCAGCAGCCGCAGCACCCGGCGCACCAGCACGAAGGTCTTGCCCGAGCCGGCATTGGCCATAACCCAGGCCGAGGCAGTGGGGTCGGCGGCCTGCCGCTGGGTCTCGATCAGGGAGGAGGGGATCGGCTGGCTCATTCCCCGCTCTCCCCGTCCGTGCCCTCATAGGCGCTCCATTCGGCGAAGCGCGAGAGGTGGTCGTAGTCCGCCCAGCGGTTGCGGAAGGCGACCCGCGGCTTGACCAGATAGGGCTGGTCGTCGCGGTCATAGGCGTCGAGCAGCCGGGCGAGGCCTTCCAGCGCCTCGTCGGCGCCCTGCGTCGGGTCGAAGGGTTCCTCGTCCTTCTTCGCCTTCTGCTTGATCTCGATGTCCTCGCCCGGCGGATGACCGCCGCTGAGGCGCAGATAGCGCAGCGCCGAAACCGGCTCGCCGGCGAATTCCGGCCCCCAGGCGCCGAGCCTCGCCATCGCGCCCTGGATGGTGAGCTGCGGCTCCAGCCCGGTGATCACCTGGGTGGCGGTCGGCGCGGCGCCCGTCTTGTAGTCGATGATCTCGATGCCGCCCTGCTCCAGCAGCAGGATGCGGTCGGCCTGCGCGCTCAGCGTGTAGTCGCCGCCGGCGAGCGCGAGAACATGCCGCCCGAGCTTCTCGGTCGCGTCGGCGGCGATGCGGAGATCGCGGCCGCGCTCCCAGCCGACATACCAGTCGGCGAGCCGCGCGAATTGCCGGCGCCACAGCGCCATCAGCGCCGGGCTCGTCTCATGCGCGGCGAAGGCCCTGTCGCCGGCGTCGCGTAGCTGCGCCCGCGGGTCGCCGGTGGGGTCTTGCGCGCGCATCGCGATATAGGCGGCGATCGCCTCGTGCACGGCGGTGCCGCGCTCGGCTGCGCCGATCTCCTCGCCGATGCCCGGCAGCGGGGCGAGTTTCAGGATGTCGGCGGCGTAGATCGCATAGGGGTCGCGGATCAGCGTGGTGATGCGGCTGGCGCTGATGCGGCGCGGCCGCGCCGCGACGGGCGGTGTCGGTCTCGGTTCGGCGATACGGGCTTGCGGGATGCGGCGGTCGAGGGCGCGGGCGACGGCGAGCAGGCTCGCGCCGCGCGCTTCCAGTCCGGCGAAGGCGTCCTCGCCGATCACCGTCGCCAGCCGCTGCAGCCAGCGCGAGGCGATGGCCGGCTTGCCGCCCGACAATTCGGCGCGTGTCAGCAGCACCTCGCGCCCCGCCAGCGCCTGTGCGAAGTCGTGCGCGGCTAGCCCGATGCGCCGCTCCGGCGCCGGCAGCCCGACCTCGCGTCGGGAGGCGCGGTCGAGGAACGGGTCGGCCTGCGCCTCGCCGGGCCAGGTGCCCTCGTTGAGGCCGGATAGGATGGTCAGGTCGGCGTCGAGCAGGCGCGCTTCCAGCGCGCCGAGGATCTGCAGGCGCGGGTGGCCCTCGGCAGCGGCGCGCACGCTACGCCCGGCGAGCAGGCTCGCGAGCAGGCCGGGATAGTCGCGCGGGCTCGCCATGAGAGCCGGCGCGGCGGCCGCGATCTCCTGCAGCAATGCGCGCATCGGCGCGGTTCCGGCGTCGGGCAGGGCGGCGAGCGCATCGAAGGTTTCGAGGTGCTTCTGCGCCAGCGTGCCGAGCGGCAGCGCGCCTTCGACCGCCGCGATACTCTCGAAGGGCGCGAGGGTCTCCGAAAACGACGCCGCGAGCGCCGTCGCCTCCGCCAGCTCCTCGCGCGCCCGCCTGACCGGCGGCGGCGCGTGGCGGTCCTCTGCGTCATGCGCCGCGAGCGCCTGCGCGATGCCGCCGCTCCAGGGCGCCGGTCGCGGGCCGCGCAGGGCGAGGATCTCCAGCGCCGCGAGGCCGGAATGGTCGCGAAAGCGGCTGAGAGGATGATGCAGGATGGCCAGCGCGAGGTCGGGCGGCAGGCGCAGCGCCATCGCCTCGGCGATCAGCCGGGCGAGCCGGCCGGCGGGCGTCTCGGCAAGCGGCGTTCCCGCCGAATCCGCCGCCTCGATCTCCCAGCGCCGGAGTTCCGCCGCGACCCGGCGCGCCAGCGTCCGGTCTGGCGTCACCAGCGCGACGGTGCGGCGCGGTGTCTCCAGCGCCTTGCGCATCGCCAGTGCTATCGTCAGCGCCTCCTCGCGGTCGTCGCGCGCGGTGGCCAGCCTGATGCCGTCCAGCGCCTTGCCGCCTCCGGCGGCGTGCCCCGCCCACAGATGCGTCGTCGCGGCCGGCCGCATGGTCTCGCTGACCAGCCTGTCGCGTGCCGGGTCGGCGCGGCCTCCGCCGAGGATCGACACCGTCTCGCGGGTTTCGCCCAAGGCGGCGAGCAGGGAAGCGAGGCCGAACTGAGGGTGGCCGGGATGCGGCGCCTCCGCGCCGTCGACGGCGGCGAAGGATTGAGCGTCGAGCGCGGTGTCGAGCCCCGGCAGCACGACATGGCCGCAGGGCAGGCCGGCGATGGTCTTCAGCAGCCGCGCCGTCGCCGGCACCGAGCCGGTCGAGCCGGCGGCGATGATCGCGTCGCCCGGCCGGTCGGCCGCGAGCTTGGCGGCGAAGGCGTCGATCAGCAGGCTGCGCCGTTCGGCGGCGTCGACGGCGCCGGCCTCCGCCTTGTGGTCGCGCCAGGCTTCGGTGGCGATGGCGAGGAACTTCAGCAGCACGTCCCAGTAATCGGCGAAACGTCCCTCCGCGAGCTGGCCGATGGCGGAAGGGTCGATCTCCTCGATCTCCAGCGAATCGATGAGACGCGCGAGCTCGGCGGCGAAGTGGGCGGCTTCCCCCGCTTGCGTCGGCGCGGCGGGCGGCGTGCCGCTGTTTGGGAGGACGAGGCCGGCCTGCGCCTTGCGCCAGGCGAGCGCGAGGCGGGTCAGCTCGAGATGGCGCACCAGCGGCGGCACCACGGGCCTGAGCAGCACGTCGGATGCGGCGGGCAAGTCCTCCTCCGCCTCGTCCAGGCCGTCGACGATCTGGTCGGCCTCTATGCCGGTCAGGGTGCGGATCGCCGGCAGCATCATCGCGCGCCGTCCCGAGCGCTCGAGCAGCAGCGCCTCCAGCCGGCGGCGGGCCCGCATGGTCGGCAACAGGATGGTCGCCCGTTCGAGGGCTGCGGGATCGCCGCCGGGCAGCAGCGTGCCGTCGCTCAGCGCGTCTGCGAGCGCCGGCAGGAACGGCGCGCTCGGCGGTATCGACCAGATGTGTCCCGCCGCCGCCATCGCCGTCACAATATGCTGGCGGTGATCGCGGCCTCCGCCTCGCCGATGGCCTCGGGCGTGCCGACATGCATCCACAGCCCGTCGAGACGCTGGCCGTAGAGCCGCTCGCGCTCGATGGCGCGGTCGAAGAGCAGGTTGAGCGAGAAGGCGCCGTCCGGCGTGTCGGCGAACTGCTTGGCGTCCATGACGGCGACGCCGGTATAGACGAAGGGGGCGACGAGGCCCTCGCCGCGTCGGGTCAGCCGGCCGTCGGGCTGGAGATCGAAATCGCCGCGGCCGTGATAGCCGGTGCTCGTCACCGTCGAGGCGACGAGCAGCAGCATGTCCATGCGCCGGGGGTCGTAGGCTGCCGCCAGCCGCTTCAGCGTCTCGCCGCCGCCCTCGACCCAGAAGCTGTCGGAATTCATCACCATGAAGGGCTTCGCGCCGAGCAGCGGCAGCGCCTTGGCGATGCCGCCGCCGGTTTCCAGCAGCGCTTCGCGCTCGTCGGAGATCGAGACCTTCGGCTTCTTGCGCCCCTTGAGATGGGCTTCCACCTGATCGGCGAGATAGTGGACGTTGACCACCGCCTCGCGGATGCCCGCCTCCTCCAGCCGGTCCAGCGCGTGGTCGATCAGCGGCTTGCCGCCGACCTCGACCAGCGGCTTGGGCAGCGTGTCGGTGATCGGCCGCATGCGCGTGCCGAGGCCGGCGGAAAGGACGATGGCGCGGTCGATCTTGATGTCCTGCTTCATGTCTTGAGCACGCGTTGCGGGTCGATCGCCTCGGGCAGCCGTGTCTCGAACCAGCGGCGCACCTCGGCGAGATGGGGATGGGAGAGAGCGCGCGCCAGATAGGTTGCGATGCGCGGCTGGTGCTGGAGATAGCCGGTCTTGCCGTCGCGCATGGCGAGGCGGGCGAAGATGCCGACGATCTTGGTGTTGCGCTGCGCCGCCATGACCGCATAGTCGCGCCGGAACCGCGCCTCGTCGAATCCGCGATCGCCGGCGCGCGCCGTGACATAGGCATCGACCAGCTCCCGCTCCAGCGCCTCGCCGATATCGACGCGGGCGTCCATGGCGAGCGAGGCGACGTCATAGGCGGCCGGGCCGTAGAGCGCGTCCTGGAAATCGATGATGCCGACGCGGGCGAGGCCTTCCGCCTCGCCGATCCAGATGATGTTGGGCGAGTGGTAGTCGCGCAGCGTCCAGCTCTTCTCGGCGTCGGCGATGACGGGGGCGAGCGCCGCGGAGAAGGCGTCGCGCAGCTCGTCCTGGGCCTCGTCGGGCAGCTCGCCGCCATGCCGCCAGGGCGCGAACCACTGGCAGGCGAGCGCGGTCTCGGCGAGGAAGGTTTCGGGTGAATAGGCGGGCAGGGTGTAGTCTTCCGTCGTCTCGCTCAGGCCCGCGCGGTGGAGGTGGACGAGCGCCTCCATGGCGGCGTGGTAGCGCTCGGGCAGCGGCTCGCCGGCGGGACCGGTGATTCGCCCGCCGCCGAGGTCGTCGAGGATCAGTAGCCCGGCCTTCATGTCGCGATGATGAATGTGCGGGGCGCGCAGGCCCGCCCGTTCCAGCCCCGCCGCGATGGCGACGAAGGGCGTCACGTCCTCAGCCAGCCTGGCGACGCGGCTATAGGCCTTCGCGGGGTCCTTGCCGGGATCGGGTCTCGCCGGCGAATCCATCAATACGAGGTTTCCGTCCGCTCCGCTCAGGCGCTCGTAGCGGCGCGGCGAGGCGTCGCCCTGCAGGAAGCCGCGCGTGTCGCCGCCATGCCCGCTGTCCCGAAGGAAGCTGTTGACCGCCTCGCGCCGTTCCAGCCGCTCCGCCCAGCTCCCGTGGCCGGCAAGCGTCGCGATGCGGCCGCCGCCGGGCGCGAAGGCGAAGCCGATCTCGAGCCTGTCGGGATGGTTCTCCAGCGCGCCGCCGGCCTTTTCCGGCCATTCGACCAGCGCCGCACCCTCGCCCAGCGCGCCCTCGACATCGAGTTCGCCGGCCTCGGCGGGGTCGCCGATGCGGTAGAGGTCGAGATGGGCGATCGCAAAGCGCGGGGTCACGTAGTCCTGGCGCAGCGTGAAGGTCGGGCTCGGCACCTCCAGCGCCGGCTCGCCGGCGATGCTGCGGATCAGTGCGCGGGCGAAATGCGTCTTGCCGGCCCCGAGATCGCCACCGAGCAGGATCAGGTCGCCCGGCCGCAGATAGAGGGAGATCTCATGGGCGAGCGCCGCGCCGGCCGCCTCGTCGGGCAGCGCGATCTCCGTGCGCCTGCTTGCGGCCTCTGCACCCGCCGGGGTCGTCATGTCAGGAAACGGCGGCGTCCGCGGACTTCGTGGCCGCAGCTTCCGGCGCGGCGCCAGGCGCCTCGAAATCCTCCACCGCCGGCTGCCGAGGCTCGCGCGGGAAGCGGCAGACGACCAGCGCGCCGCCGCCATCGGCGGTCGCGATCTTCACGCTGCCGCCATGCAGGATGACGAGCGAGCGGACGATGGCGAGCCCGAGGCCGGCGCCGCGATGCCCGGTGCCGCCGGTGAAGCTCTCGAAGCGGTCGAACACCGTGTCGCGGCGCTCCTCGGGCACGCCGGGGCCCTGGTCGGCGATCTCGAAGACCACATGGCCGGGCTCGCCGCGGCAGGCGATGGAGACGGTGCCGCCCTGCGGGCTGAAGCCGACGGCGTTGGACAGCACGTTGAACAGCACCTGCCTGAGCCTCGCCGGATCGGCGCGGAAGGCGCCGAGCGGCTCGTCGACGGAAACGGCGAGCTCGATACTGGCCTCCCTGATGCGGTCGCGCAGCCCGCCGGCCGCCTGCTCGATGATCGCCGGCGCGTCGATCTCCCCGATGTCGAGCGACATCACCCCGGCGTCGATGGTGGCGAGGTCGAGGATGTCGTTGACGATGGCGCGCAGCGCCTCGCCCGACGACAGGATGTCGGTGAGCTGGCCACGCTGGCGCTCGTTAAGGCCGCTCGCCCCCTCGGCCAGCAGCTCGGCATAGCCGATGATCGTCGTCAGCGGCACCCGCAGCTCGTAGGAGACCTTGCGCACGAAGTCGTTCTTGATCTGCGCCGCATGGGTCAGTGCCTCGTTGGCGTTGCGCAGAGCCTTTTCCACCCGCGCCGAATCCGTCATATCGACGAAGACGACGAGGGTGCTGCCGTCGGGTAGCGGCAGCGCTGACATGTCGAGCACCCGCCCGTCGCGGCGCGCCAGGCGCTGGTTGAGCGTCTGGCGGCGATCCTCCACCGAGGTCGCGGTGGCGCGCAGCGCGTTCCACGCCTCCTCGTCTGGATGCAGCTCGGCGCACCAGCCGATCCACTGCTCGATGCGTGGCATGCTGGCGACCGAATCGTCGCTGAGCTCCCACAGTTCCTGCATGGCCGGGTTCGTGAGCTTGAGGCGGCCGTTGGAGCCGAACACCGCGATCGCCTCCGACAGGCCGTCCAGCGTCTCGCGCTGGAGTTCGGACAGCGCCTCGTAGCGCGATTGCAGGGCGAGGCGTTCGGTGACGTCGTCGAAGAGATAGGTGACGCCGCCGTCCGGCGCCGGATCGGCCACCGCGCGCAGCTTCTGCCCGTCGGGCAGCCGCCAGAGTTCCTCGCGCGGCTTCTCCGGCACCTTGAGGAAGGCCGCCTTCCATTCGCGCCAGTTGGCCTCGTCGGGCAGGCGGCGGCTGCTGCGCAGCGCGTCGAGGATGTCGCCGGCGTCGGGGCCGGTGTCGAGCCAGTCGGAATCGAGCTGCCAGACGCCGCGCACCGCCGTGTTGGCGTAGCGCAGCCGCATGTCGGGCCCGAAATGCGCGACCGCCGTCTTCAGCGCCCCGAGCGTGTGCAGATGGCCGGCGATCTCGGCGTCGCGGCCGGCGAGTTCGCGCGCCTGCGCGCTGCGGTCGATGGCGATGCCGGCGACCGCGCCGTTCTCCGCGCTGGCCTGCACGAGATAGCGGGCTTCCGCGCCGACCCCGGCGAGTTCGCCGCTGAAGGAGCCCTGCGCGGCGACGGCGCCGGCGATCGCCGCCTGTGCCTCGGGCGCGAAGAGCCTGAGGCCGCGCTCGACCGCGTCGGTCGGATCGGAAGCGCCCACCGCGTCGGCATAGGCGGCGTTGACCCAGCTCGGCCGGCCCTCGGCATCGGCGAGCCAGGCCGGCAGCGGCACCGCGTCGAGCACGCTCTGCATCGCCGCCGCGTCGCGCCTCAGCGTGCGGTAGGCGTCGCTGACCAGCGCGTGCGTCCGCTCGCTGTCGGCGAGGTCGCGGAAGCGCACCGCGGTTAGCGCGCCGGAGGCGTGGCCGTCGGCCTGCACGGGATTGCCGCCGCGCGTCGACAGCATCAGCGAGAAGGCGGCGCCGTCCTGCCGCAGGGCGGCGAGGGCCGCTTCGAATTCCTGCGCCGAGGAGGGCTCGAGCCAGTTGCCGAAGGCGAGCACCGCCTCGCGCGTCGCCGGCAGCTTCGAGCCGGGCGTGGCGGCGCAGTCGACCTCGGGCCGGTCGCTGCCCGGCCGCCAGCGGATGAGGATCGGATAGGCGGAGCGGATGAGGCCGAGCAGCGCGTCGCGCTCCGCGCCGACGGCGAGGGTTTCCTCGGCGCTTTCCCGCTTCAACCGGTTGAGCTGCGATTGCGCGCGCGACCACATCAGGGCGACGAAGATGGCGAAGGCGAGGATGCCGAAGATCAGCGCCAGCGCCGCGACTTCCTCCTGCCCGCTCGGCAGCACGTCCTCGGCGAAGGAGACGATCCGTTCCGAAAGGCCGGTGATGGTCTGCGCGTTGGCGGGAGCCGCGATCAAGGCGCCGCAAAGGCCAGCGTATCGCCCGAAGCCGCGCATCCTTGTCCGTTACCCCGCCTCGCCTGCATGCGTCCGCCGCCGCGCACCCGCCGGTGCCGGGTCCGGCGGGCCGCGGCGCTTCGGGCCGCGCGCCGCCGAATCAGGTTGACTGTAGCGTCATTCCGCCCGCCCGCAACAGGCGCGGGCGGGATCGACGGCCGCGGGCGGGCGTCAGTAGCGGTAGTGCTCGGGCTTGTAGGGGCCCTGCGGGGTCACGCCGATATAGGCGGCTTGCTCGCCGGAAAGCTCCGTCAGGCGGGCGCCGATCTTCTCCAGGTGCAGCCTCGCGACCTTCTCGTCGAGATGCTTGGGCAGCACGTAGACCTTGTTCTCGTAGCGCTCGCCCTTCGTCCACAGATCGATCTGCGCCAGCACCTGGTTGGTGAAGGAGGCCGACATCACGAAGGAGGGATGGCCGGTGGCGTTGCCGAGATTGAGCAGCCGGCCCTGCGACAGCAGGATCATCCGGTTGCCCGACGGCAGCTCGATCATGTCCACCTGGTCCTTGATGTTGGTCCATTTGTGGTTCTTGAGCGCGGCGACCTGGATCTCGTTGTCGAAGTGGCCGATATTGCCGACGATCGCCATGTCCTTCATGCGGCGCATGTGCTCAAGCCGGATCACGTCGCGGTTGCCGGTCGCGGTGATGAAGATGTCGGCGCTCTCCACCGCATCCTCCAGCTGCACGACTTCGTAGCCGTCCATCGCCGCCTGCAGCGCGCAGATCGGGTCGACCTCGGTCACCTTGACGCGCGCGCCGGCGCCGCGCAGCGAGGCCGCCGACCCCTTGCCGACGTCGCCATAGCCGCACACCACCGCCGTCTTGCCGGCCATCATGGTGTCGGTGGCGCGGCGGATGCCGTCGACGAGGCTCTCCTTGCAGCCGTATTTGTTGTCGAACTTCGACTTGGTGACGGAGTCGTTGACGTTAATCGCCGGGAAGGGAAGGTGGCCTTTCTCCATCAGCTGGTAGAGCCGGTGGACGCCCGTCGTCGTCTCCTCGGAGACGCCCCTGATGCGGTGGCGCTGCTTCACGAACCAGCCCGGATCGGAGGCCATGCGCTTGCGGATCTGGGCGAAGAAATACTCCTCCTCCTCGGAGGTCGGCTTGTCGATGAGCTGCGTCTCACCCTCCTCGACGCGGGCGCCGATCAGCACGTACATGGTCGCGTCGCCGCCATCGTCTAGGATCATGTTGGCGCCGTCGGCGAAGTGGAAGATGCGGTCGCAATAGTCCCAGTATTCCTCCAGCGTCTCGCCCTTGACGGCGAAGACGGGGGTGCCGCCGGCGGCGATGGCGGCGGCGGCGTGGTCCTGGGTCGAGAAGATGTTGCAGGAAGCCCAGCGAACCTCGGCGCCGAGCGCCACCAGCGTCTCGATGAGCACGGCGGTCTGGATCGTCATGTGCAGCGAGCCGGCGATCCGCGCGCCCTTCAGCGGCTTCTTCGAGCCGTACTCCTCGCGCAGCGCCATCAGCCCCGGCATCTCGGTTTCGGCGATGGCGATTTCCTTGCGCCCGTAGTCGGCGAGCGCGATGTCCCTGACGATATAGTCGCCGCTCATGATCGTTCCTCGGCTTGCTGTTTCGCTAACGAGGCCCCGTGCGGGGCCGTCTGTCTGTTGCGCGAGCCAATAGCAGAGCCGGCGCAGCGGATCAATCAATGTATAAAGATATTTTTATATAGACCGAATGCCGGGCCGTTCACTTGGCGACGGCGTGGCCCTCGGTGTCCTCGCCGAAGCCCGTGCGGACGAGCTCGCCGAGGGCGGCGATCGCCTGTTCGGCGTCGGGTCCGCGCGCCGAGATGGTGAGTTCGCTGCCCGGCCCCGCGGCCATGGTCATCAGCGCCATGATCGAGCGCCCGCCGACCTCGTGGCCGTCGGCGCTGACCGTGATCTCGGAGATGAACTTCTCGCTCATCCGCACGAAGGCCGCCGAAGCGCGCGCGTGCAGCCCCTTGCGGTTGCAGATCGTCACCAGGGTCGAGCTTTCCGACCGCTTCATTCGCGCCCGTTGAGGATTTCGCTGGCGACCGAGATATATTTGCGCCCGGCCTCCATCGCCGTGTGCACGGCGTCGCCGAGCGCCGCCGTGCCGCGGATCGAGGCGAGCTTGATCAACATCGGCAGGTTGACGCCGGCCAGCACCTCCACCGGCGCCTGTCCCATCACCGAGATCGCCAGGTTGGACGGCGTGCCGCCGAACATGTCGGTGAGGATGATGACGCCGTCGCCGTCGTCGGCGCGGCCGACGGCGGCGAGGATGTCCTCCCGTCGCCCCTCGATGTCGTCATCGGGGCCGATGGAGACCGTCTCGAAGCGCTCCTGCGGGCCGACGACGTGCTCGACGGCTGCGCGGAACTCGGCGGCGAGGCGCCCGTGCGTGACGACAACGAGTCCGATCATGAATATCCGTTCCAGCCACCTTCTCTCGGCGCCGGACATTGCCGGCAGCTATGCCGGAGGCGCCCGCCCGGCGTCCCCGCCCAGCGTCATGGGGCGGTCATCTTGACCACGAGCGAGTTGGCCGCGCAACCCTGCTCTTGCGCCGTCGCCGGCCTCATTCGCCGACGGCGGCCGCGTGCGCCCGGTATTCGCCGAGCGCTTCCCATGCGGCATGGTCGCCGGCGATGCCCGCGAGCGTCTCGACGCGTCCGACGACGTCGCCGGCGCCGGGGTCGACGAAGCAGCGCGGCAGCCGGATTCCGGCGATCTCGTCGAACAGCGCGCCCGGCTCGGGAAGCCGTTCCGGCGCGCCCGCGCAGTCGACGATCAGCCCGGCGACGGCGCGCGCCGTCCAGGGGACTGAGATGATGCCGGCCCCGCGCAACTCGATATGGCCGGCGATAGCCGGGTGGCCGCGGATGACCAGCCGGCCGCCGGCGGCGCGCAGGATGATCCGGTCGTCGCCGACGAGCAGGGCCGGCCGCGACGGCGTCGCGCGGGCGATCAGGGCGAGCGCAAGGCGGGATTTGCCGCTTCCCGGCGGCCCGCGCAGGATGACGGCGCGCTCGCCGAAAAGCACGGCGCTGGCGTGGATCGCCTGCTCAGTCACTATCCGCGCTCGCGGGCAGGCGCACGACGAAGCGCGCGCCTTCCGTCGAGCCGTCCTTGGCGGTGCGGTTCGTCGCCCGGATGGTGCCGTCATGCGCCTCGACGATCTGCTTGGAGATCGACAGGCCGAGGCCGGAATTCTGCCCGAAGCCCGAGCGGTCGGCGCGGTCGGTGTAGAAGCGCTGGAAGATCCGCTCCAGATTTCCCTCCGGGATGCCGGGACCGTCGTCGTCAATGGTGATCTCGATCTGGTTGCCGCTGCGCCTGGCGCTCACCCTGACGGTGCTGGTCGCCGGGGCGAAGGAAAGCGCGTTGTCAACGAGGTTGCCGAACACCTGGCCGAGCCGGCTGTCGTGGCCGTGCACGGTGAGCGGCCTCTTCTTGTCGCGGCCGCGGTCGATGGTCAGCGAGATGGCGGGCTTGGACGGGTCGTCGGGGTCGCGGAACATCTGCGCGATGGCATCGAGCAGCTTCTCCATGTCGACCGTCGCGGCGTCGGCGCGGGCGAGTTCGGCGTCGAGCCGCGAGGCGTCGGAGATGTCGCTGATCAGCCGGTCGAGGCGGCGGATGTCGTGCAGGATGACCTCGGTCAGCTTCTCGCGGCTCTTGGGGTCCTTGACCCGCGGCAGCGTCTCCACCGCGCTGCGCAGCGAGGTCAGCGGGTTCTTGAGCTCGTGCGAGACGTCGGCGGCGAAGCTCTCGATGGCCTCGATGCGGGTGTAGAGCGCATGCGTCATGTCGCCGAGCGTGCGCGCCAGATGGCCGATCTCGTCGCGCCGGCCGGAGAAGGTCGGCAGCTTCTCGCGCCCGCGGGTGCCGTGGCGGACCCGTTCGGCCGCCGAGGCCAGCTTGCGCACCGGGCCGGCGATGGTGCCGGCGAGCAGCAGCGAGAGGATGAAGGTGACGCCCGCCGCGACCGCGAAGATGCGCAGGATGGCGTAGCGCTCGGCCTTGACGATCTGGTCGATATCGTCGCCCTGGGTCGACAGCATCAGCGCCCCGAGCACGGTGCGGAAGCGCTGGATCGGCACCGCCA
This sequence comes from Flavobacteriaceae bacterium, assembly GCA_050186955.1. GTDB lineage: Bacteria > Pseudomonadota > Alphaproteobacteria > Rhizobiales > Tepidamorphaceae > JACKJP01. The sequence continues at coordinate 23,044 of JBFWXZ010000025.1, forward strand.
CCGAGACGACGATCTCGCCCGCCTCGTTGACCCGCACGACCGAGGCCTGGTTGCCCTGCAGCGCCCCGGAGACCTCGGGATAGCCCGTGCCGTTGTCGGGGCCGAGCTCCCTGTAGACCGGCAGGTCGGCGCGGCGGAAGCGGGCGCGGATTTTGCGCCACAGCGTGCGGTACCACGGCACCTGGCGGATCTCCGGCGGCGGCAGGTCGAAGCGCAGCACCTGCCCCTGGCTGTAGATGTGGCGCGAATCGAGGATCAGCAGCCCGTCGCGGTCATAGATGCGGGCGCGAGTCCGCGTCGGCGAGATGAGGCGCCTGAGGATAGGCGCCACCTGCTCGGGATTGATCGGAAAGTCGATCAGGCCGAGCTGCTCGTCGGTCGGCGCCAGACTGTCGCCGGCGCCGAGTTCGAGCAGCTTCTCCGGGTCGACGGTGATGGTGTCGATCTCGTCCGTCGCCGAGCTGGCGATAGCCGCGGCGATGATATCGCCCTGGGTCAGCAGGCTCTGCACCCGCGCATCCGTCAGCCCCTCGCGGAACTGGTTGAGGAACAGGATGCCCATCACCATGACGAAGAGGGCGGCGAGATTGAGCGCGATGATGCGCCGCGTCACGCTCGACAGGAAGATGTCGGCGATGCGCTTGCCGAGCCCGTCGCGCGCCGGAATCGTCGCCTCGCCGGAATCCTCGCGCGCGGCGCGGTTTCCTGCCGGTGAGACCCATTCGCTCTGTGCAACCATCGCCGGCGCTGCCTGCCGTTGTTTGCGGTCGGCCCGCTACCGCGGCATCAGGTCTCGCGGAACCTGTAGCCGACCCCGTAGAGGGTTTCGATCATGTCGAAATTGTCGTCAACCGCCTTGAACTTCTTGCGCAGCCGCTTGATGTGGCTGTCGATGGTGCGGTCGTCGACATAGATCTCGTCGGAATAGGCCGCGTCCATCAGCGCGTTGCGGCTCTTCACCACGCCCGGACGCTGCGCCAGCGACTGCAGGATCAGGAACTCCGTCACCGTCAGCGTCACCGGCTTGCCGTCCCAGGTGCAGGTGTGGCGCTCCGAATCCATCACCAGTTGCCCGCGCTCCAGCGCCTTGGCGTTGTCCTGGGCCGGCGCCTGGCCGTCGCGCGAGGCCGAGCGGCGCAGCACCGCGCGCACCCGCTCCACCAGCAGGCGCTGCGAGAACGGCTTCTTGATGAAGTCGTCGGCGCCCATCTTGAGGCCGAACAGCTCGTCGATCTCGTCGTCCTTGGAGGTCAGGAAGATGACCGGCATCTCCGACTTCTGGCGCAGCCGGCGCAGCAGCTCCATGCCGTCCATGCGCGGCATCTTGATGTCGAGGATCGCAAGATCGGCGGGCACCGCCTTCAGCCCCTCGAGCGCCGAGGTGCCGTCGGTGTAGGTCTGGATGCGGTATCCCTCGGCCTCGAGCGCCATCGACACCGAGGTCAGGATGTTGCGGTCATCATCGACCAGGGCGATTGTCGGCATGTGAATCCTTCAGATCGTGCGTGTCGCCTGCCGGTCCGGCAGCGTCCTTTCCGCGAACCCGTGCAGGTCCGGCCGCTCCTTGCGCCGCAATTGCACGGCGAAAATATGGCGGCTCGGTCTGCCTGACTATATGCTTGCAGCACCACTAGCGCGATTGCCGCCGGCCGGGCGATCGCATGGCGCATACTCTATCCCATTGGCCCGGCGAAA
>JBFWXZ010000026.1:0-23868 GCA_050186955.1 Flavobacteriaceae bacterium
CCTCGGGCTGCTGCAGCCGACGCTGGCGGCGCTCGATTCTGTGCAGTTCTCGCTCGGCGAGACGAGCTATTCGCTGCTCTCCCTCGTCAAGGCGCTGCTCTTCGTCACCGTGCTGCTGTGGCTGGCGACCCGCGCCGGCAAGCTGACGGAGCTCGGGCTCAAGCGCTCATCCGACCTGACGCCGTCGGCGACGGTGCTGATCTCCAAGATCGTCCGCATCGTGCTGATCATCGTCGCGGTCTTCGTCGCGATGTCGCTGGCCGGCATCGACCTGACGGGCATCGCCGTGCTGTCGGGCGCCATCGGCGTCGGCATCGGCTTCGGCCTGCAGAAGGTCGTCTCCAACCTCGTCAGCGGCTTCATCCTGCTGCTCGACAAGTCGATCAAGCCCGGCGACGTGATCGAGATCGGCGACACCTTCGGCTGGATCGGCTCGCTCGGCGCGCGCTATGTCTCCGTCGTCACCCGCGACGGCAAGGAGTATCTCATCCCCAACGAGGATTTGATCACCCAGCAGGTGATCAACTGGTCCTTCTCCAATGCGCAAGTCCGGATCGAGGTGCGTTTCGGCGTCTCCTACGAGGCCGACCCGCACAAGGTGCGCGAGCTCTGCGTGGAGGCGGTGCGGGAGCTCAAGCGCGTGCTGCCCAAGCCCGATCCGGTCTGCCATGTCTACGAGTTCGGCGATTCCTCGGTGAACTACCTGCTGCGCTTCTGGATCGAGGATCCGGCGCTCGGCGTGTCCAATATCCGCGGCCAGGTGCTGCTGGCGCTGTGGGATGCCTTCAAGCGCGAGGGCATCGAAATTCCCTATCCCAAGCGCGACGTTCACATTACCCATCCCGTCGAGGTCACTTTGGCGGAGAAGCCGAAGCGCGCGAGGACGAGGAAGACATGAGCGAGGACGGGCTGAGAACGGGCGACGACGGGCTGAAGCGCTGCAAGTGGCATGGCGGGCTCGCCGACTACATCGCCTATCACGACGGCGAATGGGGGCGGCCGCAGGGCGACGATATCCGCCTGTTCGAGAAGATCTGCCTGGAGGGATTCCAGTCTGGCCTGTCGTGGCTGACCATCCTGCGCAAGCGGGAGAATTTCCGCGCCGGCTTCGCCGGCTTCGATTTCAACGAGGTGGCGCGCTTCGGGCAGAAGGACGTGGAGCGGCTGCTGGCGGATGCGGGGATCGTGCGCCATCGCGGCAAGATCGAATCGACCATTAACAACGCCCGGCAGGCGGTCGAGCTGAAGCGCGAGTTCGGGTCGCTCGCCGCCTACTTCTGGCGCCATGAGCCGGGGGGCGACGAGCGGCCCGCCCGCTGCGACTGGGAATCGCTCAGGGGCCTCGGCAAGTCGCCGACCTCGATCGCCATCTCCAAGGATCTGAAGAAGCGCGGCTGGAGCTTCGTCGGGCCGACGACGGTCTACGCCTTCATGCAGGCGATGGGGCTGGTCAACGACCATGTCGAGGGCTGCGCGTTCCGGCAGGCGTGCCTTGACGAGCGCGCGGGCTTCACTCCGCCTTCGTGAAGCCGGGCGGCAGGTCGGTCGATTCGAACCACGGCTTGATGTCGATCAGCGGCGTGCCGTCGATGCAGTCCAGGGTGCCGGTCTCGACACGGCCGGCCGCCATGTCGACGGCGCGGATTTCGGTGATGGCGATGCCGATGGAGTTCGGTCGCACCGGCGAGCGCAGGTTGAAGACGCCGGTCGCGGTCTCCCGGTAGCGCGGCTTCTGGACGATGAGGTCGCGGCGCGCGCGGTCGAGCCAGTAGAGGACGATCACCGTGCGTCCGGGCTCCAGCCCGTCGAGGCCGGGACGATAGGGCCCGTCGAGCAGAAGGGACGTCTCGCCGCCGCGCTCGCGCGCCTCGCGCAGGTTGCGCGGGCAGTCGCCGCGCTCGCTCCACGGGGTGCGGACGCGGCCGATGAAGACGATTCCGGCGTCGGACGCGATTTTCGCCGGATCGGTCCCGAGCACTATCTCTCCGGGTCTTGCGTCGTCCTTCATGGGCAGGGCCTTTCGTAAGTGGCGTCGCCGGCGCCGGCGCAGTCCGATTCATAACAGCCTCCGGCGTTTCGCCGGAATGACCGATGGACGCAGGGCTTATCGGCTTGCGCCCCGCGCGGGATCGCCGGTCTTGCCAAGGCCGCTTACTGCATCTATACATAAACATATCTTTATGTTTGATGCGGGATCGACAGGCATGGTCAAGGCGGGGGTGGACAAGGCGCTGGCGGCGCTGCGCGCAGCGGGGGAGCCGACGCGGCTGCGCATCCTGGCGCTGCTGCGCGAGGGCGAGCGCAGCGTCAAGGATCTCACCGACATCCTCGGCCAGAGCCAGCCGCGCATCAGCCGACACCTGAAGCTGCTCAGCGAGGCCGGGCTGGTAGAACGCCATCCCGAGGGCACATGGGCCTTCTTCCGCCTCGCCGACAGCGGCGCCGGCTCGGGGCTCAACCAGCACCTGCTGGAGGCGCTCGACTTCGACGACCCGGTGCTGGCGCGAGACCGCGAGCGCCTCGACGCGGTGCGCGCCTCGCACGCGGCGCTCGCCGCCGACTATTTCAGCCGCCACGCCGCCGGCTGGGACGAGATGCGCGCCATGCAGGCGCCGGAAGGCGCGGTGGAGGCGGCGATCGCCGAGATTGTGCCGCAGCGCATCGGCCGGCTGGTCGATCTCGGCACCGGAACCGGCCGGGTGCTCGAGCTGCTCGCCCCGCGCGCCGCCCACCTCACCGGCATCGACATCAATCACGACATGCTGCACTACGCCCGCTCGCGGCTGGAGCGGGAAGGGCTGCGCCACGCGCAACTGCGCCAGGGCGACGTCTACAACCCGCCCGTGGAGGCGGGAACGGCGGATGTCGTCGTGCTCCACCAGGTGCTGCATTTCCTCGACGATCCGGCGCGCGCCATCCACGAGGCGGCGCGGCTGCTGAAGAAGGGCGGGCTCGCGGTGATCGTCGATCTCAAGGCGCATGAGCGCGAGGCGTTGCGCGAGGCGCATGCCCATCGCCGCCTCGGCTTCACCAACGAACAGATCGGCGGCTGGATGCGCGAGGCGGGGATCGAGGCCGGGGAGCCGCGGGAGATCGCGGGTCCGGACGCCGATTCCCTCACCGTGACGATCTGGACCGGCAAGGCCCTTAATGCGGCGCGGCGCGCCGGCGCGGCGGCGTGAGGGCTCTCGGCATGCCGGACATCAGGCTCTCGCTCGAATTCTTCCCGCCGAAGTCGGTCCACGGCGCGGTCAATCTCGACAACGCGGTCAGCCGGCTGAAGGCGCTGGCCCCGGACTTCGTCTCCGTCACCTATGGCGCCGGCGGCTCGACGCGCAGCCGCACCATCGAGACGCTGGAGCGGCTCAAGGTCCATCACGGCTTCGACGTCGCCGGCCACCTGACCTGCGTCGGCGCGACGCGCGCGGAGGTCGACGAGGTGGCGCTCGGCTACCGCCGGCTCGGCGTCAAACGGATCGTCGCGCTCAGGGGCGACAGCCCCGAAGGCATGGGCGTGCGCTTCGTCCAGCACGAGGGCGGCTACCGCAACGGCGCCGATCTCGTCGCCGGGCTCGCGAGGATCGGCGATTTCGAGATCTCGGTATCCGCCTATCCGGAGAAGCATCCCGAATCGCCCGACTACGACACCGACCTCGACATGCTGGCGGCAAAGGCGGATGCCGGCGCGGTGCGCGCCATGACCCAGTTCTTCTTCGACAACCGGCATTTCGAGGGCCTGCGCGAGCGGGTCGCCAGACGCGGCATCCGCATCGAGCTGGTACCGGGGATCCTGCCCATCGTCTCCTTCGCCGGGACGCGGCGGATGGCCGCGCAATGCGGCACCGACATCCCGCTTTCGCTGCTGGAGCGCTTCGAGGCGGTGGCGGGCGACGAATACGCGGCGCGCGAGGTGGCTGCCGATTTCGCGGCGTCGCAGCTTCGCGGGCTGATCGACAGCGGCGTCGAGGCCTTCCATCTCTACACGCTCAACGCCGATCTCGTGCTGGAGGTCGCGAAGCGGGCCGAGGTCGGCGGATTTTCCCACCGCGCCGCATGACCGACGGCTGGCCAAGGCGGTCGCGGCTCTGCATAGTCGCGCCGCGACGACGACAGCCCGGGAGCGAACGCCGATGTCCACGCCGAAAACCCTCCTCGAACTCGCGGGCGCTGACCTGACGCCCTCCGCCCTCGACAAGGCGGCGCTGGTTCTGATCGATATCCAGAACGAATATCTCGAGGGCCCGATCGCGGTCAGCCGTGCCGGGCCGGCCATCGACAAGGCGGCGGCGCTGCTCGCGGCGGCGCGAAAGGCCGGGACGCCGGTCATCCACGTCGCCCACAAGGGGCGCGCCGGCAGCCTGTTCGACCGCGACGCGGCGCGCGGGCAGATCGTCGACGCGCTGACGCCGGCGGACGGCGAGGATGTCGTCGAGAAGGGGCTGCCCAACTCCTTCGCCGGCACCGGCCTCGACGCGCTCGTGCGGGCGAGCGGGCGCAAGGAGCTCATCCTCGCCGGCTTCATGACGCATATGTGCGTGAGCTCGACGGCGCGCGCCGCGCTCGACCTCGGCTACCGCGTCACCGTCGACGCCGACGCCAGCGGCACCCGCGACCTGCCGGACGGGGAGGGCGGAACCGTCAAGGCGGCGGACCTCCACCGCACCGCGCTCGCCGAACTCGCCGACCGTTTCGCGATCATCGCGCGCGGGCACGACTGGGGCGCGTGAGGCGGGGAGGAGTGCCGAGAACGCCGTCCACCCTTCGAGACGCGCTTTCAGCGCTCCTCAGGGTGAGGACCGTTGAGGAAATCGCTCCGGGGGAGCGATTTCAGGTCCGAACGCGCGAGGCCCGAAGCCGAGCGCCGGAAGGGAGCTGACCACAAACCCTCACCTCATCCTGAGGAGGGCCGGCACGACCTGTCTCGAAGGATGGGCCACAGCCTGTCGCACCATCGTTTCTGGATTCCGGCCTCCGCCGGAATGACGGGTAGTAGCAAGGCAACAGCCCCAACCGTCATTCCGGCGGAGGCCGGAATCCAGAAGGGCGATCGCTACGAACCCGGATAGTCATCGCTTCCCGTTCCCCGCCCCATACTCTGCGTCATCACCGGGCTCGACCCGGTGATCCATTCCGCCGTCATGTCGGCAGACGCGGCGGGAGCGATGCTTCGCGATGCTGCCGGCATGGATTGCCGGATCAAGTCCGGCAATGACGATTGGGGCTGGTGCCGTGTCACTACCCGTCATTCCGGCGCAGGGTGAGACCCGTCACGGAAAACGCGCCGGTGGCGCGTTTTCAGGGGCGAACGCCGGAGGCTTCAAGCCGACGGCCGGATGGAATCCAGATAGGGCGTCGCGGCAAACCCCGGCGCCGAATCCAGCGCTTCGCCCGTCCGGCAAAAGAAAGGCCGCATTGCGCGGCCGATAAGGAAATCAGGAATTATGGACCGCCCGTGCCGGCGGATAGCCTCGTCACATCATGCCGAACACGATGGCCGCGACGAACATGAAAGCTACGCCTACGATCATGCCACTCAACGTCTTGGACTTTGCCATGGCATCGCCTCCTATCTCAGCGTGACTAGACGAAAGTCTAATCGGCGCGAAGGCCATCCCAAAGCGGAAATTGTTGTGCGGCGCGGGGGAGAGCCTTCGCGCTAGCGTGGTATACCGCGCTTGCTCCTGAAAGCATTCGTTTCGCCTTCGTGCTGCGCTGCAAAATACAATTGTAGGCAACGGTGCACGGAGTGCTCTTGGCGGGTGGCGCGTGCCGGATTTGCGCCACATTCCCTGCCGCTCCACCCCGCTCTCAACGCCTCGTCAATCAAGGTCACCGCGCTGTTAACCCGGTTGGCCCTAATCGGGACATCGCGGAAGGGCGGCCCCTAACAATTCAAAAACCACGAACTGGCATGATGGTTTCCATTGTCGTGCCGGCAGGGCGCCTGCGTATTCCCCTGTTGCGGGAGGTGGTGCCCGGCGCGACGCGTAAAGTAACGAGTTGCGTATCGTGCGTATAACCAGCGTCCTTGTCGTCGGCGTGTTGCTGACCTCCCTGTCTCCGGCGGACGCCGGAGACCGTTCCGACGAAACGGATGCTTGGGACCTGCGGGGCGCCGTCGCCGACGACGCCCCGCAACTTCCCGAACTCTCGCCCCCGATGTCGGCGCCGAAGCCGGTCCGCGAGCCGGCGCTGCCGCACGGGGATTTCGGCACCATCCTGGTCTATAATTTCGAGCCGCCTGCCGAGCACGCGCCCAAGGCGAAGCGGGTGGCGCCCCGGCAGACCAAGCTCGACAAGCTGCCGGACTTCGTCGCCGGCATGCCGCTGGTCGAGAAGGCGGTCGCGCTCTCCGACACGGTCTCCTTCAAGCTGTCGCGCCACCACATCGAATCGCGGATCCGGGTTCCGGTGGCGCTGGCGGCGCCGAAATATTCGCGCATCATCTTTCCGCGCGAGCACTGATCCGGGACATTTTCACTGCGCTTGCGGGTTGGGCGTGTAGCCCGGCCCGACGGTCAGCGCCTTGTCGGGCAGCACCGACTGGTCCAGATCGGCGTGGACCTCGGCGCTCCATTCGCCGAGCTGCCTGCCCGCGGCATCCTGCAGGCGGATGGCGATGCGGTAGGTATCGCCCTTGCGGATGCCCTTGACCGGCGGCGACGTCACCGAATAGCGCGGCCTGCCGGGAACGATGGTCTGGGCGGTCTCCAGCCTCGGGCCGCCGGCCGGGTCGTCGAAGCTCGCCAGCAGCCGCGCGCCCTTCGGGATCTCGCGCTGCGGGGTCAGCGTCACGCCGTAGGTCGCCTCGGCAACGCGGTAGTTGAAGACGACCCCGCCGCCGGCGACCTTCATGTAGTCGCGGCCGGAATCGCCGCAGCCGGCGAGGGCCGCCGCGAGGGCCAGCGCCAGCAGCGCCGCGATCTTGCTCATCTCCGTTTCCTCCTGTCGCGCCTTTTCGCCGCCTTCTCGCCGTTTCCGCAGGTCGCCATGTCGCACCAGCGGCGGCTGCCGTTGCGGGTGCGGTCGATGAAGAACCAGTGGCAGTTCGGGCACTGCTTCATCCGCTCGAAATCGCGCGAATAGAGCAGGGCGACGAAACCCTCGCCGATAGCGGCGGCGGCGGAGGCGGGCGCGTCGAGCATCGCCGCGCCGACATGCGCCAGCAGATGCCCGCGCGCCGCCGGGTCGCCGCGCGCCACGACGCCGTCCACCGCCTCGCGCAGCGCCCGCAGGCCGGCGGGGCCTGTCGGCAGGCCGGGGCTCGCGAAGCGCCGCGCCGCGGCGAGCCACGCCGCCGCCGCCGCCTCGTTGGCCAGCCGGTCGAAGCGACGCGCCGGGTCGTCGCGATAGACGATGGTGTTGAGGAGGTCGAGCGCCGGGTCGCCGCCGACGAACTGTCGCGCGGTCCACGCAAAGCCGCTCTCGCTGGAAGCTGCGCCCATATTCCGATTGACACCGGCAAACTTCAGTTTGATGGTGACATTATTCCGGAGACAGGCTCTCCGCAAGGCGCAAGCGCCGGAGTGTCCCGTTTGAGCGCCTATATCCTCCAACTGACGGTGAACGCGCTGCAGGTCAGCGTCTTCTACGCGCTCGTCGCCGTCGCCTATGTGCTGTTCCACGGCGTCACCAACCGCTTCAACCTGGCCTTCGGCGCCATGGTCATGCTGGCCGGCTATTCGGTCATCGGCCTCACCGCCGGCCTTCTGGTGCGCGGCATGGACGCGCGGCTGGCGCTCGCCGCGGCCTGCTGCTGGGCCGCCGCGCTGTCGGCGCTTGCCGGCGGCTGGCTGACGCGGACGGTCTATAGGCCGGCGATGGCGGGGACGCCGCTTGCCATGATGATCGCCACCATCGGCGTCGCCATCGTCATGGAGGAGATCGCGAGGCTCGCCGCCGACAGCCGCGAGATGTGGCTTGAGCCGCTGCTGACGCGGCGCCGGGAAATTGCCGCGCAGGTCTATCTGACCGACATGCAGGTGGCGACCATCGCGGCGGCGGGCCTCGGCGTCGCGCTGCTCTGGTACCTGATCGAGAAGCGCCCGTTCGGGCGGCTGTGGCGGGCGGTGTCGCAGGACGCGGGGATGGCGGCGCTGCTCGGCGTCGACGGCACCCGCGTGCTCTACGCGACCGGCATCCTGTCGGCGGCCGCCGCCGGCTTCGCCGGGGCGCTGATCGGCCTCGCCTACGGCAATGCGAGCTACCACACCGGCATCTTCATCGGCTCCAAGGCGCTGCTCGTCGCCATCATCGGCGGCATGCGCTCGATCCCGCTGGTGGTCGCCGGCGCCTTCGCGCTCGGGCTTTTCGAATCCTTCTGGACCGGCTTCCTGCCCGGCACCTGGCGCGACGTCGCCTCCTTCGCCGTGCTCGCGGCCTTCCTCGTGCTGCTCAACCCGCGCGAAAGCCGGGTGTGATCCCGGCGGCGGCGAGTGCAACGTTTCGCTAACCATCTTCCTTCACGCCGCGTTTTCCCTTTCCCGCCATGCTCGCGCCCATGGGACGGATGGGATTCAGGGCGGCGGCGCTTGCGCTCGCCGGAGCGCTCGCGCTCAGCGCTTGCTCGGCGCCGTCATTCCGCATGTTCGGCGACGGCAACATGTCGCGCGAGGAGATCGACGCCAATCGCTGGCGCGACAGCGCGGAAGCCGCATGCCTGGGCTCCAAGTCGGTGGTCGCGACGGCCTATGCGATGCCCAAGGAACCCGTCGACGGGCCGGGCATCTGCGGCATCAGGCGGCCCTTCGCGCTGTCGGGACTGGCGCATGGCCGCGTCGAGGTGAAACCGTCGGCGACGATCAACTGCCAGATGGTGGCGGCGCTCGAACGGTGGATCGACAAGGTGGTGCAGCCCGCCGCCTTCATCCGCTTCGGCCAGCGCGTCGTCTCGATCAAGAACATCGCCAGCTATGGCTGCCGCACCCGCAACAGCCGCGCCGGCGCGAAGATTTCCGAGCACGCTTTCGGCAACGCGCTGGACGTCGCCGCCTTCACCCTGTCGGGCGGGCGCGAGATCAGCGTCAAGGACGACTGGGACAGCTTCTTCGGCCTCAGCCGCAGCAGCGGCTTCCTGCACGCGGTGCACAGCGGCTCCTGCGACATCTTCGCCACGGTCATCGGTCCCGACGGCGATTCCTACCACCAGGACCATTTCCACCTCGACCTGGCGCGCCACCCCGGCGGCAACGGCTACTGCAAATAGGCTGCTGCCGCCCGGTCTACATCGCGCTGTCATCGAAAGGGCGTAGCCCGGTAGGGACCAATCGTCCGTCCGGAGACAAGCGCCTTGACCATCGCCATTCGCCCGCCGGCGCCCGCCGATGCGCAGGCCCGCTTCAGCTATTCATCGCCCGACCAGCCGCGCCTGCAGCAGGCGCTCATCCGCGCGGTCGAGAGGCTCGGCGGCCAGCGGCGGCTGAAGCGGCTCTACGATCACTACCGCGCCCGCTGCGGCGGCGAGGATTTCGTGCAGGCAGCGGTGCGGCTGCTCGCCCTCGACATCGCCTACGACCACGAGGCGTTCGCCCGCATCCCGAAGACCGGCCCGCTGGTCTTCGTCGCCAACCATCCCTACGGCGTGCTCGACGGGATCACGCTGGCCTGGCTGGCGCGCCGCGTGCGGCCGGAGACCCGCATCCTCGCGCATGGCGTGCTGCTGCGGGTGCCGGAGATGCGCGACGTCCTGCTGCCGGTCGACTTCTCGATGACGCGGGAGGCCCAGGCGGTCAATCTCGCGACCCGGGCGACGGCGATCGCCCAGCTCAAGGCCGGCGGGGCGGTCGGGATATTCCCGGCCGGCGGCGTTTCCACCGCGCCGCGGCCGCTGGCGCGCCGCGCCCTCGATCTCGCCTGGGCGCCGTTCGCCGCCAAGCTCGTGCGGCAACCCGGCGTGCACGTCGTGCCGGTGCATTTCTCCGGCCAGAACAGCCGGCTGTTCCAGGTCGCCAGCCATTTCAGCGAGACGCTCAGGCTGTCGCTGCTCTTCCGCGAGACCTCGCGGCGCATCGGCACGCGGCTCGACGTCGCCATCGGCGGCGCGATCACGCAAGAGGAGATCGCGGCGACCGGCAGCCGCGACGGGCTGCTGGCCGAGCTGAGAAGGCGCACCTATGCGCTTTCCCGCGACGGCGGCGTCGACTGGTCGCGTTGCGCGGCGCTGCCGCCGACACGCGCCGAGCGCCGGGCGGCGGCGGCCTGAGCATTCAACCCGGCTGTCAGCGCTGATAGTGTGAGCCGACGAGGGCCGCGAATCGGCTCCCAGTCGTACAGGTTCGCATGGAACGCTTCGAAACCGGCCGAGATGCCGCGCTGACGCTTCGCCCCGACGCGCCGCTCTACTGCTTCCGCGAGGGATTGCTGAAGGCCGACGCCAAGGGCTTTCGCGAGGCCTTTCCCGGCAAGACGGCCTATGCCGTCAAGACCAATGGCGAGCGCATCGTGCTCGACGCGCTGGCGGGTCTCGGCATCGACTGCTTCGACGTCGCCTCGCCGGCGGAGTTCGCCGCCGTGCACGCCGCCGCGCCGAAGGCGGAGATGCTCTACATGCATCCAGTGAAGGCGCAGTCGGACATCAGGCTGGCGCTCGAGGCCTATCGCATCCGCACCATGGCGGTCGACCACGAGGACGAGATCGCCAAGATCCTGCGCATCGTGCGCGCGCTCGACCTCGATCCGGGCTCGATCACGCTGTTCGTGCGGCTGGCGACCAAGGGGCACGCGGCCTACGAGCTGTCGAAGAAGTTCGGCGCCGCGCCGGGGCATGCGGTGGAGCTGCTGCAGCGCATCGACCGCATCGGCTTCAAGGCCGGCATCTGCTTCCATGTCGGCAGCCAGGTCGAGGATCTCGACACCTATGAGCGGGCGCTGGCGTCCACCGCCTGGGTGCGCTCGCGCGCCGGCGTCAAGCTCGCCGGCCTCGATATCGGCGGCGGCTTCCCGGCCCAGTACGGGGCCGATCCGCGCGAGCGGCGCAACACCAAGGTCGATACCGCGGCGCTGATCGCCGACGTCGTCAACGAGGTCGGGGAATACGCGCTCGACGATTTGCCGCTGATCGCCGAGCCGGGCCGCGTCATCGTCGCCCGCTCGCTCTCGGTGATCGTCAGGGTGCTGCTCAGGAAGGGCCGGCGCATCTACATCAACGACGGCATCTGGTCGTCGCTGTCGGACAGCTGGACGGGCCGCATCACGCTGCCGGCGCGGCTGATCCCCGACCCGGCGCGCAAGCAGCGCGGCGGCAAGGCGGAACTCGCTCCGTTCCGCGTCTGCGGGGCGACCTGCGACAGCGTCGACATCCTGACGCGGCCGTTCTGGCTGCCGGAGAACGTCGATATCGGCGACTGGATCGAGATCGGCAATATCGGCGCCTACTCGCTGTCGCTGAGGACGCATTTCAACGGCTTCTATCCCGACACCTTCGTGGCGGTGGACCGGCCCTTCGACGACGAGGAGGGGCCGGAGGGCTTCGCCGCGCTGGAGACGATGGCCTAGAGCGGAGCGGGATTCATCGCGACCCATGTTTGCGGCAACCGCCGTAACTGGATTCCGGCCTTCGCCGGAATGACGGGTGGGGCTGATGCGGTGCTTCTAACCGTCATTCCGGCGAAGGCCGGAATCCAGATTCGATGCGGGCGTTAGCCTGTGGCCCATCCCTCGAGGTTCGGCTTCGCCGCGCTGGAGACGATGGCCTAGAGCTTTTGCCTCAGGCGTCGACGCGCCGGCGACGCACGGGATCGGCGGGCGGCGCCGGCATGTCGAGGGCGCGCCGGAAGACGTGGACGTCGAGCGGGCGGCTCTTGCCGCGGATGTCGATGGGACGGGCCTCTCCGGCGCCGACGGGCGAGCCGGCGAGCCGCAGGGTCGCGTCGGAGATCACGAGCTGCACGCCGAATTCCTTGCACGCGGCCTCCAGCCGGCTGGCTGTGTTGACCGTGTCGCCGAGCGCAGTCACGCGGTCGCCGGCGTCGTGATTGGGGGCGGCGCCGATGCGTCCGAGCACCGCCGAGCCGGCATGGATGCCGATGCCGATATCCAGCGGCTCGCCGATCTCGGCATGCATCGACTGGTTGAGGGCGTCGAGGACGCCGCCCATGGCGCGGGCGGCGGCGAGGGCGTTGCGGGCCCCGCGCTCGGGGCCTTCCGCCATGCCGAAGATCGCCATGATGCCGTCGCCCATGAACTTGTCGACATAGCCGCCGCAATCGGTGATCGCCTCGCTCATCCGGCCGAGATACTGGTTGAGGATGAAGACGACGTCATAGGCGAGATGGCGCTCCGACAGCCGCGTGAAGCCCCGGATGTCGGCGAAGAGGAGCGTCACCACCTGCTCGACGCCCCAGTGATACTGGTCCATCCGCCCGAGGTCGGCGGCGCTGAGGCGCTGGGCGGGCAGCAGCGGCGCGACCGAAATGTCGCCCTGCGGGCGGATCTGGCAGGCGAGGCGGACATTGCCGCTGGCACCGACCCGCTCGAGCACGCGGCGCTCCAGCTCGTCGGGGCCGTCCAGCGCCTCGCCGCCGCCCAGAACGCGCACGCGGCAGGTCGAGCAGCGGCCGCGGCCGCCGCAGATCGAGGCGTGGGGTATGGCGTTGGTGCGGCTTATCTCCAGCAGGGTGGGGCCGGGAATCACCGATAGCTGCGGGCCGTCGGCGTAGGAGATGCGGATGCGCGGCTTGAAGCGCTCCAGGCTGTCGCGAGCGATGCGCAGGGTGATGAGCGCGAGCAGCAGGACGGCGTAACCCCAGAGGGCTTCCGTCATATAGGCGTTGAAGGTGGCGAAGTCCTCCGGGCGGAACGGGTTGGCGAAGCTCCGTTCCAGCCGCACGGCGCGTCCCGCCACGGCGAAGCCGGCGAAGGCGAGGACGGGGATCAGCAGTGCCAGGCCGGCGAGCACCGGCATCGCCCGGGGATACCAGGGCTTGAGCCTGAGCCACATATGCATGCCGATGACGCCGTGCACCCAGACCAGCAGGATCAGCCCGAACTGGCGCCACGCCTCCGCCGGCCACATGACGAAGAGGGCGTAGGTGTAGTTGTCGTCGACGCCGAGGACCTCGTGGACGATGCGGGTGCCGATGATGTGGCGGAACAGCAGCAGCGGGATCGCCAGGCCGAAGGCCAGCTGCACGGCTTCCGCCGGCCTCAGACGCCAGCTCCGCCGCTGCAGGAACTTGGCGATGCCGAGCAGCATGTGGATCAGCGCCGCGGCAGCGAGGACGACGGTGCCGGGCATGCTGCGGGTGACAGCGACGCGCCACTCGCGGGCTGCATCCATGGCGTCGATCGAGACGAGGCCGAGGGCGTGGTTCATCAGATGCGTTGCGGCGAAGGCGAACAGGACGAGGCCGGTGGCGATGCGCAGCCGCGACTGCAGGAGCGTTCCCGAAACCGTCATCGCTGGTGTCTTCCCCGGCAGCGCCCGTCGCGCCGGTCAGAGCCTAGCCGAGCGGGATGGCAATTGCAGCCGGGCGTCTCTCACATGCTTGTCAACGGACGGGAAGGAGAGGAACATCGCGCGCATGGGCAGCCGTCACGCGGTCGGGCCGGCTTCGGTCTTCCTTGCGGCGCTGCGGGGGCTTGCGGGCCTCGCGGCGGGCGCGCTCGCCTGTGGCCCGGCGGCGGCCGAGGTCATCGAGCGCAACGGCTATTCCTTCTCCGACGAGCTGGGGGATTTCCGGCTGATCTCGGTGGAGGGCGAGGGGACGCGCGACGCGCCCTTCGTGATCACCGAGGAGATGACCGGCATCGCGCCGGCGACGCTGGTGATCCGGCGCACGCGGGTCGCCGCCTATGGCGACACCGCCGAACTCGCCTACGGGCTGTGGACGTCGCTGGCGGTGGAGATCCGGCTGGCCAACGCCAGCGGCCGGTCGTGGTCCGGCTTCGAGCTCGAGCTGCAGGAGAAGCGCGACCAGCCGTCGGTCTATGGCGACGGGCTGAGCTTCGACCAGGGACACAAGGTACCGGAAGGCATCGGCTCCGACCTGTTCCGCCGTTTCGAGCGGATGACCGAGCCCTACGACCGCATCCAGTTCACCGGCGGCGACGTCGACGACGGGGAGACGGTGCGGTTCTCCGCCTACATCACCGACCCGACGCCGACGCCGGTGTTCTACCTGCTGCAGGACCCCAAGCTGCACTTCGCCGCGCTGGGAATCACCGCAGTCGAGTGACCAGCTCGTGGGTCGGCCAGGCGTCGGCCGGCATGCCGAGGCGCAGCTGTTCGCGGCGCACCGCGTCGCGGGTCTTCTCGCCGAGGATGCCGTCGACCTTGCCGACATCATAGCCGAGCTGCTGAAGCTCCTGCTGGAGCTGCTTCATCTCGGCCATGGAAAGCCCCTGCGGGTTGGCGCCCGGCGAGACCTTCTGCGCGCCGGCCAGCCGCGTCCCCAGATAAGCGGCGGTGGTGCAGTAGACCAGCGACTGGTTCCACTTCAGATAGACGTCGAAATTGGGATAGGCGAGGAAGGCCGGGCCGGTGCGGCCCATCGGCAGCAGCAGGCTGGCCGGCAGGCTGCCCGACAGCGCTCTGCCATCGGCGCGCCTGACCCCCATCGCCGCCCATTGCGAGGCCGGCAGGCGGTTGTCGAGGCGGGCGAGCTCCCACTGCATGTTCTGCGGCACCTTGACCTCCTGCAGCCAGGGCTCGCCGGCGCGCCAGCCGAGCCCCTGGATGAAGTGGCCGGCGGTCGCCAGCACGTCGGGGACCGAGCGCTTGAGGTCGACCTTGCCGTCGCCGTCCTCGTCGATGCCGTATTCGAGATAGTCGCGCGGCAGGATCTGCGTCTGGCCGAGCTCGCCGGCCCAGGCGCCGACGAAATCGGAGGATTTCAGGTCGCCGCGCTCGAGAAGCTGCAGGGCGGCGATGAGCTGCGGGCGGAAAAGGTCGGGGCGGCGGCAGTCATAGGACAGCGTCGCCAGCGCGCTGATCGTCGGAAAGTCGCCCTGCACGGCGCCGAAATCGGTCTCCAGCGCCCAGAAGGCGGTGATGACCGGGCCCGGCACGCCGAACTTGCGCTCGATGTCGGCGAAGACGGCGGCGTATTTTTTGAGGTTCTGGCCGCCGATCTTGAGCCGGTAGCTGGAGACCATGCGGCCGGAGAATTCGAGGAATGTCTGGGCGAAGACGCCCTGCGCGCGGTCGCGGGAGATGACCTTCTTGTTGTAGGTCATCATCGGCACGGCGGCTTCGACGGTGCGCGGGCTGACGCCGGCCGCGATGGCCTCCTGCTTGACCTCGTTCAGCCACTGGCCGTAGTCGCCGCCGCAGGCGGCGGCCGAGGCGGAGGCGGTGAATCCGAGGAGGATGAGGGAGGCTGCGGCGAGGGATCGGTGCATCTGTCGGCCTTTCGCGATTCGCTGCGGGTCGGCAGCAGTCTGGCAAGCCGCCGATGCCGGTATCAAGCCTTTCGCGGAGGCTACATCATGCCGGCCGCGACCGCGCCGACCTCCGGCCAGCCCTGAACCATCATCTGCACGGCGATATAGGCGATCAGGGCGATGCCGGCATAGGCGAGCCAGTGGAAGCGCTCCAGCAGCCGGGCGATGAAGCTCGCCGCGATCCCCATCAGCGCGACCGAAAGGGCGAGGCCGAAGACCAGAACCATCGGGTGCTCGCGCGCCGCGCCGGCGACGGCCAGCACATTGTCCAGCGACATCGAGAGGTCGGCGACGATGATCTGCCAGGCGGCGGCGGCGAACGATTTCGGCTCGGCCGCCTTGTCGTTGGGGTTTGCCCCGAAATGGCCGGCGCGGGTCTCGCGCCACAGCTTCCAGGCGATCCAGGCGAGCAGCAGCCCGCCGGCGAAGGTGAGGCCGACGATCTCCAGGAGCTGGGTGGTGACGAGGGCGAAGCCGATGCGCATGATCGCGGCGAGGCCGACGCCGAGCAGGATCGCCTTGGCGCGCTGCTCGCGCGGCAGCCCGGCGGCGGCCATGCCGACGACGACGGCGTTGTCGCCGGCGAGAACGATGTCGATGAGGATGACCTGAAAGAACGCCGTCAGCGCATTTGCATCGAATTCGAACATTTATACGCCGCGGGTGAATCCGGGAGGCGGCCTGAACCGGCCGGGAGGTAGCAGGATAACGATATATGATCGGCGCCGACGGATTTAAAGCGCCGGGCCTACTGGCAAATGCGATAATTGTCGCTGCGCCCGTGCTTTTCGGTGTCGAGGTGGAGGTGCGTCGCGTGCGAGGGGTCGGAGCCGGGCCCCAGAATGGTGGTGAACTGGCCGCAGGCGGCCTTGCGGATGGCGTCGACATAGCCGGTCTCACCCGGCCCGCCCGAGCCGATGGGGATGCGCCGGCCGTCGGTGAGCACGAAGCCGGCGATGTCGAGGGCGATGCCGCGCCCGTGGGCGCTGACCTTGCCGCCGGAGGCGCGGTTGCGGTAGCGGCACTGGAAGCCCGGGCCGGTGTCGACGCGGGCGATCCCGGCGCCGAAATAGCCGATGGCCATCGGATCGGCGATCTCGCGGAGGAATTTCGCCAGCTCGCGCCCATAGGCGCAGTTGAGGGTGGGACGCGACGGAATGGCGATCGACCGCTTGCCGTCGCGCGCCTTCACGCCGCCGATGGCGGCGGGTTCCTCGATGATGCAGGCGCTGGCGTTGCCGTCCGGCGAGCTGGCCTCGGGCTGTTCCGCCGGCGCGATGTCCACCGTGTCGTCGGCGATAGTGAGGCATCCCGGCTCGATGGCGGTTCCCGGGGCGGTTTCGGGGGCGGTTCCGGCATCGGCGGTCGGCTGCGGGCGCGGCGCGGGCGTGCCCGGTGCAGGCGTGCCGGGCGTCGCAGCGGGAACAGAGGCCGCCGGATGCTCGGGACGCTGCTCGGGAACGGGAACCGGGCGCATCTGGGCCTCAGGAACAGGGGTCTGGGCGAGCGCCGTTCCGCAACCCAATAGAAACACTGCGAAAATGGCGTTCGCACACCGCCGGGCGCCGGTCGTTTTCATCACCTTATCCCGTCTCCAGAGGCCCGCATTTTTGCAATGACGGACCACAATCCCTAGCCTCGGGCGAGTCGCAAACAGAAATGTTGTTGTCGACACAAGGCCCGGAGGGGCCGGCTTGTTCCCCCACGATGACGCGGGGAACCGACGCTGACGCCACACAGTGACAGCGTTTCGCTCCCCGGGGAAGAAACACGCTCAAGCATACGGGGGTATGGAAAATGGCTGAGACGACAAACAGCCCCATCGCCGAGACATCATACGAGGTCGGCCAGGACAACGTTCAGGTCTTCGGCCTCGACATCCACAATCCGGTCTTCATGATCTCCGGCCTGTCGATCGTCGGCTTCGTCCTGCTGGCGCTGATGTTCCAGTCGGGCACGGCGGAATTCTTCGGCGCGCTGCGGCCGTGGCTGACCTCGACCTTCGACTGGCTGTTCATGGCGGCGAGCAACGTCTTCGTGCTGTTCTGCCTGTTCCTGATCGTCAGTCCCTACGGCAAGATCCGCATCGGCGGCGCCGACGCCAAGCCGGAATATTCCTATTCGGGCTGGTTCGCGATGCTGTTCGCGGCCGGCATGGGCATCGGGCTGATGTTCTTCGGCGTGCTGGAGCCGGTGAACCATTTCCTCAACCCGCCGCTCGGCGTCGATCCCGGCAACGTAGAGGCGGCAGCGGCGCTCGGCATGGCGGCGACGATCTTCCACTGGGGCCTGCACCCCTGGGCGATCTACGCCGTGGTGGCGCTGGCGCTCTCCTTCTTCTGCTTCAGCCGCGGGCTGCCGCTGACCATCCGCTCG
Organism: Flavobacteriaceae bacterium; assembly: GCA_050186955.1. Taxonomy (GTDB): domain Bacteria; phylum Pseudomonadota; class Alphaproteobacteria; order Rhizobiales; family Tepidamorphaceae; genus JACKJP01. The sequence goes on from JBFWXZ010000026.1 coordinate 17,758, forward strand.
GCCTTCTTCCCGCTGTTCGGGGACAGGGTCTGGGGCTGGTTCGGCCACGTCATTGACACGCTCGCGGTGTTCGCGACCCTGTTCGGGCTCGCCACCTCGCTCGGCTTCGGCGCCGAGCAGGCGACGGCGGGCCTCAACTATCTGTTCGGCATCCCGGCGAGCGAGGTGACGAAGGTCATCCTGATCGCCTGCATCACCGGCGTGGCGCTGGTTTCCGTGGTCGCGGGCCTCGACGCCGGCGTCAAGCGGCTCAGCGAGATCAACATGGTGCTCGCCCTGCTGCTGCTCGTCTTCGTCATCGTCGCCGGGCCGACCATGGCGATCTTCACCGGCTTCTTCGCCAATCTCGTCGAATATGTCCGCGAGCTGCCGGCGCTGTCGAACTGGATCGGCCGCGAGGACACCGACTTCATGCACGGCTGGACCACGTTCTACTGGGCGTGGTGGATCTCCTGGTCGCCCTTCGTCGGCATGTTCATCGCCCGGGTGTCGCGCGGGCGCACGGTGCGCGAGTTCATCATCTGCGTGCTCATCATCCCGACGCTGGTCTCGGTGCTGTGGATGACGGCCTTCGGCGGCACGGCGATCCTGCAATATCTCAACGACGGCTATCAGGGCGTCGCCGAGACGGTGAACAACTGGACCCCGGAACTGTCGCTGTTCAAGATGCTGGAGCCGCTGCCGCTGACGCATATCAGCTCGTTCGTCGGCATCGTGCTGGTCATCGTGTTCTTCGTCACCTCGTCGGATTCCGGCTCGCTGGTGATCGACACGATCACCGCCGGCGGCAAGCTCGACGCGCCGGTCGCGCAGCGCGTGTTCTGGGCCTGCTTCGAGGGCCTGGTGGCCATCGCGCTGCTGCTCGGCGGCGGCCTCGCCTCGTTGCAGGCGGCGGCCATCGCCACCGGCTTCCCCTTCGCCATCGTGCTGCTGCTGATGTGCGTCAGCACCATGAAGGGGCTGATGGAGGAAAGACGGGCGATGCGCGCCGCGCCCGCCGAATAGGCGGGGCGCAGACCCTAGAGAAACAAGGAAAAGCCCCGGAGCGATCCGGGGCTTTTTGCTTCTTACGCCTTGCCGAAGCCGCCGCCGGTCGGCGTCTTGACGATGACCGCCTCGCCGGCCTTGAGCACCGTTTGGTCGCAGCCTTCGAGTTCCTCGATCCTGCCGTCGAGACGGCGCACGAAGGTCTGGCCGACCTCGCCGGGCTCGGCGCCGAGCGCGCCGAAGGGAGCGACCTTGCGGTGGCTGGAGAGGATCGCGAGGTCCATCTCCTGCAGGAACCGCAGGGTGCGCAGCGTGCCGTCGCCGGCGCGCCACTTGCCCGTGCCGCCGGAATCCTCGCGGATGCGGAAATCCTCCAGCAGCACCGGGAAGCGGTGCTCCAGCACCTCGGGGTCGGTGAGGCGCGAATTGGTCATGTGGGTGTGGACCGCGTCGGCGCCGTCGAAGCCGGGGCCGGCGGGGGCGCCGGAGCAGATCGTCTCGTAATACTGATAGGTGTCGTTGCCGAAGGTCAGGTTGTTCATCGTGCCCTGCGCGCAGCCGAGGCTCTTCAGCGCGCCGAACAGGCAGTTGGTGACGTGCTGGCTGGTCTCGACATTGCCGGCGACGACGGCGGCGGGATATTTCGGCGACAGCATGCAGCCGTCGGGGATGACCAGCCGGATCGGCTTGAGGCAGCCGGCGTTCATCGGGATCGGCGCCTCGCACATGACGCGGAAGACGTAGAGCGTCGCCGCCCGCGTCACCGGCTCCGGGGCGTTGAAGTTGGTCTTCTGCTGGTCGCTGGTGCCGGTGAAGTCCACCGTCGCCTCGCGCTTCTCGCGATCGACGGTGATCCTGACCTTGATCACCGCGCCCTGGTCGGTGGGGTATTCGAACTCGCTGTCGGTCAGCGCGTCGATGACCCGGCGGACGCTCTCGGCGGCATTGTCCTGGACGTGCTGCATGTAGGCCTGCACCACGTCGAGGCCGAAATGCGCGACCATCTTGGCGAGCTCCTGCACGCCCTTCTCGTTGGCGGCGAGCTGGGCCTGCAGGTCGGCGATGTTCTGCACCTTGTTGCGGACCGGCCATTCGTGCTCGGTCAGGGTGCGGATCAGCGCCTGCTCCTGGAACTCGCCGCGGTCGACGAGCTTGAGGTTGTCGATCAGCACGCCTTCCTCGTCGACGGTGGTGGCGCGCGGCGTCATCGAGCCGGGCGCGGTGCCGCCGACGTCGGCGTGGTGGCCGCGGCTGGCGACCCAGAACAGGATCTTCCCGCCGGCGTCGTCGAAGACCGGCGTGCAGACCGTGATGTCGGGGAGGTGGGTGCCGCCATTGTAGGGGGCGTTGAGGGCAAAGGAATCGCCGGGCCGGATGCGGCCCTCGTTGAGGGCGATGATGGTGCCGACGGAGCGGTCCATGGAGCCCAGATGCACCGGCATGTGCGGGGCGTTGGCGATCAGCGCGCCGTCGGCGTCGAAGACGGCGCAGGAGAAGTCGAGGCGCTCCTTGATGTTTACCGAATAGGCGGTGTTCTGGAGCGTCACGCCCATCTGCTCGGCGATCGACATGAAGAGGTTGTTGAAGACCTCGAGCATCACCGGATCGGCCTCGGTGCCGATGGCCGCGGCGCGCTTCTTGGCGACGGCGCGGGTCAGCACGATGTGGTTGCGCGCGTTGATGACCGCCTGCCATTCCGGCTCGACGACGATGGTCTGGTGCGGCTCGACGATGAGCGCGGGGCCGGCGATGCGGTTGCCGGGGCCGAGCGCCTCGCGGCGGAAGACGCCGGCCTCGTGCCACCGGCCGCCGGAGAAGAACCGGGTGGTCTCGGCGGTTTCGGCGTCGTTGTCGGCGAGCGGCGCCTCGGGCTCGTCGATGGCGTAGCCGCCGCCGGCGGACTCGACCTCGATCTGCTCGACGACGATGGGCTTGTTGCGGAAGACGAAGCCGAACTGCTTGCGGTGGGCGTCCTCGAAATCGGCGATCATGTCGGCGATGGAGCGGCCGCCGAAGGGGACGGGCAGGGGGGTGTCGGTGCCGTCGTAGCGCAGATGCGCGCGGGCCGCCGTCTCGATGTCGGCGGCGGGCACGCCCTGGCCCTCGACCTCGGCGATGGCCTCCTTCTCGAGCCTGACGCGGATGGCGTCGAGCCCGGGGATGTTCTCCTCGGCCAGCAGGGTCGCGGCGCCCTGGATGCGGCTGGCGCGGATGTCGGCGAGGCCCATGCCGTAGGCCGACAGCAGGCCCGACAGCGGGTGGATCAGCACCGTCTTCATGCCGAGCGTGTCGGCGACGAGGCAGGCGTGCTGGCCGCCGGCGCCGCCGAAGCAGTTGAGGGCGTAGCCGGTGACGTCGTAGCCGCGCTGGACGGAGATCTTCTTGATCGCGTTGGCCATGTTCTCGACCGCGATCATCAGGAAGGCGTCGGCGACCTCCTCGGGCTTGCGGCCGTCGCCGATGCGCGCCGACAGCTCGGCGAAGCTGCGCTTCACCACGTCGGCGTCGAGCTTCTCGTCGCGGCGGGGGCCGAAGATCGCCGGGAAGAATTCCGGCGACAGCTTGCCGACCATGACATTGGCGTCGGTGACGACCAGCGGGCCGCCCTTGCGGTAGCAGGCGGGGCCGGGATCGGCGCCGGCGGAATCGGGGCCGACGCGATAGCGCCCGTCCTCGAAATGCAGGATCGAGCCGCCGCCGGCGGCGACGGTGTGGATGCGCATCATCGGCGCGCGCATGCGCACGCCGGCGACCTCGGTCTCGAAGGCGCGCTCGAACTCGCCGTCATAATGGGAGACGTCGGTGGAGGTGCCGCCCATGTCGAAGCCGATCATGCGGTCGTGGCCGGCCATCCGCGTCGTCGCGACGGCGCCGACGACGCCGCCGGCCGGGCCGGAGAGGATCGCGTCCTTGCCCTGGAAGAGCTCCGCCGCCGTCAGGCCGCCCGAGCTCATCATGAACATCAGCTTGCAGTCGGTGCCGGCGACGTCGAGCCTGTCGGCGATGCGGTCGACATAGCGGCGCAGGATCGGCGACAGATAGGCGTCGACCACCGTGGTGTCGCCGCGGCCGACCAGCTTCATCAGAGGGCTGACCTCGTGGCTGACCGAGATCTGGGTGAAGCCGATCTCCCTGGCGATTTTGGCGATCGCCGCCTCGTGGGCGGGATGGCGCCAGGCGTGCATGAAGACGATGGCGACGGCGCGGATGCCGTCGTCATAGGCGCGCTGCATGCCCTCTCGCGCCGAGGCGGGGTCGAGCGGCAGCTCGACGGCGCCGTCGTCGCGCACGCGCTCGTCGACCTCGACGACCCGCTCGTAGAGCATCTCCGGCTTGATGATGTTCTTGGCGAAGATGTCGGGGCGCGCCTGGTAGCCGATCTTCAGCGCGTCGCGGAAGCCCCTGGTGATGAGCAGCAGGGTGCGGTCGCCCTTGCGCTCGAGCAGTGCGTTGGTGGCGACGGTGGTGCCCATCTTGACGGCGGCGATGCGCCCGGAGGGGACGCGCTCGCCATCGGCGACCCGCATCAGGTCGCGGATGCCCTGCACGGCGGCGTCGTCATAGGCGCCGGGATTTTCCGAAAGCAGCTTGTGGGCGCGGATGGCGCCGTCGGGGTCGCGCGCGACGATGTCGGTGAACGTGCCGCCCCGGTCGATCCAGAAATGCCACTTGCCCGCCATCGCGGCCTCCCTGTTGAATGTCGCCGGAGACACGCAAACCACATCGCCCACAGAACGTCAACAATTTGTTGACATATTGTTTTTGATGGGCGACGCTTTTCTCCATGCTGCCGGGGAGGGGCCCCGGAAGCGGTCACCTTACGGGAGGTTTCCGATGAACATGATACTTCGCGCCGCAGCGTTCGCGGCGGGCATCGCACTCGCCGCGCCGGCGATGGCGCAGACGAAGTGGGACATGCCCACGCCCTATCCCGACACCAACTTCCACACCGTGAACATCTCGCAGTTCGCCGCCGACGTGAAGGAGAAGACCGGCGGCAAGATCGACATCGTCGTCCATGCCGGCGGTTCGCTGGTGAAGCACGGCGAGATCAAGAACGCGGTTCGTTCCGGCCAGGTGCCGGTCGGCGAGTTCCTGCTCTCGACGCTGGCCAACGAGAACCCGGTCTTCGGCGTCGACTCGGTGCCGTTCCTGGCGACCAGCTACGAGGCCTCGAAGAAGCTCTGGGACGCCTCGCGCGCCAAGACCGAGGAGCTGCTCGCGCAGCAGGACCTAATGGTGCTGTTCTCGGTGCCGTGGCCGCCGCAGGGCCTCTACACCAAGAAGGACGTCGCCGGCCCGGACGACCTCAAGGGCCTGAAGTTCCGCGCCTACAACGCGGCGACCGAGCGCGTCGCGCAGCTCTCCGGCATGGTGCCGACCCAGGTCGAGGTGCCCGACATCGCGCAGGCCTTCCTCACCGGCCGCGTCGAGGCGATGATCACCTCGCCCTCCACCGGCGCCAATTCCAAGGCGTGGGACTACCTTTCCAACTACTACGACCTCCAGGCCTGGCTGCCGAAGAACATCGTGGTGGTCAACAAGTCGGCCTTCGACGGGCTCGACGACGCCACCAAGCAGGCCGTGCTCGACGCCGCCAAGGCGGCCGAGACGCGCGGCTGGGAAGCCTCGATGGCGGAGACCGACTCCAAGACCAAGGTGCTCTCCGACAACGGCATCAAGGTCTCTGCGCCGAGCGAGGCGCTGGCGACGGCGATGAAGGAGATCGGCGCGCAGATGACCGAGGACTGGCTGAAGAGCGCCGGCGACGACGGCAAGGCCATCGTCGACAAGTTCAAGATGTAGGTATCCGACGTTCCCGGGGGGCCTGCGGCTCCCCGGGGTGCGTTTTCCGACGATCGTTGGCGGGGGAGGCCATGCGTCGCATTCTCAACGGACTCTACGGGCTGAGCGCGCTGCTCGCGGGGATCGCGCTGACCGCGATCCTGCTCACGGTGCTGGCGCAGGTCTCGCTGAACTTCGCCGACTGGAGCTACAGCCGCTTCACCGGCGTGCCGATCGGGCTGCTGATCCCGTCCTACGCCGATTTCGCCGGCTATTTCCTCGTCGGCGCCACCTTCTTCGCGCTGGCCTCGAGCTTCCATGACGGCGCCCATGTGCGCG
>JBFWXZ010000027.1:0-23763 GCA_050186955.1 Flavobacteriaceae bacterium
CCCGCGGCCGAAGAGCTGCCCGCCGGTGTAATAGGAGGCATAGGGCATCAGCAGCGGCTTCGGCGCGCCGACGAACAGCTCGGAATATTCCTCGACGATCGCGTCGCGGCCGAGCCGCGAGGCAAGGCCGGACATCAGGCCGCAGATCTCGCCGATCGCTGTATCGTCGGCCGGCAGCGCGACGATCGCCTCGTGCAGGAAGCGGTCGGGCGGACTTTCCAGCAGCATGGCCAGCAGGCGGTAGACGTCGGCGCGCCCGCGCTCCTCGCGCGCCATCGCCGGCAGGGCGCCGTTGCGGCCCGCGAGGTCGGAGCCCGTTCCGGACCCTATTTCGGCTGCGTTCGCATCCGCCTTGGCAGTCATTCGGCCGGTCCCCTCTTTCCCGGACAATCCCTGTCGCCCCGATCGAGGCAACGATCACGCATCTTCGGAATCCGTCTCCGCGTCGGCGGCTTCCGCCACCGTTTCCTCGCCGTCCGCCGGCTGAGCCGCCGCGTCGCGTTCGGCGGGCGCGGCGGCGCGCCGTTCGCGCTCGCGCCGCATTTCCTCGCGCTCCTCGGCGCGCAGGTCGGAGATGTTCTTGCGCTTGGTCCCGCGGGCGAGGTCCTCGGCCGACTGGGCGGCGAGCTCCATGGCCTCGTTGAGCGTGTAGTCGAGATCGTAGTCGTTGAGCCCGTCGAGATTGGCGATCACCGGATCGGAAAGCCAGAGCTTGCGCATCGCCATCTTGTGGAGATGGATCGGCACGTTCTTCTGGAGGAAGGCGGAGAAGTCGGAACCGTAGTCGAGGCTCTCGATGTCCGGCAGATCAGCCTCGGTGAGCATGCGCTCCTCGTCGCCGCCGGCATCGGGCTCTTCGGCGAGCGCGGCCTCGTCGGCCACGGCTTCGGCGGGAAGCGGTTCCTCGTTCGCGTCGAGGACCTGGCCGCGCTTCCGGCGCGACCAGCGTGACAAAACGCCTTCCCTGTCCTGTACCATGGACCCGCTCGCTCCCGGAACCGCTGCGCGATTCTCCAACCGGTCTGCATTCTCATGTAATGGAATGCTTTTTCCGGATAGATGCCCCCGATAATGCTGCCTCACGCGTAGCTCGGCAAGGGCATGCCGCCGCGACAATTGCGCTCAACCGGGAAATAATGGCTGGAAAGTCGCCACCGAACGGAAATAATGGCGGCAAACAGGGGGGAAGAAGCGCCTCGATGAACGTTCTGCCGAGAATGAACCCGCCGGCGCGGCTTGCCGGTATCGTCTTCGCGCGCGGCGCGGCCATCGACGCCATGATCGCCGACATCTGCGCGGAGCTCGGCGCGGCGGGCCTCGGCATCGCCGGCGTCGTCCAGGTCGACCGGGGCGACGGCAGGCCGGGCATCTCCAATCTGCGCCTCAGCGGCATCCGCAGCGGCTGGGAAATCCCGATCCTCCAGGACCGCGGCCCGGAGGCGCGCGGCTGCCGGCTCGATCCGCGCGCCATCGCCGATGTCGCCGGCCTCATGCGGGAGGAGATCGCCGACGATCCCGACCTCGTGGTCATCAACCGTTTCGGCCGCGCCGAAACCGAAGGCCACGGCCTCAGGGCCGTGCTCGAGCAGGTCGCCCTGTCGGGAACGCCGCTGCTGATCGGGGTGCGCGAGGACTATGCCGACGCCTGGGCCGAGTTCCATGGCGGGCTCGGCGCGCAACTCCCGCCGGCGCGCGACGCCGTCATCGAGTGGTGCAGCAAGGCCTGCGCGAAGGAGCCGGCCGCCCTTCTGAAGGCATAGAGCCCGCGCAACGATCAGGCAGGAACGGGACGCACCCTGCCGCCGGCCTCGCGCACGAGCGGGTCGAACCCGTCGCCGCCCTCCTCCAGCATCTGGAAGAACTGGCGCCGCATGCGCGGCTCCCAGAACCTGTTGATGTGCTCGGCGATGCCGCTCACCGCCTCCTCGTGCGGGCGCGAGCGGAAGAACGCGGCGATCTGGTTGGCCATATAGGCGAGCTTGTCGGGCGCCATGCCGGTTCTCCTATTCCGCGGCCTCGATGCGGCGCGCGCGCTCGGAAAGCTGCTCGTATTCGGTCTGCCACCGCGTCGGCCCGTTGGAGGGCGACACCTGAACCGCCGTCACCTTGTATTCCGGGCAGTTCGTCGCCCAGTCGGTGAAGTCGGTGGTGATGACGTTGGCCTGGGTGTCGGGGTGGTGGAACGTCGTGTAAACGACGCCCGGGGAAACGCGGTCGGTGATCTTCGCCTTGAGGCTCGTCTCGCCGGCGCGGCTCGCCAGCTTGACCCAGTCGCCCTCCTTGACGCCCCGGCTTTCCGCGTCATGGGGATGGATCTCCAGGACGTCCTCGGGATGCCAGACGGAATTGTGGGTGCGGCGGGTCTGCGCGCCGACATTGTACTGGCTGAGGATGCGGCCGGTGGTCAGCAACAGCGGGAAGCGCGGCCCGGTCTTCTCGTCGGTCGCGATGTAGTCGGTGCGGATGAACCTGCCCTTGCCGCGCACGAAGCCGGGGACGTGCATAACCGGGGTGCCCTCGGGATTCTTCTCGTTGCACGGCCACTGCACCGAGCCGAGCTCGTCGAGCAGGTCGTAGGTAACGCTGGCGAAGCTCGGCGTTGTGGCGGCGATCTCGGCCATGATCTCGCGCGGGTGGGTGTAGTTCCAGCCGGCGCCCATGGCGTTGGCGAGAAGCTGCGTGACCTCCCAGTCGGCGTAGCCGTTCTTCGGCGTCATCACCTTCCGCACCGGATTGATGCGGCGCTCGGCGTTGGTGAAGGTTCCGTCCTTCTCGAGGAAGGACGAGCCCGGCAGGAAGACGTGGGCGTAGTGCGCGGTCTCGTTGAGGAAGAGATCGTGGACGATGACGCAGTCCATGGCGGCGAGGCCGGCGGCGACGTGCTTGGTGTCGGGATCGGACTGCAGGATGTCCTCGCCCTGCACGTAGAGGCCGCGGAAGGTTCCCTCGACGGCGGCGTCCAGCATGTTGGGGATGCGCAGCCCCGGCTCGCTGGAAATCTCGACGTTCCACAGCTTCTCGTAGATCGCGCGGACGTCGTCATTGGCGACATGGCGGTAGCCCGGCAGCTCGTGCGGGAACGAGCCCATGTCGCAGGAGCCCTGGACGTTGTTCTGGCCGCGCAGCGGGTTCACCCCGACGCCGGGGCGGCCGATATTGCCGGTCATCATGGCGAGGTTGGCGATGCCGATGACGGTGGTCGAGCCCTGGCTGTGCTCGGTGACGCCGAGGCCGTAATAGATCGCCGCGTTGCCGCCGGTGGCGTAGAGGCGCGCTGCGGCGCGCAGCTCGGCCGCCGGGACGCCGGTGATCGGCTCGACGGCTTCGGGCGACAGCTTCTCGTCGGAGACGAATTCCGCATAGTCCTGGAACTCGTTCCAGTCGCAGCGGTCGCGGATGAAGGCCTCGTCATAGAGTCCTTCGGTGACGATCACATGCGCCAGCGCCGTGACCACGGCGACATTGGTTCCCGGCCGCAGCGGCAGGTGATGCGCGGCCTCGACATGCGGGGAGCGCACGAGATCGATGCGGCGCGGATCGACGACGATCAGCCTGGCGCCGGCGCGCAGCCGCTTCTTCAGCCGCGAGGCGAAGACCGGATGGCCGTCGGTCGGGTTGGCGCCGATCACCAGCACCACATCGGTATGCTCGACGCTGTCGAAATCCTGGGTGCCGGCGGAGGTGCCGTAGGTCTGGCCGAGGCCATAGCCGGTCGGCGAATGGCAGACCCGCGCGCAGGTGTCGGTGTTGTTGTTGCCGAAGACGGCGCGGATCAGCTTCTGGACGAGATAGGTCTCCTCGTTGGTGCAGCGCGAGGATGTGATGCCGCCGATCGCCTCGCGGCCATGCTCGTACTGGATGGCGCGCATCCTGTTGGCGGCGAAGGCGATCGCCTCCTCCCACGAGACCTCGCGCCACGGCTGGTCGATACGCTCCCTGATCATCGGGTTGAGGATGCGGTCCTTGTGGGTCGCATAGCCCCAGGCGAAGCGGCCCTTGACGCAGGAATGGCCGTGATTGGCCTTGCCGTCCTTCCACGGCACCATGCGCACGACCTCCGCGCCGCGCATCTCCGCCTTGAAGGAGCAGCCGACGCCGCAATAGGCGCAGGTGGTGACGACCGAATGCTCGGGCTGGCCGATCTCGATCACCGACTTCTCGGTCAGCGTCGCGGTCGGGCAGGCCTGCACGCAGGCGCCGCAGGAGACGCATTCGGAATCCAGGAACGCCTCGTGCATGCCGGCGGAGACGCGGCTGTCGAAGCCGCGCCCCTCGATGGTCAGCGCGAAGGTGCCCTGGACCTCCTCGCAGGCGCGCACGCAGCGCGAGCAGACGATGCACTTGGCCGGATCGTAGGTGAAATAAGGGTTGCTCTCGTCCTTCGGCATCCAGCGCGGGTTGATGTCGGTGGCGTTGTTGCGGGCGGTGACGTGATTGTCGCCCTCATAGCCGTAGCGCACGTCGCGCAGGCCGACCGCGCCGGCCATGTCCTGCAGCTCGCAGTCGCCGTTGGCGGCGCAGGTCAGGCAGTCGAGCGGGTGATCGGAGATGTAGAGCTCCATGACGCCGCGGCGGATGTCCTTGAGCCGCGAGGTCTGGGTGTGGACGACCATGCCCTCGGCGACCGGCGTGGTGCAGGAGGCGGGCGTGCCGTTGCGCCCCTCGATCTCGACGAGGCAGAGGCGGCAGGAGCCGAAGGCGTCGACCATGTCGGTGGCGCAGAGCTTGGGCACCTGGATGCCGGCCTCCATGGAGGCGCGCATCAGCGAGGTTCCCTCCGGCACCGTCACCTCGACGCCGTCGATGGTGAGCGTCACCTGCTCGCCGGAAGAAGACGCCGGGGTGCCGAAATCGATCTCTTTCACAAGGGTCATGGGTGTCACTCCGCTGCTTGCGCCACCGGCGTCGGCCTGAAGTCTTCGGGGAAATGGGTCATCGCGCTCATCACCGGATAGGGCGTGAAGCCGCCGAGCGCGCAGAGCGATCCGAATTTCATGGTGTTGCAGAGATCGGCGGCGATCTCCTTCTGCCGCTCGGGCTCCTCGCCCGCCGCCAGCCTGTCCAGCGTCTCCGTCCCACGCACCGCGCCGATGCGGCAGGGCGTGCACTTGCCGCAGCTCTCGATGGCGCAGAACTCGAAGGCGAAGCGCGCCTGCTTCATCATGTCGGCGGTGTCGTCGAAGACGACGATGCCGGCGTGGCCGATCAGCCCGTCCTTGGCGGCGAAGGCCTCGTAGTCGAAGGGCGTGTCGAACAGCGCGCGCGGGAAATAGGCGCCGAGCGGGCCGCCGACCTGCACCGCCTTGACCGGGCGGCCGGTCGCGGTGCCGCCGCCGATATCGTCGACGATCTCGCCGAGGGTGAGGCCGAAGGCGGCCTCGAACAGCCCGCCGAAGCGGACATTGCCGGCGATCTGCAGCGGCATGGTGCCGCGCGAGCGGCCCATCCCGAAGTCGCGGTAGAAGGCGGCGCCCTTGTCCATGATGATCGGTGCCGAGGCGAGCGAGATGACGTTGTTGACCACGGTCGGGCAGTCGAAAAGGCCCTGCAGCGCCGGCAGCGGCGGCTTGGCGCGGACGACGCCGCGCTTGCCCTCGAGCGAATTGAGCAGCGAGGTCTCCTCGCCGCAGACATAGGCGCCGGCGCCGGCGCGGATCTCCATGTCGAAGGCCTTGTCCGACCCCAGCACCGATTGTCCGAGCAGGCCCTTGCGGCGCGCGATCTCCACCGCCTTATTCATGACTCGGATGGCGTCGGGATATTCCGACCGCAGATAGACGTAGCCCTTCGTCGCGCCGACCGCGACGCCGGCGATCGCCATGCCCTCGATGAGCACGAAGGGGTCACCCTCCATGATCATGCGGTCGGCGAAGGTGCCGCTGTCGCCCTCGTCGGCGTTGCAGACGATGTATTTCTGCGCGCCCTCGGCGCCACGCACCGTGTTCCACTTGATGCCGGTCGGGAAACCCGCGCCGCCGCGCCCGCGCAGGCCGGACTCGGTCACCTGGGCGACGATCTCCTCCTGCGACATCGCGAGCGCCCTGCGCAGGCCGGCGAGGCCGTCATGGGCCTCGTAGTCCTCCAGCGACAGCGGATCGGTGATGCCGCAGCGGGCGAAGGTCAGCCGCGTCTGCCGCTTCAGATAATCGAGTTCCTCGACCGGGCCGAGCGCGAGCGCGTGGGCCGCGCCGTCGAGAAAGCCGGCATCGAACAGGCCGGCGACATCGGCCGCGGAAACAGGGCCGTAGCCGTGGCGAACGCCGCCGACCGCGACCTCGACCAGCGGCTCCAGCCAGTACATGCCGCGCGAGCCGTTGCGCACGATCTCGACATCGACGCCGCGCGACGCCGCCTCGCGGGCGATGGCCTCCGCCACCGCGTCGGCGCCGAGCGCGAGCGCGCCGCTGTCGCCGGGTACATAGATCCTCGCGGTCATGAGCGCGCCTCCCTGATGAGCGAATCGAGCTTCTCGTCGTCGACGCGCCCGACGACCCGGCCGTCGATCATCGCGGCGGGGGAAAGCGCGCACAGCCCGAGGCAGTAGACGGCTTCCAGCGTCACCGATCCGTCCGGCGCGGTGGCGCCGAAGTCGATGCGAAGGATCGACGCCGCGCGCTCGGCGAGCCGGTCCGAGCCCATCGCCTGGCAGGCCTCGGCGCGGCAGATCTTCAGCGTATGGCGGCCGGCCGGGGCGGTGCGGAAATCGTGGTAGAAGGTGGCGACGCCGTGGACCTCGGCGCGGCTCAGATTGAGCCGGTCGGCGACGACGCGGAGCGACGACTCCGGCACGTGGCCGAATTCCTCCTGCAATCCGTGCAGGATCGGCAGCAGCGGTCCCTCGACACCAGTGAACCGGTCGACGACGGCGTTCGTGCGTTGGGTGAAGTCGGATTCATACAGCGTATAGGCCATGCGGAACTCTCCTCGGGCCTTCGCCTATAGAGGGAGTCATACATCGGCATCAATAATCGAAAATCGTTGATTGATTGATATTCTCTATCAAATATCCATGCGTACCCCTACGGATGACTGCATAATACGGCTATTTCCGCCCATCATGTCAAAGAATGCAGGTGCTTCAGGGCACTTTCGGAAACCCTGTCAAAACAGCCTGCTTCGCACCCGTTTCGAATGCATCCGGATCAATCGCCAGAGGAAAAGGACCTTTCCCGCGTCGATTCGCCGCCTGTCGATCGCGGCTTCCCGGTCCGATCATGGCGAACCGAGAAGAAGCGGAACATCATGACCGAAAAGAAACTCGCCACCCCCAAGCCCTTCGCATCGATGAAGTGCTACTTCCGCGACGAACCCGCCGCCGAGAGCACGTCCGGCACCAGACCGGACAAACGGCAGCAGCCTGGCCCGCGCAAGGAACAGGCCGCCGGGCCGCAAGAGCGGGAGGACTAGGGCCATGACAGAGCCGCAGGATGCCGGCCTCTCCGGAAAGATAGCGAGCGCCCTCCTCCACGGCCTGCCCGACGCCGTGATCTATTGCGACCGCGGCGGCGCCATCCGGTTCTGGAACGCCGGCGCGACGCGCATGTTCGGCTTTGCCGAGGACGAGGCCCTCGGCCAGTCGCTCGACATCATCATCCCCGAGCGGTTGAGGAAGCGGCACTGGGACGGCTACGACCGGATGATGGAGACCGGGGAAAGCCGCCACGCGGCCGACGCGCTTCTCGCCGTGCCGGCGACGACACGCTCCGGCGAGGCCATCTCCGTGCAGTTCACCGTGGCGGCGGTGCGCGACGACGGCGGCGCGATCACCGGCATCGTCGCCCTGCTGCGCGACGTGACCGGGCAGTTCGCGGAGATGAAACGGCTGCGCGCCCAGGCGCGGGCCGGCGGCTGAGCGCCGGCCCGGCGGGCATTGGAAATCAGACCACCTTCACGGTGATGGAGCCGAGGCCCTCGATCGAGGCTTCGATGACGTCGCCCTTCACCACCGGGCCGACGCCCGAGGGCGTGCCGGAAAGGATCACGTCGCCGGCGGCGAGGTCGAAATATTCCGACAGGTGGGAGATCATTTCCGGCACCTTCCAGATCATCTGGCCGAGATCGCCCTCCTGGCGCAGCTCGCCATTGACCTTGAGCTCAACGCGGCCGCGGTCGAGATGCCCGGTCTCGGCGACCGGATGGATCGGCCCGGCCGGCGCGGAGCGCTCGAAGGCCTTGCCGATCTCCCACGGGCGGGAGAGCTTCTTGGCCTCCGCCTGCAGGTCGCGGCGGGTCATGTCGATGGAGACGCCGTAGCCATAGACGTGGTCGAGCGCCTTATCGAGCGGGATGTTCTTGCCGCCCTTCCTGAGCGCCACCGCCATCTCCACCTCGTGATGGACGTCGCTCGTATGCGCCGGATAGGGGAACTTGCCGGAGGCGTCGAGATTGTCGGAATTCTTCTGGAAGAAGAACGGCGGCTCGCGATCGGGATCGCCGCCCATCTCCACCGTGTGCGCGGCGTAGTTGCGGCCGATGCAGTAGATCCGGCGGACCGGGAACATCGCATCGGTGCCGGCCACGGGAAGAGCCGCGACGGGCGGCATGTCGATCACGTATCTGGTCATTCTCGCATTCTCCAATTGCCCCGGTCGGAACGCGTCCGGCGCCTGCCGTTTCCACGCAGTGTCTTAAACCGGGAGAAAAAAGAGATCAATCGGAACCAATCTGTTTGATCCCCGTATGATCGGTTGAATTAGGCGGGTTATCGGCTTAAAATCCGAACCAATAGCGCTAATTGGGCGATCAATCCGGGCCTTTGGACACGTGCTGAACCAGCGGGAAACATCGCAGAGGGACGAGGCGCTGGCGCGCGTCCAGGCGCTGATCGAATCCGGCAACTACGCGCCGGGCGACCGCCTGCCGCCGGAACGCGAGCTGACCGACGAGCTCGGCCTGACGCGGGCGCGGCTGCGCCGGGCGCTCGACGCGCTGGAGCGCAACGGCACGATCTGGCGCCATGTCGGCAAGGGCACCTTCGTCGCCGGCCACGGCAATGGCGATGCCGGCGACGGCGTCGGCGCGCTGAGCCGGCAGGTGACGCCGGTCAGGATGATGCAGGCGCGGCTGTGCATCGAGCCGGCGATCGCCCGCGAAGCGGCGGTCAACGCGTCGGGCGAGGCGATCACGCGGATGAAGCTCGCCATGGAGCGCTCCATCGCCGCCCCGAGCTGGGCCGACTACGAGACCCATGACGACCTCTTCCACCGCTCGATCGCGGAGGCGTCCGACAACATCCTGCTGCTGGCGCTGTTCGACCAGCTCAACCAGGTGCGGCGCGCCGTCGCCTGGGTGAACGTTAAGCGCCAGTCGGAGCGTCCGCCGCGCGACCATTCGAGCTTCGGCCAGCACGCGGCGATCGCCGCCGCCATCGAGGCGCGCGACCCGCGCGGCGCGCAGGACGCGATGCGCGAGCATCTGAGATCCGTTTCGGCCCGGCTGTTCGAGGAGATCTGAAAGACCACCAAAGGCGCCGCAGAAAACCGGACAAGCGGCGAAAGGCGCCCGCCGACAGGAAAGCCAACCATTCTCAGGGAGAGAAACGATGAAGAAACTCCTGCATAGCGTTTCGGCATTCGTCGCCGGCGCCCTCGTCGCGGCGATGGCGGTCTCGGCGGCGAGCGCGGAGAAGATCCGCATCGCCCTGGCGGAAACGCCGTCGGCGGAGCTTGCCGCATTCTTCGTGGCGCTCGACCGCGCCAAGGCGAACGGCCTCGACTACGAATGGACCGCCTTCTCCGACGAGGAGCTGGCGATCCAGGCGGTGCTCAGCGGCAACATGGATATCGGTTTCGGCACCCCCTATTCGGCGATGCAGAAATCCAAGGCGCCGGTGCGCATCATCTTCCAGCTTTCGAAGCTCAAGTTCTTCCCCGTGACCTCAAAGAAATACAGCGATCTCAAGGATCTGGACGGCCAGCCGATCATGCTGCATTCACGCGGCGGCGGCACCGATTCGATCGCCAACGTCATCGAGGAGAAGATCGGCATCAAGTTCGGCGACCGCTCCTACGTGCCCGGCTCGCAGAACCGCATCGTGGCGCTGATGGCCGGCCAGACCGACGCGACGATCGTCGACCTCGCCAACAAGAACAAGCTGATGAAGCAG
The DNA here is from genome assembly GCA_050186955.1 of Flavobacteriaceae bacterium. Taxonomy (GTDB): domain Bacteria; phylum Pseudomonadota; class Alphaproteobacteria; order Rhizobiales; family Tepidamorphaceae; genus JACKJP01. The sequence goes on from JBFWXZ010000027.1 coordinate 10,106, forward strand.
GCCGGCGACCGCTTCAACGTGCTGCCGATGTTCGATGTCGACGCCAGCGACGAGGCGCTGTTCGCCAATCTCGACTGGATCAAGGCGCATGAGAAGGAAGTCGACATCTTCGTGAAGGCGCTGCTCAGCGTCTATCGCGACATGATCAAGGACCCGACGGTCATCGCCAGGGAAACCAGCCCCGACGGCCCCATCGGCAAACTGCCGAAGGAAATCCGCGACGGCATCGACGGCTTCTACAAGGACGCCGTCGAAGGCGGCCTCTACGACGCCGATGGCGGCGGCGCCAAGGCGGCCAAGGCGGACATGGAATGGTATTCCGCGGCGGGCCAGCTCACCGGCGAGCCGGCGAGCCTCAACATCGAGGACTTCTGGTACCTCACCCCGCTCCAGAACGCCCAGTAATCCATCCTTCGCGGCCACCGTCCCCATCCGGGCGGTGGCCGTTGCCTGTCCGCCCACGGGATACCGCTTCATGCCGAGCCGTCCGGCGCTTCTCAAGATACTGTCCGCCGTGATCGCCTTCGGCGCGTGGGAGATCGCCGGCCGGATTCCGGTCAGCTACGCCTTCCCGACCTTCCTGGAGTCCATGCAGGCGCTGGCCCGCATGACCTTCGACGGCAGCCTGTTCGTCGCCTATGCGGAGACGCTCCGGCCGCTGGTCGTCGGCATCGCCATCTCGGCCACGGTCGGCATCGGCGTCGGGCTGTGGGCGGGCCTCAGCGAGCGGTTCGACTGGCTGTTCTCGCCGATCTTCATCGTCATGCAGTCGGCGCCGCTGGCGGCGCTCATCCCACTGCTTGTGATGGCCTACGGCATCGGGCTGACCTCGAAGGTCTTCGTCGTCTGCATCATGGCGATGCCGGTCATCGTGCTGAACACGACCGGCGCGGTGCGCAACACCCCGGCGGCGCTCAAGGAGATGGCGCGTTCGTTCCTCGGCAGCGAGCGCGACGTGATCATGAAGGTGATCATCCCGTCCGCCTCGCCGATCATCTTCTCGGGGCTGAGGCTCGGCGTCTCCGCCGGCTTCATCGGCGCCGTCCTCGCCGAGCTCAAGATCACCCCGACCGGCGTCGGCGACATCATCAGCTACAGCCGTTCGGTCGCCGACTATCCGGCGATGTATGCGGCGATCTTCTCCATCATCCTCCTGGCCGTCCTCTTCCTGAACCTGCTCGAGAAGGTGGAGAGCGTCCTCTTCAAGGGAAACCAGCGTGGCTATGCCTCAGACTAGGGAACGGCGCGACGCGGGCTCCGCCGCGCCGGCGGACAACGCGGTCACGGTGCGCGGCATATCGAAGTCCTACGGCGCGGTCGAAGCGCTGCGGAACCTGTCGCTGGATTTCCCGCGCGGCCAGCTCACCTCGCTGCTCGGTCCGTCTGGCTGCGGCAAGACCACGCTGCTGAAGATCATCGCCGGCCTCATCCCGGCAAGCAGCGGCACCGTCGAGGTCGACGGCAGGCCGGTGACCGGCCCCGGCCCCGACCGCGCCTTCGTGTTCCAGGACTTCGCCCTGCTGCCCTGGGCGAGCGTCATCCGCAACGTCGCCTTCGGGCTGGAGCTGCGCGGGGTGGCGAAATCCGAGCGCGAGGCGGTGGCCGAGAAATATATCCGCAATGTCGGCCTCGCCGGCTTCGAGAAGGCCTATCCGCACGAGCTGTCGGGGGGCATGCGCCAGCGCGTCGGGCTGGCCCGGGCGCTGGCGGTCGACGCCGAGGTGCTGCTGCTCGACGAGCCGTTCTCGGCGGTCGACGAGCAGACCCGCCGCAAGTTCCAGGAGGACCTTCTGTCGCTTGTCGCCGACGAGAGGAAGACCTTCATCTTCGTCACCCACTCGATCGAGGAGGCGGTCTACGTATCCGACCAGATCGCCATCCTGCTGCCGCGGCCGAGCCGCGTCTCGGAGATCATCCGGCCGGCCGGCTTCCGCCAGAAGGGCGCCGACCATATCCGCCGCGACCCGGAATATCTCGACATCGTCGACCGTATCTGGAGCTCGCTCAGAAGCTATGTGGAATAGGATGCGGCAATGACACTGTTCGGACACCGCCTGCCCGCCATGTCCTCGCTGATCCTGTGGGGGCTGCTGTGGGAGATCGTCGGGCGGAGCGGCCTGACCTTCTTCGTGCCGCCGCTTTCGCAGGTGCTGGCGACGCTCCTCTCCATCGTCGGCGAGGACAGCTTCAAGCAGGCACTGTCGGAAACCGCCTACGCCTTCGTCGCCGGCGTCGTCGCGGCGATCGCCATCGGCATCCCGGTCGGCATCCTGATGGGCATCTACCGGTTCCTCGACGAGTTGCTGCTGCCCTGGGTCAATATCTTCCTCAGCGCCCCGCTGACGGCGCTGGTGCCGGTGCTGATGGTGCTGTTCGGCTTCGGCATGAAGTCGATCATCATCACCACCGCGCTGTTCGCGATCTGGATCATCATCCTCAACGCGCGCGCCGGGGTGCTACAGATCAACCGCTCGCTGGTCGACATGGCGCGCTCCTTCGGCGCCTCGCCGCTGGAGGCGTTCACGAAGATCTATTTCTGGGCGGCGCTGCCGGAAATCCTGTCGGGGGTGCGCATCGGCGTCATCCGCGGCGTCAAGGGCGTGATCATCGGCCAGCTGCTGATCTCGATCGTCGGCTTCGGCGCGCTGTTCGAGCTCTATTCCTCGAATTTCCTGATGTCGCATTTCTGGGCGGTGCTGCTGGTGCTCTTCGCCCTCGCCTTCACGATCTCGGAGTTTCTCGCCTATCTGGAGCGGCGGGTCGCCTATTACGCGGCGCGGCGCTGAGGAAGGCTCACCGGTCAACTTGAAAGGCCGCGGAGCGCTTCGGCGATCCGCGGCCTCTTTTTTCCGATGGCCGCTAGCGGCACCGCCCTACCGGGTGAAGCCGAACTGGCGGGCCAGCGTCAGCTTGAAGGTCCGGCCGGGACCGTCCTCATGGTAGAGGTTGTTGCGGTACTGCTTGTCGAAGATGTTCTCGATGGACGCGATGAACTCCATTCCCGCAAGGGCGCCGTGCTCGGGCTTCCAGTTGACGAAGACGTCGTGCAGCACGTAGCCGGGGGTCGGGCCGTCGGCGCCGTTCTTGGCGGCGCTCACGAAGGTGCCGCGCCAGCCGTATTTGACGCCGTGCTGCGGCATGTAGCCACCCAGCGACAGCGCCACCGTGGTGGCGGGAATGGTGTCCAGCGGAGCGCCGGTCAACCGGTCCTCGCCGTGGATGTTGGAGAAGGCCAGGCGGCCGAACAGATAGTCGGACTCGTAGGCCGCCTCGACCTCGACGCCCTCGATCCGCGCTCGGTCGAGATTGACGTAGTAGGTCACCGACATCGGGTTGGTGTGGTCGGGGTTCAGCGTGATCAGGTTGGTGATGTTGTTGCGGAACGCCGTCGCCTTGAGCTGGAAGCTGTCGCCCGACGTGAACAGGTCGAAGGCGGAGACGGTGAAGCCCACTTCGTAGTTGAGCGATTCCTCGGGCTGCAGCTGCTGGCTCGTCGTCGCGCCGCCGGGGAAGCAGCGGGTGTCGCCCGGCCGGCAGCCCATCGGCACCGGATAGGTCGTGTAGAGCTCGTCGATGGTCGGCGACCGCTCGGTGCCGGCGATCGAGCCGAAGACCGAGAACGATTCGCTGAAGCGGTAGGCGGCGGCAATCTTGGGCGAGAAGGTGCTCTCGCTGCGCGGCATCCCGCCGGGCACGTTGGCGTCGGGCGTGATGTCGACGAAATCGCCGCGGATGCCGGCGATCACCGTCAGCTTCTCGTTGAGGACGAACTCGTTCTGGGCGAAGACGCCGATCTTCTCTTCCGTGCCTTCGGGATGGAACGGCACCAGGCCGCTGATCTCGGCATTGGCGATGCGGTCCTGATGCGAATAGGCCGCGCCGACGGTGAGGAAGTTCTCGTAGTTGCCGCCGATGATCTCGAAGGTGTTGTCGATCTTCGCCTGCCAGGTCTCGTTGCCGTAGATCGAGTCCTCGAAGAGGATGTCGCCGGCGAGCACCGGCTCGCCCGGCTGCCAGTCGTGCTGATAGACCTTGGTGCGCGACCAGGAGAAATTGACGTTCAGGTCGATCCACGGATTGTCGCTGTCGGGATTGCTGTAGGACAGCACGGCGGTCTCGTCGGTGATCTCGCGGTCGATGCTGCCGAACGGGTTGGCGACGCCGAGGAAGGGCGGAAACGCCGGGAACGGCGCGGTGGTGCCGGTCTGCTCGAAATGCGCGTTGTCCTGATCGTTGTCCCAGCGCTGATAGGACAGGCGCAACTCCTGCTCGTCGGCGTCGCCGAAGCGCGAGGTCAGCTTCACGAGGCCGGAGAAGGTGTCGTAGTTCGACCCCTCGACGGTCACGCCGCTGCCGTTCTTGTAGTCGCCGAAGTCGCGCAGATTGCCCTGCACCAGCAGGCTGGTCGATTCGGTCAGCTTCATCGCCGCGATGGCCGAGCCGAGCCAGCCGTCGGGGTTGCTGTCGTAGCCGACCTTCAAGCGGACCGCGAGCCACTCACCCTCGCCGAGGAAGTCCTCGGCGTCCTTGGTGACGAGGTTGATCACGCCGCCATAGGTGCCGGAGCCGTAAAGCGTCGAGGACGCGGGGCCGCGCAGGATCTCGACGCTCTTGTAGAGCTCGGGGTCGGTGAACAGCGAGCCGAGACGGTACTGCTCGTGGAATTTCGGCGCGCCGTCGATATTGACGATGACCTTGGTCTCGTCGGAGGCGGCGAAATCGCCGATGCCGCGGATGTTGTAGGACTGGCCGGCGGCGCGGTTGCTGCCGATGGACTGGACGCCGGGGACGAAGTCCAGCGCCTCACCGACGGTCGCCGCCTGCTCCTGGTCGATGTCCTCCTGGTCGAGGACGGTCACCGCCTGCGGCGTGTCGATGGCTATCTTGTCGGCGCCGGCGCCGACGACGAGCCGTTGCAGCACCGTCGAGCCTCCGGCAGGGCGCGCTTCATCGGCGTCCTGCGCCCGCGCGCCCCCGGCAAAAGTCATCACTCCGACAGCCGCGCCGAGCATCAGCGCAGCACGCATACCTTCTAGCAGCCTCATGGATAGCCCCCGGCATTTTCTGGGATGCTGGCTCGCGGGAGGCTGGCTGCACTTGAAACAAGGAAAACCCGATCTCTCGATCAGGTATTGTCAGCCGTAATTAACATGAGTATCAGTGTCAAGTATTGATATCGAACCCGCGCCAGCCAGCCGCACGCAAGCCCGGCGCACCGACGGAGACCAACGTTGGAACGCGGCTGGATGGGCACTCCCCGTCAGACACGAACCGGCATCGCCGCCCGCACGGGCGCGACGGCGCCGGCCGCCTTCCCGTCCGCGCTCTCCATTCGCCAGACGCGACCGCGCCATGCGGCTCAATCGAGGACAGGAAGAAAATGAACAAGACCGACCGCCCCTCAGCCGAGGCGATCAAGAAGGCGCGCGCCGACAACCCGAAGACGCGCGAGCGCGATCTGGCGAGCGAGCTGGGTATTTCCGAGGCCGAATTCGTGGCCGCGTGGTGCGGCGACGGCGCGACGCGGGTCGAGATCGACTTCGAGCGCATCTTTCCCCCGCTCGAGGCGGTCGGCGAGGTCATGGCGCTGACGCGAAACGAGAGCGCGGTGCACGAGAAGATCGGCGTCTACGACAAGTTCGTCCCGGGCCGGCACGCCGCGATGATGCTCGGCGAGAAGATCGACACGCGCATGTTCCCGGCCCACTGGGCGCACGGCTTCGCCGTCGAGAAGGTCCATGAGGGGGAGACGCGGCGCAGCCTCCAGTTCTTCGACGCGCGCGGCGACGCCGTCCACAAGATCCATCTGCGCCCGGCCTCCGACCTCGCCGCCTGGCAACGGCTGATCGACGGGATCGTCGCCGAGGACCAGTCGCCCGGCGTCGATATCGCCGAGCCGCCGGCGGGCGAAGCCGAGGAGGAGAGCGCGGTTCCGCTCGAGGAGCTGCGCAGCCGATGGAGCCGGATGACCGACACCCACCAGTTCGTCGGCATCCTCAAGAAGCTCAAGCTGAAGCGCCTGCAGGCGATCTCCCATGTCGGCGACGACTACGCGTGGCGGCTGGAGCGCGGCACGGTCGGCGCCATGATGGACCTCTCGGCCGCCGCCGAGCTGCCGATCATGTGCTTCGTCGGCAATAGGGGCTGCATCCAGATCCATTCCGGCCCGATCAGCGACATCCGCGCGATGGGCCCCTGGCTCAACGTCATGGACGAGGACTTCCACCTGCATCTGCGCACCGACCGGATCGCCGAAACCTGGGCCGTCCGCAAGCCGACCGACAAGGGGCACGTCACCTCGATCGAGGCCTATGACGAGGCCGGCGACATCATCATCCAGTTCTTCGGCAAGCGCATCGAGGGCCAGGACGAGCGGAGCGGCTGGCGCAATATCGTCGAGAGCCTGCCGCGCCTGGCCAGCTCCGATGCGGCCTGAGGAGGCCGCGATGGGAGCCAACGGCATGAGGACCGTCCTGCTGCGCACCCTCGGGGCGGCGCTGGCGCTCGCGTGGCTCGTCGCCATGATGATGCCGGCGCCGGCATCGGGCACCGGCGCGAACGCAATGCGGATCGTCGCCATCGGCGGGTCGGTGACCGAGATCGTCTTCGCCCTCGGCGAGGGCGGACGCGTGGTCGGCCGCGACACCACCAGCGTCTATCCGCCGGAGTCCGCCCCGGTACCGGAGGTCGGCTATATCCGCGCGATCTCGCCGGAAGGCGTGCTGTCGGTGAACCCCGACCTGATCGTCGCGCTGGAAGGGTCCGGACCGCCGGAAGCGGTCACCGTCCTCAAGGAGAGCGGCGTGCCCTTCGTCACCATCCCCGAGGGCTATGACGGCGCCGCCATCGTCGCCAAGATCCTCGCCACCGGCGAGGCGATCGGCGTGCCCGCCAAGGCACGCGAGCTCGCCGACGAGGCGGCGGCGCGGCTGAAGGCGGCGCAGGCGGGTTCCGCCGGCCTGATGGAACGCCGGAAGGTGCTCTTCGTCCTCAGCCTGCGCGAGGGCCGCGTCATGGCCGCGGGCAGCGACACCCACGCCGACGGCATGATCGCGATGGCCGGCGGCATCAACGCCATGGGCGGCATGAGCGGCTACAAGCAGGTCAGCGACGAGGCGATCATCGAGGCGGCGCCGGACGTCATCCTGGTGATGGACCGGCGCGACGACCACGCCGCCGAGGACGACGAGATCGCCGCCCACCCGGCGCTCGGCGCGACGCCCGCCGGCCGCAACCGGCGGATCATCCGCATGGACGGCCTCTATCTCCTCGGCTTCGGGCCGCGCACCGCGGACGCGGTGAGCGACCTGCACGCGGACCTCTATCCCGCCAGCGAAAAGCCGGCGAACTAGGACCAGTCGATGCTGATGCGGACGACTCCCGGCACCGCCCCGGCAGTGGCGCGAGGCCTTTCGGCCGGCGACAGAAGTCGCAAGGCGCAGGTCGCCCTCGTGCTGCTCGCGGCGGCGCTCGTCGCCGCCGGCATGTTCTCGCTGGCATGGGGATCGTCCGACGCCTCGGCGCTCGACGTGATGCGCCACTGGATCGGACTGGCGGGCGGCGACCCGCTGTCGCCACGCGACCGGCTGATCATCGAGAACATCCGCCTGCCCCGCGTGCTGCTCGGCATGCTGATCGGCGCCGGCCTCGCGGTGTCCGGCGTCATCCTGCAGGGACTGTTCCGCAACCCGCTGGCCGACCCGGGACTCATCGGCATCACCGCCGGCGGCAGCCTCAGCGCCGTCTCCGTCATCGTCCTCGGCGGCACCGCGCTGGCGCCCGTCACCGCGGCGCTCGGCATCTACGCGCTGGCCATCGCCGCCTTCGCCGGCAGCCTCGCCGCCGCCTTCATCCTCTATCGCATCGCCACGCGGCGCGGACGCACCTCGGTCGCCACCATGCTGCTCGGCGGCATCGCCATCACCGCCTTCGCCAACGCCGTTGCCGGCGTGCTGATCTATCTGGCGAGCGACGCGCAGCTTCGCGACCTCATCTTCTGGAGCCTCGGCTCCGTCGCCGGCGCGACGGCGACCAAGATCGCGGCGACGGCGCCGATCATCCTGCTGGCGCTCGCCGCGACGCCCTTCCTCGCCCGCGCGCTCAACGCGCTGGCGCTCGGCGAGGCGGCGGCAGGGCATCTGGGCATATCCGTGCAGCTGATGAAGAACCTGGCGCTGGTCTGCGTCGCCGCGATGACCGGCGCGTCGGTGGCCGTCTCGGGCGGCATCGGCTTCGTCGGCATCGTCGTGCCGCATGTGCTGCGGCTGGCGATAGGGCCTGACCACCGCTACCTGCTGCCGGCGAGCGCCCTACTAGGCGCTGCTTTCCTCGTCGTCGCCGACGCCTTCTCCCGCACCGTCGTCGCCCCGGCGGAACTGCCGATCGGCATCGTCACCGCGCTGGTCGGCGCGCCGGTCTTCATCTGGATCGTCATGCGCAAGCGCAGCGTTCTGGATTTGTAGAATCTGGATTTATAAGACAATGGAACTCATCGCCCGGGATATCGAGGTTTCGCTCGGCGGACGCCGGATCCTTCACGGCGCCGGCGTAAGCGCGGCCGCCGGCGAGATCACCATCCTCGTCGGGCCGAACGGCTCGGGGAAGACGACGATGATGCGGGCGCTGACAGGCGACCTCGGATTCGCGGGCATTGTCACGCTAAACGGGCGGCCGCTCGGCGACTACCGCAAGAGCGAGCTCGCCTGCGTGCGCGCCGTGCTCGAGCAGGAGACGTCGCTGTCCTTCCCCTTCACGGTCGGCGAGATCGTGCGCCTCGGGCTGTCCGCCTCCCCGCTCCCCCGCACCGCGGCGGAGCGGGCGGAGATCGTCGACGAGGCGCTCGACAGGGTCGACCTCGCCGGCTTCGCCGGGCGCTTCTATCAGGAGCTTTCGGGCGGCGAGCGCCAGCGGGTGCAGCTGGCCCGCGTGCTCTGCCAGATATGGGAGCCGGTCGACGCGGAGGGCGCGCCGCGCTGGCTGTTCCTCGACGAGCCGGTATCCAGCCTCGATATCCGCCACCAGCTCACGATCATGGAGATCGCCCAGTCGCACGCCGCCGCCGGCGGCGGGGTGGTCGCCATCATGCACGACCTCAACCTGACGGCGATGTATGCCGACCGCCTCGCGGTGATGAGCGGAGGCCGCATCGCCGCCGAGGGTGAGCCTGCCGGGGTCCTCGACGACGCGTTGCTGGCCGACGTCTTCGGCTGCGACCTCAGGGTCGGCGCGGCGCCGCGGAGCCGGCTCTTCGTGCTGCCGCAGTCGATCCGCTTCAGCGCCTGAGCGTCACCGCCCCGGGTTACCGGGCGCCCTGCGTGAGATACCGCTTGTCGAGCATCAGGTGGACGCCCTTGTTGCCGTTCACCACCTGGGTGACGCGCAGATCGCCGGCGAGGCTCAGCAGCGAATAGGCCTGGTAGCGGTCCATGTCGGTTTCCTGGCAGACGATGTCGAGCATCTGCCGCAGCGCCACGACGACGCAGTCGTCGAGGTCGGGATCGAAGGCCATGGTGATGAGATGCGTCGGCGTCTCGGCGCGCGGCCATTGCAGCGTGATGTCGTCGCGCACGGTCAGCCTGAAGGTGCCGACAAGGCCGGTTTCGGCCGCGGTCAGGCACACCTCGCCGTCGCCCTGGACGCCGTGTCCGTCGCCGACGGAGAACAGCGCGCCGTCGGTGAAGATCGGCAGATAGAGGGTCGTGCCGGCGACGAGTTCCTTGTTGTCGATATTGCCGCCGTTGCGCCGTGGCGGCGGGGTCGGCAGCGCGCCCCATTCGGCCGGCGGGGCGACGACCATCACGCCGAAGAAGGGACGGAACGGCAGTTCCGGCCCCCAGGGCAGCCGCCACGTCTTCCGCTCGCGGTCGAGCGAGAGGTGATAGACGCGGGACTCGGCGAAATCGGCCGGCAGCGCGCCGGTCTGCGGGCGGATGTTGTTGTAGGCCCAGTCGTAGAACGGCTCGATGTCCTCGATGTCGATCTGGAGCGTCTGGCCGGCCCTGGCGCCGCGCACCGCCACGGGGCCGGTGCACATATGGCCGAAGAAGCGCTGCGGCCCGTTGGCGCTGTGGATCGCCGGCAGCGCCGGCGGGATCTCGAAGGGTGGCGGCGGGAGAAGATCCGGCGACCCCGAAACCGTCGAGATCTTCACCCGCTCGCCGCTGTCGATGGTGAGAACCGGAGGAAGGCGCGCGTCGAAATACCCCCAATGGACGGTGTCGGCGCCCGCGTCGAGCCGCTTGATACCGGGAGTGTCATTCATCGCTTGCGCCTTCCTGCCGTTTCTCATGCGCGATCATACAGACCGCAGTCGCGGGTTGCCCCGGTTACTCAGCGAGCCACTTCTTCGGGAACCGCATCGCCCTGCCCGATATTGAGCACGCCGCGCTCCTTGAGGCTGCGCAACGCATAGAGGAAGCCGAGCTCGAAGAAGGAGTCGATGAACTTGAACAGGATCTGGATGAGGATCATGTTCGTCAGGACCGTCGTGTTCATCACGCCGACGAAGGCGAAGAGGACGAACAGGATCGAGTTCACGGTCATCGAGGTGATGTTGGCCGAGAGCGCCCGCACCCACATCCAGCGGCCACCGGTCATCTGGCGGACCTTCTCGTAGACATAGACCATCACCAGACCGGTGATCCAGGTGGCGATGATGCTGGCCACCGCGATGCGCGGGACGATCTTGTTCAGGCCGAGAAAGCTCTCGTTGTTGCCCTCGAAGCCGGGCGGGAACGGCAGCAGGAACAGGAAGGCCAGCAGCAGCGCCGTGATGATACGGCAGATGAGCTGCGCGTTGACCGATGTCCGCGAGACCTTTTCCCCGTAGAACTCGCTCAGATAGTTCTGCCCGAGCTCGAGCGTCGGATAGATCAGCGAACCGGCGATGGTGACGAAGGTCACGCCGCCGATGACCAGCCCGACGAACTGCGCCGAGGTGAAGGAGATCATTACCTGGAACGCGCCCTGGATGGCGACGATCCAGAGCACCGCGTATTTGCGGCCGACCAGCTCGGCGATGATGATGCCGGTGCCGACGGCCAGAAAGCTGACGAAGATGGTGGCGACGATCCACCACAATCCCGCCCATTCAGCAAAAATCATGACGTCTTCCCCCTATGTCCGGAGCGGGTCAGGACGATGCCGGTCGGGAAACGGTCAAACGGCCCGGCTTGCTGACGCCGAACCCTGGCTGGCTACCCGGTCGGATAGTGGTGACCCTGCGTGCGGTATTCGCACGATAGGAAGATTAATATGAAAAAATATGATTGCAACGATAATTTCGAAAAAATCGAAGATATGTGAAATCCTATATTTTCATCCAAAATGGAGCTGCCGCGGGCGATTCCGGCGCCCGCGGCAGCCTATCGTAGCCCTTCTCAGGGAACTCCTGCCGGCCTGTCCGCCGGCCCCCAAGCCTATTTCGGGGGGATGATGTGGTGGACGGCCGTCTCCGGCCCGAACAGGAAGTCGGGCAGCGCCAGCGACAGCCACGGCACATAGGTGACCAGCATCAGGAAGGCGAGCATGATCGCCAGCCAGGGCAGGACGGCGCGCACCACCTGCATGATGCTCATCCCGGTGATGCCGGAGGTGATGAACAGGTTCAGCCCGACCGGCGGGGTGATCATCCCAATCTCCATGTTGACGACGAAGATGATGCCGAGATGGACCGGGTCGATCCCCAGCGAGGACGCCACCGGCATGATCACCGGCGCGAGGATGAGGATGACCGCGATCGGCTCCATGAAGTTGCCGGCGATGAGGAGCAGGATGTTGACCAGCAGCAGGAACATCCAGGGTTCCAGATTGGCCTCGATGATGTGCTGGGCCAGCGCCTCGGGGATGCGCTCCGAGGTCAGGACGTGGGCGAACAGGAAGGCGTTGCCGACGATGAAGAGCAGCATGACGGTGATCTTGCCGGCCTCCAGCAGCACGTCGGGCACCTGCTTCAGCGAGCAGTCGCGATAGACCCAGACGGCGATGACGAAGGAGTAGACGGCGGCGACGGCGGCGGCTTCGGTCGGCGTGAAGATGCCGCCATAGATGCCGCCCATGATGATCACGATGAGCAGGATGCCCCAGATCGCCTCGCGGCCGGTGCGGACGAGCTCGGCCCAGGAGGATTTCGGCATCCGCGCGAGGCCGGTCCACTTGGCCCGCAGATAGATCGACACCATCAGCACCAGCGCCAGCAGAAGCCCCGGAACGGTTCCCGCCATGAACAGGCGCCCGACCGAGGTCTCGGTCGTCGCCGCGTAGGCGATCATCGGGATCGACGGCGGGATGAGGATGCCGAGCGTGCCGGCGGTGCAGATGCAGCCGGCGGCGAAGGTCGGCGTGTAGCCGGTGCGGATCATGCCGGCGATGACGATCGAGCCGACCGCCACGACGGTTGCCGGCGACGAGCCGGAGATCGCCGCGAAGAGCACGCAGGCGAACACCGACGCCACGGCGAGGCCGCCGGGCACGTGGCCGACGGCGGCGGTGGCGAAATTGATGAGGCGCTTGGCCACGCCGCCGGTCGTCAGGAACGCGCTGGAGAGGATGAAGAACGGCATGGCGAGCAGCGTGTAGTGCTCCATCGTGCCGAAGAATTTGAGCGCCACCGACGCCAGCGAATCCGGCGTGAAGAAGATGATGGCGAGCGTGCTCGAGAGTCCGAGCGCGATCGCGATCGGCATGCCGATGCCGAGGAAGAGGAACAGGCTGCAGACCAGGAAAGCAGTCGTCACTTGTCATGCTCGCTGTTGGGACGAGCATCCGGGCCTTCGGCCGCCTGATCGTCGTTGCGGAGATTCTTCATGGCGTCGGCGGCCTCGTCGTGCAGCTTGAAGCCGACCTCCTTGCCGAGCGCGATGCTCCAGGTCGCCTGGGCGAGGCGGACGATGAGCATGGCGAAGCCGAAGGGCAGGACGAGAAGCAGAATCCAGCGCTGGATGTTGATGTCCTCGCCGGTCACGCCGATCATCTTGACGGTCTGGAAGTATTTCCAGCTGCCGATGGTCAGCAGCACCGCGTAGACGATGCACAGGCCGCCGGCGATCAGCGATACGAAGCGCTTGACGCGCGGCGGCAGCATGTCGACGAGCGCCTGGACGCCGATATGCGCCCCGACCTTCACACCGTAGGAAATCCCGATCAGCACCAGCCAGGCGAAGAGGTAGGTGGACGCCTCCAGCGCCCAGCTTAGCCCGGAATTGAAGACGTAACGCAGGATGACCTGGACGAAACTCAACAGCGTCATGGCGGCGAGGAGGAAGGCGATAGCGCCTTCCTCCAGCCGGTTGGCGATGCGAAGAAGCATGTCGACGAGCGCCTAGTTCTGGTTGGAGTCCTGGGCCGCCTTGATCAGGTCGGCACCGATGACGCCCTCGAACTTTTCGTAGACGGGACGCATGGCGGCCCGCCAGGCCTTACGCTCGTCCGCCGACAGCTCGATGATCTTGGAGCGGCCGGACTCGACGATCCTCGCCTTGTTCTCCTTGTGCATGTTGTCGGCGAAGGCGTTGGCGTCGTCGGCCGCCTCGCGGATGGCGCGCCCGAGGCCCTCGCGGATGTCGTCGGGCAGGCCCTTCCACCACGCCGAGGAGACGGTGACCATGAAGCTCATCATGCCGTGATTGGTCTGCACGATGTAGGGCTGCACCTCGTAGAAC